>DDLW01000103.1 GCA_002340345.1 Alphaproteobacteria bacterium UBA2562 | reverse complement strand
ATAAAAGTGAAAGGCTCTAGGACATCGCCCTGGTCGATGCCCCAACTGTCTATGCCTCAAGGCCGTCTTCCAAGACCCGTAAAATCCTATAAAATTGTAAAATATCCAAAATCGATGATTTCTGCTTTTTTTATCTTAAGGGAAGGTTTATAGTCCCAAGGATTATGTGAAACGCTTAAATTGTAAAAAGCATCACCCTAAAAACACCACCCTAAGAAACATCAAGTCAAATGCATTTGGCTTGTGGCGTCTATGGCAAAAGCCAAAGCAACGGTGTTTTCTTGGTTTCATAGACACAGAATGCTTTTTACCGCCATTGATATGAAAAGATCATTGCTATGGATGTGCGTACCGGTCCAACCCGTGTCGGCCCCCCCAAATCCGTCCCCGCCCGTCGCCAATTGTCCGAACTCCGGCAGAGGGTGCGCTTAGCCCTCGATGATGACTGGGAAGATCCGCAATTTCCTCTGGATGTCCTCGATCTAAACTGGTTGTCAACACTGCCCCGCACCTTGCCCCGTGGCTCTATTTTGAATGTGTTGGTTTAAGGCGGCCCTCAAAAGCGCGAAATAGCGGCGTGCCTCGCTTAAGAGCCTTTCAGGCTCTTTTTGCCTCCGGCGGCCAAAGGACCTGTCCTTTGGAAACCTTTTTGTCTTTTGATCATCGATTTTATGAAGATTCTTCACAGCTCAGATTGGCATCTTGGCCGATCCCTTTATGGGCGGCAACGGGACCCTGAATTTGCCGCTTTTCTCGACTGGTTGCTTGAAGCTTTAGACGCGCAGAACATTGATCTGTTGCTGATTGCCGGTGATGTTTTTGACACCACAACCCCCAGCAATCGGGCGCAAGCGTTGTATTTTAATTTCTTGAGCAAAGTGCGTCAGACCGGCTGCCGCCATGTGGTCATTATTGGCGGCAATCATGATTCGCCAACCTTCTTGGAAGCCCCGGCGGCCATGCTTCGCACCCTCGACATTCATGTGGTCGGGGCAGCCCAGGGGGATCCTGCAACCGAAGAAGTCTTACTGCTCAAAACCGAGAGCGGCCACCCTGAAGCCATTCTTTGCGCGGTGCCTTATCTCAGAGATCGTGATGTTCGTCGAGTTGAAGCAGGCGAAAGCTTTGAGGATAAAAGTGCAAAATTGATTGCGGGCCTTGCCCAGCATTATAAAGAGGTTTGCGCGGCGGCCGAGGCCCTTCGCCAAGCCACAGACCCCACCCTGCCCCTCATCGCCCTGGGCCATCTGTTCACAGCTGGCGGCACACGCACCGATGGCGATGGGGTGCGCGATCTCTATATTGGCTCCTTGGCCCATATGCCCGCCCATCATTTTCCGCCCAATATCGATTATCTCGCGCTGGGACATTTGCATCAGGCGCAAAAAGTCGCGGGCCAAGACCATATGCGCTATTGTGGGTCGCCCTTGCCCATGGGATTTGGCGAGGCCAAGCAGCAAAAAATCGTTTACAAGATCGTTTTTGAAGACCGGAATCCGGCGATAGAGCCTCTCCCGATCCCCTGTTTCCAACGCCTTGCGCAAATTTCAGGCGATTGGTCCCATATTGCACAAGAGATCACTTCCCTCAAAGCAGAAGCCCAACCGATTTGGTTGGAAATCACCTATAACGGCGCCGAACTTCTCCCGGATCTGCGTGAGAAAGTCGATACACGCCTTGCCGACAGTCCCCTTGATCTGCTGTGCTTGCGCAATAACCGCACCATGGGAGGGGGGTATCAAGAGGATGAGAGTCCAGCACCGCTGCCAGAAAATCTTAGCCCGCAAGATGTGTTTGAGGTCTGCCTCGATCGCCATGGCATTCCCGACAGCCAGCGGGCTGATTTAAGGGCGGCGTATCAAGAAATTGTGGTAGGTCTTGCGGAGAAAGATCTACTTTCGTAAAAGCTATAGCAAAGCTGGTTAAAGTGGGATCACTTTAACCATGCGTTTTGCGGTGAAAACAAAGATATAGAGCATTTCACCTGCTTCAAGTTAAAAACGAAATGCTCTAGTTTTTTCGCTGACGCGAAAGGGGCGACTTTTTCGAGAAAAAGTCTCTCAAAAAGCTTTTTTAAAAGGTCTCCTTAGGTCCTTCAGCCAAGACCGAGTATCCTTGCATGCGCTTATTATCCTTACGCTTCCAAAATCTCAATTCGCTTGTTGGGGAATGGTCACTTGATTTTACCCACCCCCACTTTCTCTATGACGGTCTTTTTGCCATTATTGGCCCGACGGGGGCGGGCAAGAGCACCCTGCTCGATGCCATATGTCTTGCCCTTTATGGCCGCACGCCCAGGCTTGGGAAAATAACCCAAAACAACAATGCCCTCATGTCACGCCAAACGGGAAGCTGTTTTGCGGAGGTTTTTTTTGAAGTCCAAGATCCTGAAAGTTTAAAACCACGGCGATATCGCAGCTTTTGGGCCCAACGCCGGGCCCACAAAAAACCTGGCGGCGCTTTACAAAGTCCCGACTTTGAACTTTCCAAAGCCTGTGATGGCGCGGAAACCGGCCATATCCTGTGTGAAAAACTGAAAGAGATGGAAGAGGCCATCACCGGCCTGACAGGTCTTGATTTTGACCGTTTTACCCGTTCAATATTGTTGGCCCAAGGGGAATTTGCAGCGTTTCTGCAGGCCAGCACAGCCGAAAGAGGGCCTCTTTTAGAGCAAATTACGGGAACCGCCCTTTATGGCGAGATTTCCAAGGCGGTCTATGAACGCTCAAAGGCCGAGAAGGCCAAAAAAGAGGCCTTGATTGCCACGCAAAAGGGGCTGAATCTGCTTTCGGCGGCGGAACAACAGGCCTATCACGCTAATTATGCCCAGCTTGAAACAGAAAAAGCGACTTTGACGTCCCAGCTTAAACATCTTGAAGCCTGTCGGTTTTGGCATCAAGAGATCAGCAAGCTTGAACAAGAACAGGCCGATCTTCAAGAAAAACAAAATATTCTTGCCGAAGCTCAAAAAGCATTTGCGCCAAAAAAGGAGCGCCTACAGCAAGGCCTGAAAGCTCTAGACCTCAGCGCGACCTATAGCGGGTTAACCAGTCAGCGCAACCAGGTGACAAAAGACAAACACGCCCTCGCCAGCGCCCGTGCCACCTTGCCAGAACAAGAAAAGCTTTTGCAAGCCGCCCAGGACCATTTCAAAATGGCCGAGAGCGCTGTCACTGCCGAAAAAAAAGCGCTTGAAGATCTGCGCCCTCTCGTGATCCAAATACGCGCCTTGGATGGAAGCTTAAAGCATAAGACCGATGCCGCCGAAAAACAAAAGGCAGAGCTGCATGACCAAAAAGAAAAATATGAAGCCCTTCAAAAAGAACAGAACAAAGACAAGGAGGATCTTCAGCAACATGATCTCGAAAAAAACAAGATCGAAGCCTTTTTAAAGAAACAGGCCCAAGATCAGGCGCTTCTCCAAGATCTTCCCCTCCTTGAAAAACAGGCTGAGGCTCTCCAAGAGCTCTCACAGAGACAAAAAAACGACCAACAGGCGCATAAAGCCGCCCAAGAAACAGCGGCAAAGACAAAAACAGCGCTCGAAAGCGCCATAAAAGCATCCGAAAGCGCCCAGCAAGAGGTCGAACGCTGTTTCTTCGCCCAGAAAGAGGCTGAAACCAGGTTATCAGATCTTCTCCAAGGCCAAACACGGGCGGCACTGCGCCAAACAGAAAAAGACCTCCATGCCCGTCAAAAGGCGCTGACCGCGCTACAAACGATTCTCACCCAGATCCAACAGCATGAAAAACAGTGTGAAAACTTAACAGAAGCAGGGCTTGGCCAAAAAGCAGAGCTTGAACAGCATCAGAAAACCCTTGCCGAACAGCAAAATCTTGTGATGACAGCGGGCCAGCATATCGAGGGTCTCCAAAAAGCCTTGGCCGCGCAAGATCAGTATCGCAGCTTTGAAGAGGCCCGCGCCCAATTGCAGGACCATGAAGCCTGCCCTCTCTGCGGTGCCCTTGACCACCCTTATAAGGACCCCAAGGCTCTCCCCCCCTCACAAAACGCCCAGCAAGATTTAGACAATGCGCAACAGGCCCTGAAACAGGCCGAAGAGGCCTTGAAACAGGGCGAAATCGTCAAAGCAAGACAAGAAGAACGCCTCCAAAATCTGCGCACAAGATTAAGGGAAGAGCAGCGCTTTTTAAAAGACGCAGAAACCGTCTTTCATCAACAGTGCTCGGAGGTCGCTTTTTCTGATGAGGCCCCCTCTCTCTCCCCCCAAAGCGCCCCTTATGAGAGCCTGGCGAAGACGCTCGCGCATAAGCTCGAAGCGCTCACGCCTGCGCTCGCGACCCTTGAAGCACAAAACCAAAATATCGACACCCAAGAAGAGGCCCTGAAGGCCTTAGGATCGACCCTAGAAAACGCCCGCGCCCTTTTTTCAAAAACCGAAACCCAGCGACAAACCACAAGCACTTGCTTCCAAGATGCACAACATGATTGTCAAAAATGGGGTGAAAAATCTCTAGAAACCCAAAATGCTGTCCACAGGGCGGAAGCCGATTTTCAAGCGGCTTTAAAGCCTTATGGGGTCTCAGACAGCGTCTCTGCCACAGACAGTGCCCTATATCTTACCGACCTGAGACAGCGCCGCGATGACTGGCTCACACAAGCCAAGCATCTTGACAGCCTCACCCTCACCATTTCCGCAGCGAAAAGTGCCTGCACAGAACGGGAAAACCGTCTCAGCGATCAAAAAACAGCCCTTGACATCGGGCATTCTCATCTGGCTGCCGCCCGCGCGGACATCAAGGCGACACAGGAAAATCGCCACGCGCTTTTTGGGGATCAAGATCCCGACCTTGCGGAAAAAGCCCAAGAACAGCTTTTGGCCCAAGCTGAACACGCCCAAACCCAATCACGGACACATCTTACAAACGCCCAGAAGGCCGTGGATCGCACACAGCAAACACAAAAAGACCTTCAAAACCGCCTTGAGCCCGCAGAGCAGAGTCTCCAAAGCTTAGAAAATGCCTTTCAGCACCAGTGCCAAACCCTTGGTTTCGCGACAGAACAAGACTATTGCCAGGCGATCCTCTCGCCAGAAGACCGCGAGACCCTAGAGAAAACCCAACAAGAGCTTCAAGAACGTCATACGGCCCTTAAACATCAAGACATCGATCTTACAGAAAAGCTGACAGCAGAGCGCCGAAAAAACCTCACAAATCTGTCCCTCCCAAAAATCCAAGAGGCCGAAACAAAACAGCATCAAGCCCAGACAGAGCTGATTGCCAAACAAACCGAAATCACATTGATCTTAGAAGACCATGCCGAAAACCAAAAACGCTTTGCCCATCAGCAAACCGCCATCGATCAACAAAGCCAAGACTGCGCCCGCTGGGCCCAGCTTGATAGCCTAATCGGCCAAGCTGACGGCCAGAAATTTCGAGTCTTCGCCCAAAGCTTGACCTTTGATCATGTATTGACCCAGGCCAATCAACAATTGGCCAAGCTCTCTGACCGCTATATCTTGGCCCGTTTGCCGCAGCAAGATATTGATGAGAAGAACCGTAATATCCTCGATCTGCGGGTTTATGATCGCTATCAAGCGGGAGTTTGGCGGACGACCAAAACCCTGTCTGGTGGCGAGAGCTTTCTTGTCAGTCTTGCCTTGGCTTTGGGCCTGTCACAAATGGCCAGTCGCACCATCCAGATTCAGTCTCTTTTCCTCGATGAAGGCTTTGGCACCCTGGATGAGGAGACCCTCGAGGTTGCTTTAACCACCCTCGCCGAACTCCAAAAAGACGGCAAACTCATCGGCGTGATTTCCCATGTTCAACCTCTGAAAGAGCGCATCAGCACCCAAATCGCCGTCACCCCGCTCTCTGGTGGCATGAGTATGCTCTCTGGCCCTGGTTGCCAAAAGATTGGTTAATCCAAGACTATTTTATAAAATCTTAAATTGTAATATCGCGGGATTCTTTTTAACTTGGACAGTCTGAAAAAACCCATGCTTCTGGACATCTCGAAAAATCGAATTTTGTCAAATTTTTATTTCGCAAAACATTGATATTTAAGCGCATAAAAATCGATCCATGAGGTTTTTTCCGAGTGCCCAGCTTTTATTCTGGCGACAGAAAAAAATTCATAGGAATTGCTCTCTAAACCGCAATATTATCGATCAGTCTTGCTTTACCGAGATGTGCGGCGACCAACAAGCGTGCTGGCTCTGATAAGCGCTCAAGCGGGGCAAGGCCTTCGGCAGCGCGTAATTCGAGATAGTCAATTTTTCCAAACCCCGCCGCACAGAGAGCCTCTTTTGCTGCGTCCAATAAAGGGGCCGCCGCCGCTCCTCCGCGCAAAGACTGTGCTAAATCTTGTAAGCTTTTATGGAGCAGTGGGGCAAGTTGACGTTCTTCGGCGGTTAAATAGGCATTGCGCGAGGATAAGGCCAAACCATCCTCGGCGCGCTGTGTCGGAAAACCTTGTATCTCTAAAGATAAAAACAAATCCTTGGCCAAGCGCTTTAACACTTGCAGTTGTTGGTAATCTTTTTCGCCAAACACAGCGATATCTGGTAAGACTTGTAAAAGCAATTTTGTCACCACCCGCGCAACCCCCGCAAAATGGGTTGGTCTTGCGGCCCCACAAAGCCCTTCACTGACAATGGGGACTGTGATCTCTGTGACATCGCCCTTGGGATACATCACGTCGACAGAAGGCGCATAAAGCAGATCTGTCCCAATGGCCGTGAGCTTCCCAGCATCCTCTTGTTCTGTGCGTGGATAAGCCTCGAAATCCTCATGCGGGCCAAATTGCGAGGGGTTGACAAAAATCGAAACAACAACCCGATCTGCGTGCTGGGCTGCCCCCTGGACAAGCGCAAGATGGCCTTCATGGAGGGCCCCCATTGTCGGGACCAAAGCCACACGCTCCCCAGCCGCACGCCATTCGCCCACCTTGCGGCGCAAGGCGGGCACATCACGCACAATTGGTAATAATGGCATTTGAACGGTCTCGCTGTGCAGGCTCGATTGGGTCACGATTTTTCCTTATTCTTGCGCAAGAGAAGTTCCAAAGGGCACGCCCTTTGGTGCTTGCCTCCGGCGGCCAAAGGACCTGTCCTTTGGAAACCATGTTTTAAAGACCTCAGCGCAAAACCACCGTCTTAATGTTGTTCAAAAAAACACGATGTTCAACATGATATTTCACAGCACGGGCCAGCACTTTTGCTTCAACATCCCGTCCAATCGCAACCAAATCTGCCGCCGAAAGAGCATGGGTGACCCGTTCTGTGTCTTGTTCAATGATCGGGCCTTCATCAAGATCAGGGGTCACATAATGGGCTGTTGCGCCAATCAATTTCACACCGCGCGCATGGGCTTGTTGATAAGGCTTGGCCCCTTTAAAAGCAGGTAAGAAAGAATGATGGATATTGATGATTTTTCCCATCAAGATTTGCGCCAAATTTGGCGATAAAATCTGCATATACCGGGCCAACACCACCAAATCGGCTTGGCTTTCCTCTACCAAAGCCAGGAGCTTTTTCTCAGACTCTTCTTTGGTTTCTGCGCTCACAGGCCAAAACCGAAAGGGCACATCATGCAAAGCCGCTGTTGCAGCACTCTGCGCATGGTTTGAGACAATGGCAATAATCTCGATTGGCAGCACCCCAAGCTTTTGCCGATACAGAAGATCCAACAGACAATGGTCAAATTTCGACACCATGACAATCACCCGGGCACGGCGTGTGGCATCATGGAGCGCCCATGTCATGTGATAATGTTCCGCGCTGGGTGTTAAGCACAGATGGAGGTCAGCCTCGGAGCCTGTTTGAGGCGCATCGAAAACAACACGCATGAAAAACAGATTGGTCATGGGGTCACCAAACTGTGTGCTTTCAACAATATTACAGCCAGCTTCCGCGAGCTTCCCCGTCATCGCCGCAACAATGCCAGACTGATCTTGGCAAGACAAAGTCAGAATATAACGCTTGAAAGACATGGGGAAACCCTAGAGCAAAGCTGGTTAAAGTGGAAACACTTTAACCATGCGTTTTGCGGCAAAAATAAAGACATAGAGCATTTCCACTGATTCAAGATAAAAATGAAATGCTCTAGGGCCGAAACTATCTCAAGGGCCACCATGACGATGAAGTCAACGTCATCCTCAGCGCAACAGG
>DDLW01000214.1 GCA_002340345.1 Alphaproteobacteria bacterium UBA2562 | reverse complement strand
CAAAAACAATAAGAGAGAGCCTTTTGCGTGAGTCTATCATCACGCAAAAGGCTCTAACGTTCGCACAATGTCTTTTGCTGGACCAATGCCTTGAGCAAGGTCGATGCTGGGCAGGAAATAGGCATTTTCCAAAAAACTTCATAGAAAAGACGAAAGATTATCACATTTAGTTGACAGCGCGCTTCCCTATGGCAACATAAAAATATGAGGAGGGCGCAAAAACGATTGTGAAAGGGGTTTTCAGAGAGGCTTTAGCTTGACTTCGTGTGATGTGAAACCTATCGTGTCGCCCTTTAATGGGGTGGGCACTTTGTATCGCAATTGTCAAGTGAGACTCTCATTAAAATGAAGCCACGGGAAAGGACCTTGGCGCGGGATAATGTTGATATCGCTGCCAACCGCTCCTGGATGAGGCGAGCCCAATCGATTGGGATCTCTCTGAAATTCGATAATAATCGTCCAAAATTTGACAATGGACCCTGTCTCTAGCTGTTTTGCGCAAGCGCGTGCATCGAGCCTCATAAAAGATTCGTTCGGAGCATGTTTTTGTGTTTAAAAAAATTGATGCAAAGAGACAGAGAAAGCGAGGGCCGTGGCCCGACAAAAGAAAAATCTTTTGTCCCCGGCGCTGCGCTAGATGGGTGTGTTGTCAATGATCGTTACAGATTCAAAATAACAAACGGAAGCCGCCAATGCAATTATCGGTCAAAGGCAAGCAGATGGAAGTGGGCGAAGCGCTCACAACTCATGTGCGTGAGGCTCTTGAGACCATCACGGAAAAATACTTTAATAAGCCTATTGAGGCAGCCGTGGTGTTTTCCCGCGAAGCTCATCTTTTTCGCGTCCAAATTTCGGTCCATGTCGGTCGCGGCATCCAGTTGCAAGGCCATGCCGAAGCAGATGAAGCCTATCCATCTTTCGACCTTGCGGCGGATAAAATCGCAAAAAGATTACGTCGTTACAAACGTCGTTTGCGCGATCATCATAAAGAGAATGGCAGTGCAGAGCTGGCTGAAGCACGCTATGCTATTCTTCCGCCCTTAGACGAACATGAAATTGATGATGAAGACACCGCCGTTCCTGCTGGGGATGCGCCTCTCGTTATCGCAGAAATGGCACATAATATCAAAAGCATGACCGTGTCTGATGCTGTGATGCATATGGATCTTGCGGATTCACCAGCAATTTTGTTTGAAAACAAAGCGCATGGTCGTTTGAACATGCTGTATCGCCGTTCTGACGGCAATTTAGGCTGGGTCGATCCAGAGATTGCGCTGGGCGCTGAAAAATAATTATGCTTTAGGCTCCTCGCCTCTTCAATTTTATTTCGTTTTGTGGCTTTATATGGCTTGTAATTTTAGGCGTGCTGCAAGATGAAGAGGGCAGATGATATATCTGAACTGGCTTTTTGGGAGGCGAGGAACCGTGCGATTGAACCTATGGCGAGGCTGAAGGTTGTCCTCCTAAGACTTTTCATCTTGTAGAATGTCTGTGCTATAAGAACCTATAGGCCTATCCGTCTATGAGTCTTTTTGCAATTATATGTCTTTTTCTCTGAAGAGCAGTTGGTGAAGGGCGGTCTTTCTTTATGGGAGTGTTTGGAAAAATCGCCAACCTTTCCCTGTTAAGGACATGGTTGACTTTGTGATAGTCTATTGAGATCAATGTTGTTTGATCGGTTTAAAACAAAAATAATAATTAAGACATATCTGTGAATCCGCTAAGATATGAACTTTCAGTTGATTTTTTCTGATTTCGTGCAATTTCTGTAATTGTAATGCGAGGCCTATGATCATCATGGCTTTGAGCAGATATGAGCGCAAAGCAATTTTGAACGTCGGCGTTTAAAATTTGATTTTGCAACAAAACAAAAACTTGGGGCATCACTTTATAAATGAAACCAAAGTGAAAGGCTCTCATCGACGCTGAACGTTTTGTAAAACGTTAGCTTATTGACAAGGCGGGAAAAATGGAAATCTCTGAACTGCTTAGCGAAGAGAGCGTGATAGCAAATCTACGTGTTGGCAGTAAGAAACAGGCGCTGCAAAGTCTTGCCAGACGGGCCGCAGAAGATTTGAGCATGAGCGAACGAACAATATTTGATGTTTTGCTGGAACGAGAGCGTTTGGGCAGTACAGGTGTTGGCAATGGGATTGCTGTTCCCCATGGCAAGCTTGCTGGATTACAGCAAATTTACGGCCTTTTCGCTCAGCTCCATGCGCCAATTGACTTCGAGGCCATTGATGAGCAACCCGTTGATCTCGTTTTTTTGCTCCTTGCTCCAGAAGGGGCCGGGGCTGACCATTTAAAAGCGCTTGCACGGATTTCTCGTTCCTTACGCGATCGTGATCTTTGTGAGAAATTGCGTGGCGCCAGCAATGGGGAAGCTTTATTTTCTCTTTTAACGGATGAAAGTGCGCTTCCTGCCGCTTGATGGTGTGATATTTCTGAAAAAATTGACAATATTGTATTTTTCACAGAATTGAAAAAGCAATAGTGTAATCTCTCTTTTCTAAATAAAATCACCGGCAAGTTCTTGACGAATATTATCGGGCATAACAGCATTATGCCCGTAATGTTCATGATGAATGCAGGCTTCTATGGGCTGCGGGGAATTTCGGAAATCGGCTATTTGTTTTTCTGAAAATGGGAAATGAATAAAATGCACAGCCGATGTTTTGCCTGTATTTTTGCTTCTTATGATATCCTGCTCCGCAATGCCTTGGATAATATTATTCTGCACGCGTAAGGTCATGCAGGTTTCTATGCCCCCTAAACGCTGAAGAACTGTATCGCGGTGGGTTTTGTCAGCAATTTCGAACATAACGGTTGCAACCAGTTCTGCACCATTGGGAATTAAGGGGTTATAAATATCCAATTCATGTCTTAGCTGTTCTATCCCCCCTTTTTCAATAAAGAGCATTTCTTGTATTTGGTACCATATTGTTTCATAACATTCGAAGTGAAACATCGCATCAGGACCGACTTGAAGACGGCGTAATTTCTTTTTTGCCGTGATGAAAGCACGTTTTTTTTGCCGCGCATGGCGATAGTCTTTCAACGCAATAATATCAGCTTGGGTGATGTGACGCTCGGCTTTCCCCATGGGGATGGTCCTTTTTAAAGCATTTTGCTTTTATCGTGACTCAGAAAAATGCTGTAGGTCTTTGTTTTTACCGCAAAATGGATCAAAAAGATGGATCCATGTTTTTGCCTTTTCCTCTAAAACAAAATGCGAGTTATGAAGCTCCTTATTACAAAATTTTGCGACAAAACAAACCTTCAGCGTAAGATTCTAAAGTTTTTCTAGTTCATCTAAAGCTTTTGCAAACCGCCCAGCATGGGATTTTTCTGCTTTTGCCAATGTTTCAAACCAATCGGCGATTTCCTCAAAGCCTTCTTCACGGGCCATGCGGGCCATGCCGGGATACATGTCACTATATTCATGGGTTTCTCCGGAGATGGCGGCTTTGAGATTGCTCGCTGTATCCCCAATGGGGTCCCCTGTTATTGGATCTCCGACTTCTTCTAAAAATTCAAGATGGCCATGGGCATGTCCTGTTTCTCCTTCGGCTGTTGATCGAAACACAGCAGAGATATCGTTATAGCCTTCGATATCTGCTTTTTGTGCGAAATAGAGGTAACGTCTGTTTGCTTGCGATTCGGCGGCAAAAGCTTCTTTTAGATTGGCTTCAGTTTTTGATCCTTGCAAAGGGGGCATATATCGCTCCTAAAGAAAAGAGGAGGCCTTGCGCGGAAGCAGGGCAAATTTGCGGACTCTGCCGATAAGGAAGAGATATGACGAGATGTTATGACAATGGGACGATATCCCATTGGCGCATTATATAATTTTGCTTATTATAGATTTTAGAGACAGAGTCTAGAGTGTTTCACAAATAAAAGCCTTGCAAAAAATTAAGGAGAGGCTTTGACATCTATATAAAATTGAAATGCTCTATAGCATTGTTCTTAAAGTAGTTTTCATGCGCCATGTGACCCGAATTTAACCCTAACGAAAGAGGAAATCACCCCGCTATGTCCATTTTGGCTGATCGCTTGTCTCGTATTCAACCCTCTCCCACAATTGCGATTACAACTTTGGCTGGTGAGCTTCGGGCCCAAGGGCGCGATGTCATTGGTTTGGGGGCTGGGGAACCTGATTTTGATACGCCTGCTCACATTAAAGAAGCAGCCATCAAAGCGATTCAAGACGGCAAAACAAAATACACGCCTGTCAATGGCACAGCTGAATTGCGCAATGCAATTGTCGAAAAATTTAAGCGCGATAATGGGTTGGACTATAAACCAGAGCAAATTTCCGTTGGGTGTGGTGGCAAGCAGACCATTTATAACGCTTTTGTTGCGACTCTCAACCCTGGGGACGAGGTGATTATCCCAGCGCCTTACTGGGTAAGCTATCCAGATATTGTTTTGCTGTGTGAAGGGCGGCCCGTTTTCGTTTCCTGCCCTCAGGAAACAGGCTTTAAGTTGTCAGCGACAGATCTGGATAAGGCGATTACGGCAAAAACAAAATGGGTCATTTTAAACAGCCCGTCAAATCCTACAGGGGCTGCTTATTCCTATGACGAAATGAAAGCCATCACAGATGTGCTGAAAAAGCACCCTCATGTTTGGGTCATGACAGATGATATGTATGAGCATCTTGTTTATGACGACTTTAAGTTTGTAACACCTGCACAAGTAGAACCAGACCTTTATGAACGCACTTTGACCCTGAATGGTGTGTCGAAAGCTTATTGTATGACGGGTTGGCGTGTCGGCTATGCGGCGGGGGCTGTTGAGCTCATTAAAGCGATGAATAAAGTGCAATCCCAGAGCACAACCCATACATCGTCAATCAGTCAGGCTGCCGCTGTGGCGGCTTTAAATGGTCCTCATGATTTCATTGCGACGAATAATGCTGTTTTCAAGCAAAGGCGGGATCTTGTTGTCCAAAAACTTGAAGCGATTTCTGGGATTCGGTGTCTGAAGCCGGAAGGTGCTTTTTATGTGTTCCCATCATGCCAAGATCTTTTAGGCAAGAAGACACCAGATGGTAAAGTGCTGGCAACAGACAAAGACTTTGCAAGCTATCTTCTTGAGAGTGAAGGCGTTGCTGTTGTTTTTGGTGAGGCTTTTGGTCTTAGCGGTTATTTCCGCATTTCTTATGCGACAGCGACTGAAACATTAGAAGAAGCATGTGCGCGCATCGCAAGAGCGTGTGAGGCTTTGCGATAATATCAGGCGTTTAGAATCAAACATAAACGGTCTAAATTTAAAAGCCTTTCACGCCGATAAGAATAGGGGTGAAAGGCTTTTCTATTCTGAGATTTGGAACAGCTTTTTTCAAAGTCTCTTTTTATTTTCGAGGGCATTCTTTTTCTAACCGCTCATAAGCCGCCGTTGTTCCCGAAAGAGAAAATGTATCTTTGGTTTTTGTGCCGCGTGATGATTGTGCATTGACGATCAGCTTTGAGCCCGCTTTGATTGCCTTAACCATATCACGATCAGCCTTTGTCCCATAGTTCCAAGCATGTTCGCCTTGGGTAAACATGGAAAAGGCGCGACTGCCTATGGTGACGCGTGCCTCTGCCCCTTCTTTAAAAGAATAGCCGACATTCACGACGATCTCATCATAGCGACCATCGGCGGGGCGATGGCTGATTTGAATCGAGACGGCGCCTCGTTTTTTTCCTTCAGCACCAGAGGAAGACACGGGTTCTGAATGCATAAAGCAAACTTTATTGCCTTTTTCTTGGGACGTGTAGACGCGCCAATCTTTGAAAGCAGCGATTTCATCCATTTTTTGGGCTTGGGCTGCTGGTACTGAAGCAAGGGACGCGGCAAGGCCTAAAAAGGCTCCAACCATGACTTTGCGGGAGAACGCAAGGCTGGCGGAAGGCTTTTGTTTCGGGCTGAAGAGACGCATGATGCTCATGATGACTCCCTATGCTGCATCAATTTGGCACTTTAAAAATCTCAATGAGATCTTAAGCGAACAAGTCTAACGAAATATTCTTAACAGAAATCTGTTGAAAAACCTTTTAGAGCAAAGCCTCGCCGAAGGGAATCTGTTTGATCACAGACATTTTGCGGCGAAAGCGCGCCTTCTATGCGGAGACTTTACCAGAATTTTTTTTCCGAAGGAAAGATCTGGCGCAGGGTTTGACAAGATTATGCTTCGGATGACATCGAAGATAAAACTATAAGATTTTGTTTTTATTGGAAAATTTGAAGATATTTCTATCCTTATTGGCTGTGCCTCAAGCGAATTGCTGGCGGTGAAAAGTTTCTTCTGCGGGACTTTTATGGTGAAGACTCAAGGCATGATAACGCGGTCTTTGCACTTGATGGAAGGGTATGTGCCTTAAAAAAATAAAATATTCAATTGCGAGTGATCTATTCCCTTTGTCTGTGCGTATGTTGTTTTAGAGTGTTAAATAAAAGTGCTCACATTGAGCTTTGCTTTAGGGTGCCTGACATTAGGTATGTCCGAGAACACAAAGAAAGCTCAAATTTTAGAATCTATCAGAACGCGGGTGCTTTAAAAGATAACCATCCGATGCATGTTGTCAGAGGGTAAAGCATGATTTATATGCAAGCAGAGGGCAGCTTAGGCTTTGGATCCATGATGACATTTTTCTCTCAAATGGGAGAAGAAGAAGGATCGCACGGCAAAAAGCATCCTTTACCGAGGACTTCTCGCCAGGTAAAGTCGGCCTTTGTTTGGAAAAAAGAGAGTTTTCCTTCTGTGTCTGATCATGATGAGTCAGAATCTTCGCAGCAGCCAGCAGAGTCAATGCAAAAACCGCAGGTTCGTCCTGGGCGTGAAATGGATGCGTTGTTGGTTGCTATTGGAAAGAATAGAGATAAGGAGGCCTTTTCTCGTCTCTTTGATTTTTATGCACCGCGACTCAAATCCTACCTTATGCGTCTTGGGGCAGATTCAGCTACGGCAGAAGAGCTAACGCAAGAGGTTCTCTTAATCGCTTGGGATCGTGCAGCGCAATTTGACCCCACGCAGGCTGGAGCCTCGACATGGCTGTTTACAATAGCGCGCAATCGCCGCATCGATTTGGCAAGAAAGCTCAGTAAGGGCGCTTTGGATCCAGAAGAGCCGAATCTAAAGCCGGTTGAACAACCCTCGGCCGATCAACAAATAGAATCTTCACAGCGCGAAGCCTTAATACAAAAGGCTGTTCTTGCTCTCCCAAAAGAGCAAGCCCAGCTTTTAAAGTTGTCTTTTTTCGCCGATAAAAGCCACCAGCAAATTTCTGATGAGACTGGACTGCCTTTAGGGACAGTTAAATCTCGATTGCGGCTTGCTCTCAATCGCCTCCGAAAGATGCTTTCAGAAGAGCTTATGACGACAGAAGACAGTCATATGACACCCGGTCCTGACAGTCCGCCTGATCCTCCCCCAGAGAAAAATCAGCTTACGCAGGCCAGACAAACCTCTCAGACGAAAGGAGGTTCGTGATGGCACATTACCATCCTAATCAAACAATGCTTATGGATTATGCTGCGGGCAGTTTGCCGGAAGCATTGCTTTTGATGGTTGAGAGTCACCTCTATTATTGCGATATATGTCGTGAAGAAGTGCAGGATTATTCTGCCCTTGGGGGCGTGTTTCTTGAAGAAGAAGCTTTAGAACCCTTGTCTCCAGGGCTAAAAGATTCTGTGCTTGCGCTTTTGGATGATCCTAAGCGGCGCGCTTCAAAAAACAGGCATTCAGATCCAGATATTCAAACGGGAACAGCATCTAAAGCTGTTGTGGATAAGATTAAGGAAGATCTTTCGGCTTATTGGGGGATGAAGCCTCAAAAAAGGCCTCCATCGCTACAAGCTATTTTTGAATCTCTTGCTGGCGAAGAATCAGAAAACTGGGAGAGCTTGCCTTGGAAAAAGCTTCCTAAAGGGATTCAAAGACTGGATCTTAATAAAGTCACAGAAAATCGCCCGACATTTTTACAAGCGCTCCATAAAGAGCGTGCAGATGATCAAAACACCATGTTGGAGAAATGGGATCAGTCCCTCCAGATACAGCTCATCAAAGTGCCTCCAGGAGGCAGCGTGCCACCCCATACGCATAAGGGGAAAGAGATGATGCTGGTCTTAGAGGGTGGTTTTGATGACGGTGTTGGACGCTATGACGCTGGTGATTTTATCGTCTCGGATAAGACAATTCATCATCATCCCAAAGCGGACCCGAAAGAAGGTTGTGTCTGCCTGATTGTCTTGCAAGGCTATCTAGATTTCTCAGGACCCATGGGGCGTCTGCTGACATACTTTTCGCCAAGGCTTTGAATTTTTAAAATATGAGACTGTAGCGCCCCTGGTTAAGTTTTTTAATCGGGGGACGCTGTGGTCTTATGGATTGTTGTCATGTGATAGCTTTAATTGTGCAAAAGCAGTTTTTTTAACTGTTAGGGTGAAGAGAGACGGGCCTTAACCTTTTGAACTGATTGAT
>DDLW01000310.1 GCA_002340345.1 Alphaproteobacteria bacterium UBA2562 | reverse complement strand
CTTAACCAACCGGCTATAGGTTGTTATTTTTGTCGGTTCGTATAAGGACATCATGATGAAAAATATTGTTATTGCCATATGTCTTCTGTTGAGCGCCTCTTCTGTGGCACAGGCACAATTTGTTTCTTTACAAGGCCAGCGTGCCGAGCCGACAATTTCCGTTACCGGCGAAGCCGAGCTGAGGGTTGTGCCGGATCAAGTCCTCATTTCCATGACCGTCGAGACAAGAGGCGAAGACCTTATCAAAACGAAAAAACGCAATGATGCCATCGTGCAATCCGTCCTGACTTATGTGACCCAAGAGGCAAAGGTTGCGCAAAACCATGTCCAAACCGACTATGTGACGGTCACCCCGGACTATCAAAATTGCAACCGTTATAGTAGTTCTAGTGAATGGCAATCGGACTGTGATCCCTTGGAAATCGTGTATTTCCAGACCAGAAAAGGCCTGCAAATCCGCCTCAATGATTTGAACCGCTATGAAGAGATCATCACCAAATCCTTGGAATTGGGGGTCACCACGATCAATAATATCCAATTCATCACAACCGAGCTGCGCAAACATAAAGACAAAGCCAGGGAGATGGCCGCACGCGCCGCGCAGGAAAAAGCCGAAGCGGTGGCGGGCACTTTAAAAATGAAAGTGTTGAAACCCGTTTCAATCCATTTGGACCGCTCGGATTGGCATTATTGGCGTGGCCATGGGCGCGGCCATAATCCAATGCTGCAAAACAGCATCCAGTCGGTGCCATCCAGCGCCGAAGGGGCGTCAGAGGGCGCCACCCTTGCCCTTGGACAGATCACGATTACCGCAAAAGTCACGGCTGTTTTTGAAATGCAATAGCTTTTGTCCGCAAAGGGCAGCGCGTCCTTGGCGCTCAGGGCGGGCTGCTTTTGGCAAGCAGGGCCACATTGCCACCCGCAGCGGTTAGATCAATGCAAATATGGCGTTCTAAGAGCAGCCGCTCAGCGCCATCTTGTGCGGATAAAAGCGGCAAAAGGGCACCTTCACGCGCGGCAAGGGCTTTCCGGAACGCCCGGAGCCCAGGCGCGTCCGCCCAAGAGATCACAGCATCGATTCCTTCGAGCTGGGCCAGATGCTCCGGGTTAAGGCTGCCTGACAGGCGCGCATGCCCAGAGATATCTTCTAGGTCCGGAGCGATCATCAAAGGGGTACAGCCTTGTTGCTGGGCGCAGGCGGCTTGAGCCTGGGCGGCCTCAGCCCCCGGTCCCAGACAGAGCACCACCCCGCGCGGGAAAAAGGACAGGACATTGCTTTCCCCCGTCGGACCCGGCAGTCTTTCGGACCTAAGCGCCGTTTGGCATGGGGCGGGGAGCGCGTGTAAAGCCTGCTGGACCGTCGCAAAGGCCAGGAAAGGGCCCGCTGGGGCACTGGCCGGGCGCTCAAGCAGCGAAGGCGCCTGTGTTTGGGTGAAATGTTTCACATAATGCGGGCCGCCGGCTTTTGGTCCCGTGCCCGAAAGGCCTTCGCCCCCAAAAGGTTGCGCACCAACAATGGCGCCAATTTGATTGCGGTTGACATAGATATTGCCGACCTTGATACGCTTGGTGAGGTCCCGAACGCGGCCATCCAGGCGCGAATGCAGGCCAAAGGTCAAGCCATAGCCCGCCGCGTTGAGTGTGGCGAGGACGTTCTCTAAGGCCGAGGCCTGAAATGTCGCAATATGGAGCACGGGCCCAAAGATTTCTTCCGTGACCTCTTCCAAGCCCGACACGGCGATCACCGCTGGCCCGACGAAACGCCCCTCTTTCGGGGCGTTTTTCTGGTATAAAAGCCGTTGATCTGTCCGGGCTTGGGCAATATGGCGCGCGATTTTTTCTTGGGCTCCGGCATCAATCACCGGCCCGATGTCGGTTGCAAGCTGCCAGGGGTCCCCCAAACGCATTTCGTCCAGGGCGCCCAAAAGCATGTCTAAAAAGGAGGGGGCAATGTCGTCTTGTATATAGAGCACCCTCAGGGCTGAGCAGCGTTGTCCCGCCGATTGAAATGCCGAGGTGAGGATATCTTTCACGGCTTGCTCGGGCAGGGCGGTGGAATCTACAATCATGGCATTCAGCCCCCCGGTTTCAGCAATCAAAGGCGCGCTCGGGGCCAGAGACGCGGCCATGCTGCGATTGATGCGTTGGGCTGTGGCGGTGGAGCCGGTGAAACACACGCCGTTGATCCGAGGATCTTGGGTCAAGGCGGCGCCAACAGCCGCGCCTGTGCCCGGCAGCAGCTGGAGAACAGACCGTGGCACCCCGGCTTGATGGAGCATACCAACGGCCAAAAAGGCGGTGATCGGGGTTTGCTCTGCCGGTTTGGCGAGCACGCCATTGCCCACCGCAAGGGCGGCGGCAATTTGTCCTGTGAAAATGGCGAGGGGGAAATTCCAAGGCGAAATACAGGCAAAAAGACCGCGCGGGAGAGACGCGGAGAAGGTCTCGGCTTGGGTGGCATAATATCTTAAGAAATCAACGGCCTCGCGCAGCTCCCCCAAACTGTCTGCTTGGGTTTTTCCGGCTTCCCGGCTGAGAACCGCAAAAAACAAACCGAAATGCTCTTCATAAAGATCTGCGGCCTTATTGAGGATCTGGGCGCGTTCGGCCGAGGAGATGGCGGTCCACGCTGTGGCATGGGCCACGGCCTGTGTCACATCCTCTGGCGTTGCGTTGCGCATTGTGCCGACACGGTCTTTTGGATTTGCGGGATTGACGATCTGGGTCCAGTCTGTGCCCTGGGGAGCCTGGACTGTCAGCGGTTCGACGGTCCAAACTGTCTTGGCAAAGGCGCTCCGGGCGGCGTCGATATGATCCACATCCAGGGCGTTTTCGAGGTCCCAGCCTTTCGCATTTTGGCGCTCTGGGGCGAAAAGATCTTTTGGGAAGGCAAAGGGCAGCGGCACTGTCGCATGCTCTTGGGCAAAGCGTGTCAGGGGGTCGGCGGCCAGCTGGTCTGGGGCGAGGCTGTGGTCGAGAAGCTGATGGACAAAAGAGGAATTGGCGCCATTTTCCAGCAATCGGCGCACCAAATAGGCCAAAAGATCCCGATGCGGCCCCACAGGCGCGTAAATGCGACAGCGTCTCGGTTCTTTTTCCCCCCGTAAGCGCCCCAGTAAACGATAGAGCGACGCGCCCATGCCATGGAGGCGCTGGAATTCGAAAACTGTTTCCGGCCCGGCCAATTCAAGAATCATGGCAACGCTATGGGCGTTATGGGTGGCAAATTGTGGATACAGACGATCGGTCATGGTCAATAATTTTTCGGCGCAATACAGGTAAGAGCAATCCGTGGCGGCTTTGCGGGTAAACACGGGAAAGTCAGACAGGCCTTCACTCTGGGCGCGTTTAATCTCGCGGTCCCAATAGGCGCCTTTCACCAGCCGCACCATGATGGTGCGATCTTGCTGCTGGGCCAGGCTGTAAAGCCAATCGAGGACCAGGCTTGCTTTTTTATGATAGGCTTGGACCACAACCCCAAAGCCGTCCCAGCCCGCCAGGCGGTTATCCTGAAAAACCGCAGCAATGACATCGAGGGACAGATCCAGCCGCTCGCTTTCTTCGGCATCGATATTCAGGCCCATATTGGCCTCTTTCGCCAAAAGGGTCAGCGCGCGCAAACGCGGGACCAGCTCGGCCATCACCCGATCTTTCTGGCGGAAGGCATAGCGCGGATGCAGGGCTGAGAGTTTAATGGAGATGCCTGGATTGTCTGCGACATGCGCGCCGGTCGAAAGAGGGGCGAGAGAGACAATCGCGGTTTTATAGGCTTGGAAAAATTTTTGTGCGTCTGCCTCGGTTAAGGCCGCCTCGCCCAACATATCATAGGAAAAGCAAGAGCCTTGGCCGTGCTGGTTTTGCCCTCTTTTCACGGCGGCCTCGATGGTCTCGCCGAGGACAAATTGGCTGCCAAGTTCCTTCATCGCCTGCTTGATCGCCGTGCGGATCACAGGTTCTCCCAGCCGTTTCACCAAAAGATGCAAACGCGCTCGCAAGCCCTCATCCTCTTTGGGGCTCAAGACTTTGCCCGTCAGCATCAGCCCCCAGGTCGAAGCGTTCACCAGAAAAGCCTTCCCATGGCCGCGATGATCCGCCCAGGCCGAGGGCGCAATTTTGTCTTCGATCAGATCATCGATGGTTTGCGTGTCTGGCACCCGCATGAAGGCTTCGGCCAGGCACATCAAGGCCACCCCTTCCTCGGTTGAAAGGCCATATTCCGCCAAAAAGACTTCCAATAAAGCTGGATGATCGTCTTCGCGCAGGGCGGTGACGAGGCCGCAGGCGTGTTCTGTGATCTGGTGCCGTGTGTCTTCGGAAATCTGTGATTCCCTGGCCAAGGCGGCGAGAACAGTCGCATCACTTTGCACAGGGGTGTTGCGGATTTGGGATCTGATCTGTGCGAGCCTGTCCATAGACGGTGCCTTTTCTCAGAATATGTATTTTTTCGCATATGCGAAAATCGGGCGACTTTTTCGAGAAAAAGTCTTTCAAAAAGCTTTCTCTAAGGAGGTTACAGGATATGGAGAGGTTTATTTTCTTGTATTTTATCTATAGACAGGAAAATATACTCAAATTTTAAAATTTCTAGGGACAGAGTGATGGATCATCGTCCTTCTAACGCGGCGTTAGACCCGTTTGATCTGAAGATTTTGTCTTTAGTGTCGAAAGACGGGCGCGTGACCTTGACAGAGATGGCGCAGCATGTCGGGCTGTCCAAAAGCCCGTGCCAAGTCCGGTTGAAGCGCTTGATTGATGAAGGCTATATTTTGGGCTTTCAAGCGGTACTGAATCCGCAAAAGCTGGGGTTGGAGCATATCGCCTTTGCGGCTGTGAAGCTCTCTAACACCACAGAAAAAGGCCTACGGCAATTCAATGACGCCGTGGTCAAAATCCCAGAGGTTGAGCTGTGCCATATGATTGCCGGTCCTTTTGATTATTTGCTCAAGGTCAGAACCGCAGATATTCAGGCCTATCGTCGGGTTCTGGGCGAAGATATCTCCACCTTGCCCCATGTGGCCAGCACCTCAACTTATGTCGCGATGGAAGCGATCAAGGATCATTTTTCTTAGAAATTGAAGCGGGCTTTGCGTTAAAGAGTAAAACCGGGTTAAAGGGTAAAACCGCCATTTTTGGGATGGGCAAACATGGCAATCATGCGCCGACGCGAAGCGGACAGGCGTTCTCCCATCACAGGGATGAATTGGCGGTAGATTTCCATGGCGAAAATGGGATCGTCTTCCATTTTGGCCAGCATTTTATCGGCATCGACGGCAACGGCGTCTAGATTTTGGGTGATGCGGGCGCTGAAACTCCATCTTTGTTTGGGCATCAGCCAAGACACCCCGAGAACATCATCTTCGCGCAGGGTTTCAACAATAAAAGCGGTCCGTCCGGGCACTTGGACTTCGATCACCACTTCGCCTTTGCGGATCAGATAGAAGCAAGCGGCCTTTTCGCCCTCGTGGAACAGATAGGATCCCGTGTCGCCTGTGATATCATGGGCACAATCTTCAATCGTCATCAGCGTTTGATTGCTAACGTTACTTAAAAATGTCAGTTCATTTAAACTGACATCAAGACCGTGACCACCAATCATGTTCTTTGCTCCCTTTAGCAACGAAAAAAGGATGCCTTAATCCTTTGGATTCGTTTTGCGGCAAAAACAAAATTTTCACCAACCGACAAAAGAGCTTTCCCTTTGGAGGTCTCTCGTGACGTCTTTTCTCGATTTTCAGTCTCGCCCTTTTCAAGACGGCCCGCAGCTTTGCCGTGCAAAATCTTGAGGTCAATCGAGAGGACTTTTTGCCGGTTGATCTGAAATGCTGTCTTTCCTTTAGGGTACCGCGTTCGCAGATGCAAGACCCTATTTTAAAAAAGGATATAGCAAGGTCAAAGCAATTTGATCACAAATTGCGCATGGATCCTTGCGCAAATTCAATAAGATATAGCGCATGTCGTATGATCATTTTATGTGACGTGCGTTATATTTTGTTTTTTTGTAAAGCCCAGATTTCTTTTTTTTATAAAAAGAAACAAATCGTTAGGAAAATTTCTATGGTTACTCTCATAAAAGCCAGAAAATAACGCTCTGGGAGAGAAAAAAGACCCTAGAAATATTTTAAACATCGCAATAATTTCTCATGAATTGCATTTTCTTTCGCAAAAGTAGAAGCTTCTTCTCTTGTAAGAACGGCCTGGCATTGATTTTTCGCGCGCATCAACGCATAACACCAAACGCATAACATTATATGCTGAGATGATGATGATCTATGGGATGTGATAAGAGAGGCTGACATGGCATGCGAGATTGTGGCCATCCGCCATGGAGAAACCTGGTGGAATCGCGAACACCGCTTCCAAGGGCATTTGGATTCTCCCTTGACCTATAAAGGGACTGTGCAGATGACGGCTTTGGGGCAAAGTTTGGCTTTGTGGCTCGCGCAGAATGGCTGGATTTCCATGGCCGAGACCCAGGGCATTGAAAATTGGCATTTTTATGCAAGCCCTCTCGGGCGAACCCAGCAAAGCTTGGCCCTTCTTTGTGACGCTTCTGGGTTGCCTTTTTACCGTTTTCAAAAAGACCCACGTTTAAAAGAACTCCATTACGGGCGTTGGCAAGGGCAGTTGCGCGCTGACATTCACCATAAAGAACACGCGCTTTGGACCGAACGGCAAAAAGATCCTTGGCATTTTGCCGCCCCAGAGGGGGAAAACTATGCCGGTCTTGCGCAACGGGTTTGCGCCTGGCGAGAAGCTCTACCGGCGCATGGAAAAATTTTTCTCATGGCCCATGGTGGGGTCTTGCGTATTTTGCGGGGTTTGACCTTGCGGCTGCCCCTTGCCGAGATTCCTTTTTTGCCCATTCCGCAAAATGTTTTTTACCATTTGAAGGGCGAGACTGTTGTTGCGGTCCAGGCGGATATGCCGACGGGCCTGGGGCATGATCTGGATAACTTTACTGATCTCGTCTGATATTTTGTCTTTATAAGGCTCTGGAGGGATGTAAATCTTTTATACAACAATATGTTGTTGATTGTTTGCTTTTTACTTAAAACCCACTCACGGCATCGTCATTTGGGCTTGCGTGGGGAGCGTGCTATTGTTATTTCAAGACTATTCGATCTGTAGAGCGCAAAAGCAAAGATGGGAAAAGCCGATCATGGAACAGCCCCTTGCCGAGAAACAAACAGGTCTTGAGGCCGAAACCGCCCAGGATGCGTCTTCAGAACAGGGGCAAGGGTCGTCCTTGTCGTTGAAAAATATGATTCCCTTGCTTTTTATTGTCTCAGGCGTCGGTCTTGCGTTTTACTTTGATCTCCACCATTGGATTTCTTTGGAGAAGCTGCAGACTTATAATAGTGAATTGCTGGCCATGGCCGAAAAATGGTGGGCGCCTTTTGTTTTTATGGGCGTTTATATGTTGGTTGTCGCTTTTTCTTTGCCCGTTGGCACGGTCCTGACGGTCACGGGTGGATATCTGTTTGGCATGGCGTTCGGGACAGCCTATGCGGTGACCGGTGCAACTTTGGGGGCGACAGTGTTGTTTCTTGCAACCCGCACCAGCTTGGGCACTTTGTTGAAGGCAAAAGCAGGGCCTTGGCTGAAAAAAGCCGAAGACGGTTTCCGTGAAAATGCCGTGAGCTACATGTTGTTTATGCGCCTTGTGCCCGCATTCCCATTTTTTGTGGTGAATCTTTTACCGGCGTTTCTTGGGGTGCGCACTTGGACTTATCTGTGGACGACGTTCATTGGCATTATTCCTGGGGCTTTTGTGTTTGTCAGTGTTGGCGCTGGGTTGGAATCTGTGCTTGGCCAGGGACAGGATCTCACATTGGAAGGGGTTCTGACGAAGGAGATTATTATTGCGCTTGTTGGGTTTGGCCTTCTGGCGCTGTTGCCAATTGCGGTGAAAAAGCTGCGGGGGGCGCGCTCTTAGCCTCCGGCGGCCAAAGGGCCTTTAGGCCCTTTGGGATCCCTAGACTTGG
>DDLW01000185.1 GCA_002340345.1 Alphaproteobacteria bacterium UBA2562 | reverse complement strand
ATATTATGCAGAGGTCTTTAAGTTGATGAGAATGTCCTTTTAAAAGCAGAAACGGCAGATAAACCGGGCAGGTCTACACCAATTAATATAGATGGATTAGAAATACATCCCATTAAAAAATTATACATACTAACAGAGGTGTGTATATGACTTTCGATCAAATAAACCTCTTTATCTTTAAATAATGTTCCATTATCAGAATGCTCTAGGAATCCGTTCCAATAGATTTTATATAGTAAATTCTTTTCAGTAATGGCATCTAAATCAATCTTTTCTCTATTGAATAAAAATTCATTCTCATTGATTTCGATTTGCAAATCATTCAGATCTATTCTTTCTATAGAAGTCTTTTCTTGAAGTGGTGCAAGAAACTTTGGGTTCTTGATTTTAACAATAATAACAAAAAAGTTGTTCTTTTTTTAAAGAGTTTGCTCACCAAGAAATTCGTGGATCAGCATTAATCTCATGCAGACATGCGATAACAGCTAGTTGTTTGGCTCTCTCTATACTTTTACTACAATTTTATTTTTGCGGCAAACTATCCAGATTTGCATCTATAGTCTTAGCCTTAAATGAATATTCTTCATTCATAATTATATGATTAAAAGCGTTATCGACCATTTCTTGCCTAGCTATGTGATCTTGAAGTAACTTTCTTAGGTCCTCAGTATTACTAAAATCTCGCTTTAGTGGAAAATAATGCCTCATAGGTTGCAGGATGTTTGAATAGCTGCCTTCGTATAGTATTTGAACTGTTTTTGTTGCCACGGCCTCGAAATGGCGAGGCGCGATTTGGCCATAAATAACATTCCCCTCATATTTATGTAAAAATCTATTATACAAAGAAGAAAATTGATCATTATAGCCTAATTTGTCTACAATTGATGAATTTAATTTCTTCTCTAAAGAACCAATCCAATCAAATAAGTTAGAGCCACTAGGTACTCCCAGAACGGATTTTGATTGAGATAATACTCTAAGCCAATCATCACCTTCTATACGATCCGACCATTCACTAGACACATCAAGTTTTAAATCAGGAAGATATTTTTTTATATCATTACCAATAGAGGCTTTCTCATATCCTAGTAAACCAATTGAATAAGGCTGAATTGAACCACGATAAAATATATCCGTTGATCTCTGGTTTTGCGGTGGGACAGTAAGATTGTGCCACTTCTCCGATACATAACCAGCAAGCAATTGAACAACTCGACCATTGAAGCGGCTATATACTAAAGAAGAGTAATATGGGGTTAAACATGAAAAAATTATATCAATTTCAAGATTTATTGCTATTTCCTCAAAAATAGAAACTTTATAATGTTTATCTTGTTTAATTATGGCCTTTATGCCACTAAATTTTTTAATAAAACAATCATTTGAATTGTCAATATTTAATATTGTTTCTGGAAAATAACAAAAAGTTGAATGAAATACAACAGCACCCTTTTTAGTATGTCTAATAATTTCATATTTTTCAATAAAGATAGAATTATTTAGATTTACCACTTCAATATTATGGATGGAATTATTTTTATATTCTTCAATAAAATCTATAACAGCGTTTATCCGTCATCTTTATAAAAAGCAAAAAGAATAACTTCCATTTTTTCATCCTCGAAGTTAAAAAAATGATAGAAGTAATATTTTCTATCGTCATTATAAAAGATACTATTAAAAAAGAAAAAAATATACATAATATACTAATAACGATATAAAATGCTTTTTAGTTGAAATCAATATGAAAAAGCACCTTGCTAATTTTTCCAGCCCCTTAGAGTTTGTCCAATAACTTTATATTTTTTACATAGCCTTCTGAGCATGAGCCGGATAGAGGCAAGTCTGATCCGACATTCCCCATATAACATGTAAACTCAGCTCCAATGGTAGGCGAACAGGCTCCAGCATGGAACCATAAACTGCGTTCCCGCCCGCTGGGCCGAACTTTCGATCTCCTGACGGCCTTTGGCACTCTATTTGGATTGGATTCCACCTCATTCGGACACACTTATCCCTTCCGTGCCTTGCTTTTTTCTGAGTTCAGCCCGCTGCCAAGGTTGGTCTTCGCAGTCGGTCGATCAGCCGCAGGATCTTTCGGAACAGATCACGCGGCACGGCGACCTCAGCCATCTGGAAGGTGACGTATCGGCCATGAGCAACCAGCTTCGCCCCGATCGTCGTCAACGACCAGTGCTCCAGCTTTTTGGGCAGCGCCAGGGTCCGCATGAAGTTGGCCAGGTTGTACACCAAGGCGTGAAGCTGGAGCCAAACCGCGTTGTTCCGGAACTTGCAGCATGACAATCTGGTCCACTTAATAGCGTTCTTGCCCTCCTTGATCCATTGCTCAGCCCTGCCCTGGTGGTTGTAGAAGGTGACCGTTCGGCGGGATGGCTTAGATTGGTGACGATGAAACCAACACAGGGATACAGTTCGCCGGGATACCCCATTCAACCTTGGCGACCACGCGGCGTTTTCTATCCCACGATCTGGCTCGGTAGCTGAAGCTGGCATGGAACTGCTGGACATATTTGGGCGGACGACCGACCGGATGGCGGAGCAGATGGGCGATGTGCTCCTGCAGAACCTTGTTGGCCTTTATGCGGATCGCATAGAGAATGTCCTCGGCTTCGCGATATTCGTAGAGGTCCGGCGAGGCAAACGCTGCGTCACCCCGAAAATAGAGTCGGACCTTCCGTTTCTTGTATCGCTCGACTACCGGTTTAAAGACATCCCGCCAGCCTTTGGCACTATGCACGTTGCCAAAACGCAGCGAACACCGTTCAAGATCACCTAAGTGGTTGAACAAGAACAGCGGGTGGTAGCAGGTGCAACCGAAATAGCCATTGTAGGCCGTGCCTTCCTGCGCGCCATGGGTTGGGTTGATGCTGGAATCCATGTCGAGGATTATATCCTCCGGTGGTTTACGGTCGCGAACCCGGTCGATCCAGGCCCCAGACAAACTGGCAAGGACGGAGATGTTGTCATCGCTAGCTCTAGGAACGCGGTCTCGAACCGCCCCATCTGGCTGGCAGATGCCGCCTGCTTGGCGACGGCATGACCACCAACGATCCATCGCATGGCTGGATCACGTTCGAGCCGATCGGCGTCGTTAACATCCTCGTAGCCGTCGAGGTGTCCGAAGGTGGATTGACGCAACAGGCCGGTCATGCCGTGTTGGCCGTGCTTGCCTCTCCGAAGACCATATACTCACAAAAGTGAAACACATCTCAGTGCAAAAAGCATGGGGCTTTTCAAGGTGTCCAATCGATTTCAGGGCCCCATAGATCTGCGCCTAATAGAGGGCATCGACCAGATCACAGTTGGTTTTGGCGTTTTGATAGGGTCGATAGGCTTGCCTAAGGCTGTCTCTTCCATGAGCAGGAATAAAATGCGGGCCGTTTCGAGGGGCGGCGCAAGATCATAGAGGGTTCGTCCAGCTTGAGATGGTGACGCTGGCTCCTCTTTCCTGCTCATACCACCGCCCCCATGCGGACGAAGCCGCGTTTCAGGGTGATGGGTGCAGCGCCAAAATGCCGGACGATTACGGATATGTCTTGTCCGGCCAACATGGAGAGATAAGCATGGGTGAGGGCTTCGTCATCCAGCTTTTGTTTGCGGCCCAGGGCTTGCCCGCGTCGCTTGGCGGCGGCAAGTCCGACTTGGGTGCGTTCAACAATGATCCGCCGCTCCAGATGTGCGACAGAAGCCAGAATGTGAAAGGAAAATTCACCAAAGGGGGAGCTGGTTTCCAGATTTTCGCTCAGGCTTTCCAGTCCGATGCCATGGGCCCGCAGGTCATCATTCAAATCCAGCAGATTCTGTAGGGAACGGGCCAGACGATCAAGTTTCCCCAAATCACCAGAGTATCGCCGGACTCCAGAGCCTTAAGCGCCCGCACCAGCTTCGGGCGCTCCTGCAATGTGCCGGACTCATCATCGGTAAAAATGAGGGCGCAGCCATGTTTCTTTAAAAAATCATGCTGCACTCTCGCAATCTGGTCACTGATGGAAACCCACGCATAGCCGATCTTACGGCCAGTTTGCTGTCGCAGCATAAAAACCGCAATCCAAATCTCTTAATATTAGCAATAGTTGAGTAGAAATGTAGTTCATTGAACTTTACGAATAAGCGTTAGTTACCAAGTTTTGGCAAGCCAGATTCACGTTTAAGTGGCACATATGGTTATTATTCTTTATTTGATTGTGATTGATCAAAGCTTACAGGCAGTTCTGCCTCGAGCCGTTCCATCCGTTGATCCAGATCCTCTTTGGCTCGTTTCAGTTCATCTGGATCTTTGTAAACGCCGCGCTGCATGCGCTGTTTGGTCTGGTCAATATGACTTTGCGTATCGATGAGCTCTTGCTGATAGCGGAGTAAATCGAGGCGTTCTTGCTCCAGTCGCTGCCCTTCAGCGATGGAAACGGGGTTATCCGGATCATTTAGACGCGCATCAATCCGCAACAACCGCTCTTCTATTTGCTGGTTCCAATGGTCGAGCTCTGCACGTTTGCGATCTTTTTTAGCATGGCCCCGCGCGGTGTTGGGGTTCTCGTTGTCCTGATGAACAGCCAGAGCCAGAGATCCTTGTTCCGCAATCTGCTTTGCTTCGCGCTCTAGTTCAAGACGAAGTAGGGTGTTACCATCCGAATGAGCCTGAAATATACTTGAGTAAATTGACATTCTCACCGCCCCTAACATTTTATTTTTCTGTTCGGCTCGGTGAGACGGATGAACTGTTAAAGCATCCTATCGATCAATAGCAAAGACAATCCATCAGCCCGGAAGCCAGAAGGATTGATCACAATCCACCCGACCCATGAAGCCGAATGTTGATTGATAAACGGGTGTCTTAATTCCCTATGGTCAGGCATATCATGCTTGATGTTCTTATTGTAAAATTTATAAAAAGAGACTGCAATTTTATGGATTTAACAATTTTTGCCAATTCATACCATGATGAAAGAGGGAGGTCTCAGCATATATGAAACATATAAAAAATGTGGTGAGACCTAATCATAAAGAAAATATGGGCGTCTGTCGTTATTGCGAAGTGAAAGCTATTACTATCGCTGCGTAAACTCTCATGAAGTCCAATGTCGCTTTCAACCCCAGATACCAACAGAAGCAAATCCGACAATCTCAACGCCCATGGCCGCTGTCACAGAACCACAGTCCACCCCTTCCAAATTACAAAACCTCTGGGAAGCGCTTAAGGGGATATTTTTTTAAATCAGTGCTTTAAGTGACTGGCATTCCTTGAGCCGGATCGGCAACGCCCCATGAGCCTTCCCCTTCCAGAAACAGGGTTTGTCATCCGCTATTCCTATCTGTGGCGCGATGGGGCAAAACGCGGTCAAGAAGAAGGACGAAAAGATCGCTCCTGCGCTGTTATTCTCGCCATCGCAAAAGGGGAAGGTGAAACCGACGCGGCGCATCATCCAGGATTTTCAGAAACACCGAAAAGTTTTACGGCGCATAGAATAGCGCTCTGTTTTTTCCATCAGAACAGTTTGATCCGGTTTTTGATCACCTGACAGCGGCTGTAGCTGTTCAGGCACTTCTTCTCGGCTGACTCCCAATTTCTTCAGAACGCGGATCAAGATATCGGTCCCTGGCTGTCTGATCCGATGGCGCAAAATCTACCGCCTGTGCGCAACCAATTTGACTGCAGCCGCGCCCCTTTATCGCCCGACAATTGGATGCTCAGGCGAAAACCGGAGAACGTAACGTCGTGAGGATAGTGCGCGCCATGGGAATCACACGGCTCTTAAGCTGCCAGACGGGCTGCCCCTAAGTTGGAACTCAAACCGTATTCTCACGCGGGTTTTCTATGCAGGCTATCTGGAGCGACTGGATTTGGATGTGTCGCTGTGACCCGCGCATCATGAACTTCTGATCTTGCTTGCGACGTTTGATCGCATTCAACAACGCCTGAATGAGGGCCCGAAAGTTCTGGTGCACACCGATCTGAATGTGGATTTTCCGCTGTGGGGCATTGCCTACGGAAGCAAGTCACGAAGCTTGAAAACAGCATCACGAGCCTTTTGGACCGCTTAGTGGAGGCCACCAATGCCAGCATGGTCACACGCTACGAACAACGCATCGCAGAATTTGAGTGCGAGAAATATCTGGTCGCTGAAAAGCTGGAAAATGCGGGGAAACCCAAAAATACCGACAGGAAGACGTTCGAACGCGCCCTCAGCTTTCTCTCAAACCCTTGGGAACTCTGGGAAAGTGATCGTCTCGAACGCAAACGCATAGTCCTGAAACTGACCTTTGCGAACCGTTTGAGCTATTGCAAAAAAAGAGGAGTTTTCCAACCCAAAAAAACATCAAGTGTTTTTTAGGATGTTAGAGGAAATCAACACCCAAAACAATGAAATGGCGGAGAGAGAGGGATTCGAACCCTCGATGGAGTTTTACCCCCATACTCCCTTAGCAGGGGAGCGCCTTCAGCCACTCGGCCACCTCTCCAAAGCAGGATGTGATAGGGCTCAGACGCCTATAGGGCGAAAGCCTTCACTTTAGAAAGAGTTTTTTACGCGCAAGAGAGCCAGGCTGTCAAGAGAAAGTCTGCATGATCAGAGAAAAAAACAAACACCTATCCGTTTTCTGTTCAAATATCAGCATCGCTGCAAGTTGCGGTCCGGAGCCGTCCCAACATCAGATCGTAATCCTTTGCGCCAAGATTGCCTTCTCTCCCCCCTGGTCATCACAACCGCACAATTCCATCTGAAGAGAAGAGTCCAATATCTTTTCGCTTTTTATTTGAAAAACGCCCCCGTAATTCAGAAGATAAGGTTCCCTAAGGGGTTTTGGGCGTAATTTGGGATCAAATTGCTTTGGCCTTGCTATAATGGTCTTGTTATGTTCAAATCTGAGACCATAAAGAGAATATTTTCGGTGTTCTCGCCTCTTGAACTTCCATCGCGGTCCTTTTGAGGTCTTGACGCCAGCAAAGCACATTAGGATCCTACAAGTGTGTCTTATAATAGATTTTCCGTGCGTGAGAGATTACAAGAGTTGTGTTACATTTTAAGCCAGCCTTTTGCCTCTTTAAACACTGTGGAAAGAGCTGACTATGTCATGATTCTTTCTGAGGTTGCTGAAATGGGATCGCTCTATGACGCCATCCCTATTTTGCCTCTGGTTTTTTCTCAAGATCATGCGTTTTCTCAAGAAGCAGCCTCAGCAATGACCACCCTCTTACGGCGAGAAAGCACAACATGGGTCGAATTTCACCAAGGATTTCGCCGTGCTTATCATTTCCAGAGCGCTGATCTGAAGCATCTTGAACAATTTTCACAGGGCTGTGCTCTCCATCTCCTTGGCATCGCCTCGTTAAACCATAATGAAGACCTCTGCATAATGG
>DDLW01000036.1 GCA_002340345.1 Alphaproteobacteria bacterium UBA2562 | reverse complement strand
GGTAGCCCCTTTAACCATGTGTTTTGCGGCAAAAACAACAACAGAGAGCGTTTCCACTGATTCAAGATAAAAATAAAATGCTCTAGAGACGCGCAAGGGCAATGGTCTTGTTTCAATCGACGGTCTCATGGTCGTCATGCTGACATTTATTATGGTCCGAGAGAACCTCAATCACATGGCAACGTCTGTTCTGATCGTGATCACAATGATCAATCATATGCTGCAATTCATCCCGTAGCGCTTTCAAAGCCTTAATTTTTCTCTGCACCTCTTCTAAATGCGCTTGGGCCAGGCCATCGGCTTGATGGCTATCTGAAACAGCCCCATCTGCTAAAGCCAGAAGCTGGCGAATTGCCGGGATTTCAAATCCTAAGCTGCGGGCATGGCGGATAAAAGTGAGACGATGATGCGCCTTCTCATCATAAAGTCGGATATTGCCGGTCGTTCGAGGCGGTGCGGGCAAAAGCCCGATATGTTCGTAATAACGGATCGTTGGCACCTTAACCCCGACGTCTTGAGAGAGCTTGCCAATCGTCATCTCTTTAAACATGTTTTTCATGACGCAAAATTCCTCTTGCCTCTCTAGTCACTATAGACTCTATCCTCAGATGCAGACGGGAGCAATGCAAATAGGACGCAAACGCATGGATCAAAAACCGCAAACACAAAAACGCACCCTCATGCCTCCAAAAAGCCAAAACAATGACATGAACAAGATCCCATTGAAGACAGACTTCCAGGCTCTTACGGCAACGGACTCTCCCCATGACAGTCAGGCAGACGATCATAAGATCCGTCTGCATGTTGAAGGCATGGATTGCGGCGCTTGTGGCTTGAAAATTGAGAAAGCGCTTGGGTCTTTGAATCATGTCCGCGATGTCAAGGTTTCTCTCGCGGCAAAAAGCGTCCATGTTTCTTATGAGGGGCCTCCCCAAGGCGAAGAGGCCATCCGTATTCTCAAACGGCTTGGCTTTACGGCAACGCGCCAAGAAACCGCACAAACACAGCAAGAAACGATAGAGCAGACCCCCTCCCTCCCCTTTTGGCGGCAGCGCTCTGGTTTGCTTCTTTTGGCGACGGGCGGTGCTCTGCTCCTGTCCCAGTTTTTGGGCATCCTATCCGACGTTGCCGGGCATATCGCCCTTTGGGGCGCCCTAGCCATCGGTTTTGTGCCGATTGCTTGGCGTGCTGTGATTGCCGCCCGTTATGGCACAGTTTTTTCCATTCAGATGCTCATGACTTTGGCCGCAATCGCTGCCGTCACCATTGGCGCTGAAGAAGAAGCTGCCATGGTCCTTTTTCTTTTTCTGATTGGGGAGCTTTTAGAAGAAATTGCAGCTGGCAAGGCCCGTGCGGGCATCCATAGCCTCAGCACGCTCATGCCGCAAACCGCTTTTCGGGAGGTGGTCACGGCATCTTCTCAAGAGAAAACCACAGAACAGATTGCCACCAGCCAGTTGGTCGTGGGGGATATTCTCCATATCCGCCCTGGCGATCGCATTCCTGCGGATGGTGTTGTGCTCACAGGGATTGGCAGTGTTGATGACTCTCCCCTCACAGGCGAGAGCCTCCCCAAGGCAAAAGCGCCCGGAGATCCTGTTCATGCCGGCACGATCAATTGTGAAAGCTTACTGCGCATAGAAATGACCGCCGAAGCCCATAACACCATGATGGCCCGGATTGTACGCCTCGTTGAAGATGCCCGTGAGCAAAAGGCGCCAACGGCACGCTTCATTGACCGTTTCGCCCATTTTTACACGCCCTGTATTGTTCTTTTCGCTTTGGCTGTGGCGATCATCCCGCCCTTGATGGCAGGAGAAAATTGGTCAGAATGGGTCTATCGCGCGGCAACCTTACTGTTGATCGGCTGTCCCTGTGCCCTTATCTTATCGACACCGACCGCAATTGCTGCGGGGCTCGCCGTGGGAACCAAACGTGGTTTACTCATGAAAGGCGGGGCTGTGATCGAGACCCTGGCGCGAACAAGTCTTGTGGCCTTTGATAAGACAGGCACTCTGACAGAAGGCGCACCGAAAGTTCAGACCATCCTGCCCCTGCATATGGAAGACGAAGACCAAATTCTCGCACTTGCGGCCGCCTTAAGCCAAGCCGCAAACCACCCGCTAGGCCGCGCCATTCTCCTAGAAGCCCAAAACCGTTCAACCGCTCATGCAACAGCAACCAATCTCCATGTCCGGGCTGGCAAAGGCGTTGCAGGGGATATTGCTGGAGTTCCTTATTTTTTCGGATCTTTAACCGCCATTGCATCTGGTGAAAATTTCCAAACCCTCGAAAAAACAGCCGCAACTTTACAAAGCGCAGGAGAAACTCTCTCGGTTCTCACCCGTGATGGCCGACCCATCGGCTTGGTTGCCTTTACCGACCGCCTCAAGCCAGATGCCGCACACGGCATCGCGGCTTTACATCATCGCAACATCGACTGCAAGATGCTCACCGGCGATCATCACATAGCGGCAGAGAGTGTGGCAAAACGCTTGAACATCCCGGCCCATGCCGACTTGCTTCCCGAGGCGAAGATGCAGCATATCCGTGCGGCACAAGAACATGGCCATGTTGTGGTGAAAGTCGGCGATGGTATTAATGATGCCCCAGCCTTAGCGGCGGCGGATGTGGGCATTGCGATGGGCAGCGGCACGGAAGTCGCTTTGGAAACAGCTGATGCGGCTGTGCTCCATGGGCGCGTGCAAGATGTCGCAGATATGATCACCCTATCGCGTCGCACTTTATACATTATCTATCAGAATATTGTTTTGGCTTTGGGTCTTAAGCTCTTTTTTCTGGTCACGACCCTGTCGGGGGTTACAGGATTATGGCCTGCCGTCCTCGCGGATACAGGGGCGACGGTTTTGGTGACATTGAATGCTTTGCGTTTGTTACGGTTACGGCTTTAGAAGGACCTTTGGTCTTTATAAAGCCTCCGGCAGCCAAAGGACTTGTCCTTTGGAAACCGGGACTTGGAGAGATACACCTCCTGGACGACGCGATACAAGGGTCCTCCAGGACCCTTAGAGATCTAGAGCCTTTCTCTTTT
>DDLW01000222.1 GCA_002340345.1 Alphaproteobacteria bacterium UBA2562 | reverse complement strand
GAATCTCAACAGACCCTAGACAACGAAAAGCAAAGGCCCAAAGGGTGGCATACCCATTTAGGCCTTTTTTTACTATAAAACGAATTTAGAGCAAAGCTGGTCAGAGTGGGAGCCCCTTTAACCATGCGTTTTCCGATAAAAACAAAGACATAGAACATTTCGTTTCTTCAAATTAAAAGTGGAATGCTCTAAAATAGCTTTTTTCTTTGAAATTAACTCGAATAGACATGTTATTGCGACTGTGATAAAGTCCATCTCAAGAGATCATAGGTTTCTATTATTTTTAAAGATCTAGATTTTCTAACAGAATTCAGATCATAAAATCATATGACTAGAAAAAAGAATAATGAATCACATCAATCTTAGAGTTTGTCCTTGCTTTTGAATAAAAATAGGTATATTTAGTATTATCATACCACAAAATTTTAGAGAATACTATTATAATCTTAATTCTTTTTGAATGGTATTTTTAAAAACAGAAAAATCAACTTTGTAAAAAAATAATTATATTTTGTAATGGTGAAAGTCATTACATATGTTATAGCCTAACACACTCTATCCTTGGGTCATTTAGGAAAGGTTTAAAGCCGTGCTTCAAAACCTAAAGACTCTTATGTCTCCTGAAGATTTAACATCGCGATATGATTTTTTTGGATTCTTTAATGAACAATCGAAAGAAAAAGAATTTCAGGAAAAAGAATCATATCAAATCTATAAACATAATCATTTTTTTATTTTTCTATTGTCGCTTTACTGCTTCGTGACTGCTGCGATCGTCGGCCATAACAACGGCAGTCATTTTGTAAATATTCAATCATTTCTTTCTCTCTTTATTATGCTACTAAGTTTATATCGTCTTTATAAACTCTTAGCATCACGCGATCAGAAACCAAAATCCGTTGATACCGTTTCAGTGATATATTGGTCTTCTATCAGTATCGCTCTTCCATTGTTTTGCTTTCTTAATTTCGAAGAGGGGAACGCGTTTTATTCTATCCTTTGTATCATATTTTCCGTAATCATAAATTTGTGCAATATTAGGAGCCCTTTCATTGCTCTCTGTTTGAATTTAGCTCTTAGCTTGACAATATTTCTTCTCGCAATTTCAGATATTCCTTTACATTTTGACCAAAAACAAGTTTTGACAATCGCGTTTCTTATGCCCCTTGTGGCTGTTGTCTTTTGGTTGCGGCGAAATTACGCGATCCAAAGACGATCTCTTTATCTTGAAAGAAACAACCGCCGCTATAATAAAGAAATAGGTAAAGAATATGACCTTTTGAAAATAGAAATGAATAATTTAATCGAGCAGCGCAATCGTGATCTAAAAGACGCCAAAAAAGCAGCTGAAATTGCGAACCAAGCAAAGAATCAGTTCTTAGCCTCCATGAGTCATGAACTCAGAACACCTTTAAATGCGATCATAGGCTTTTCTGACATAATGATGAATGGCCATTGCGGCCCTCTTGAAGAGGGGCGTTTTAAGACTTATTGCCATTCCATTCATGATTCTGGGCAAAATTTACTAAAAGTCGTTAATAATATACTTGATATATCGGCTCTTGATAATGGAACACTTTATCTCGAGGAAGAAGAAGTTGATGTCGTTGAGCTTATGACAAATGTATTATTCATTTACAAAACACAATTAGATTATGCGAATCTTGAACTAGACTTTGAAGTCCAAGAGAGCCTCCCAAATATTATGGCTGATAGCGGTCGTTTGATGCAAATTGTGAATGCTCTTATTTCAAATGCTGTGAAATTTTCTGAATCTGGAAAGACCGTCACGATTCACATTGAAAATAAAGCAGAAGATGGCTTCCATATTGTTATTATGGATGAGGGCATTGGCATGAATGATGCTGAACTCGCCTTGGCCAAAGAACCCTTCCGTCAAGTGGATGGCCGCCTAGAACGCAAATATGATGGGATCGGGCTCGGATTGCCCCTTGCCTATTCCCTCAGTCAACTCCATGGCGCAGCTTTAGAAATTGACTCAGTTCAAGGGCAAGGGACAACAGCACGGCTTATTTTTCCAGAATTTCGTGTTCTTTAAGATCGTTTTCTCTGTGCTCTAAGAATGCGTTCCATAATTCGAATTATAGAGCGGGCGCTTACGAAGACACTTTTTTAAGCTGCACATAATCGATCTTACCGGTTGGCAAAAGTGGAATTTTCTCCAGAAAGTCAAAAACCTTTGGCACCATCAAATCAGAAAGGCCTTTGTTGCGAGCCTCTTCGAGCATATGGCGGCGGTTTGCCTTTGACGTTTCAGAAAATAATGCAACCTGCTCGCCGCGTCCTTGCACAGGCATGGTGATCGCCGCATGGCGGGCATCAGGCCAAAGAGATGTTGCCAAATCTTCAATCAAGGGCAAAGAAATCATTTCGCCGGCAATTTTTGCAAATCTCTTGACCCGTGCTTGCAGGCGGAGATGACCATCATCGTCTAAGATCACGACATCGCCCGTATCATACCAAGGATCGTCCCAAGGGTTTGCAGCGGTCTCGGATGTGGCAAGAGGGTGTAAATGTCCAGGGCGCTCTGCCTTAAGATAGCCCAGCATGACATTTTTCCCTCTGACCCATAATTTTCCACCTTCAGAAATCCCTGGGATAGGCTCTATTTTCATGTCAAGCCCAGGAAGAAGCGGTCCAACGGTGCCAGCCCGGGCATGGCGGGGACCATTGACTGCGATAACGGGGCTGGTCTCGGTGGCGCCATATCCTTCTAGAATGCGAATGCCGAACTTGTCCGCCCATTGGCGTCTGGTCTCTTCCCTGACTTTTTCTGCTCCGGCAAAGACCAGGCGCATGTTTCGGAAGTCATAGGGATGCGCCATGCGGCCATAGCCATAGAGGAAGCTGTCCGTCCCAAACATAATGGTCGCACCGCACTCATAGGCATATTCAGGGATCATGCGGTAATGGAGCGGAGAGGGGTAAAGGAAAACCGTCACACCACCGAAAAGCGGTAACAAAGTGCCGCCCGCCAAACCGAAAGCATGGAAAAGCGGCAAAGCATTCAGCACTTTATCTTGCGGTGTATAATCCACGCGGGTTGTCAATTGCGCACAATTGGTGAGCAAATTATCATGGGACAACACCACCCCTTTCGGCAAGCCTTCTGATCCTGAGGTGAACAAAATGACGGCGGGATCTTGGGGGGAAGGTCTTACGGTCCCCACTCTTTGATAAGCATCGGGGAACAGCTTTGTCCGCAACAGCCCGAAAAAACGCGTGAAAGACCCAATTTTGCCGCGAAGATCTTCCAGATAGAGAATGGACATCCCAGCCTCTTCCAAAGCGTTGATCGCCTTTTCCAACTTGCCTTTTGCAATAAACCGCCGCGATGTCAGAATGAGAGAGAGTTGTGCTGTTTGTGCCGTGCTGACCAATGTTGCTGGGCCAGAAGAGAAATTCAGCATCGCCGGAATGCGACCGCTGGCTTGTAAAGCAAAGAAGGTCACCATAGTCCCAGCACTATTTGGCAAAAAGACGCCTATTTTCTCGGTCGGCTGGCTTATTTTTGCAAGGAGTCGCCCGAGAAGCCTTGCCCCTGTGATCAGCCTGTCACGGCTGAGCTTGATCCGCTCGGCATCTTCAAAGGCTAAGCCAGCACCGCTATGGCGTGCTCGTGCGTCCAGTAACGCTTGATAGAGGTCACGGCCTTGGGGCCGTGCGGCAAAGGCGGCTTCATCCATGAGACGGCTGAGGGCTAAGGAAAGGGCTTCGCGACGTTTGCGCCCTTTTAAAGACGAAGGCACAGTGAGAGGCTGGGGAGGAAGGATAGTGATTTTCACTTTTGGGAACCAGGAAAGGCGCAATTTCCCCCTCATGCGAGAGAATTTTGACCGCTCCAAGCCTTCGATATGAATGGGAATGACAGGAACCCCCGCTTTGTCCGCGACCAACCCAGCGCCATCATAGAGCTTCATAACACCCCCTGTGTCGGTGATGCGGCCTTCTGGAAAAACCAGGATTGTCTGCCCTAATTTTGCTCTTTTGATCATATGTTTCGCCGCATAAGGGCTGACGGGATCGAGCTTCAAAGCCTCGATCATGGCAATAAAAGGCCAGGCCCACCATTTTTGAGCTGTGAATTTATTGACAATGAACAAAGGTTCTCCTGGCAGAACCGCGCCCAAAACCGCGCCATCCAAGTAGGAGACATGGTTGGCCGTCAATAACGCCCCCTTCGGCGCCTTTGCCAAATGCGCGAGGCCAGAGACTTCGATGCGAAAGGCTGCGCGTAAAAGCCGAACCAAAAGCGGCTTTAAAAGACTGTTGGGCACCAAAAAGATCACAAGCACAGACACCAGCACATTGGCAAGGCTGGCATATAAAAACAGATCTTTCGGATCATGGGCGAAGCTCAAAAGCAAAGCGGCCAGCGCAGACGACAAGACCACAAACAAAGCATTCACAATATTGGAGGCTGCCAAAAGCCGGGCGCGACTCTCAGGGGCACTCCCAGACTGGATCATGGCATAGAGCGGCACAATGAACACACCACCACAGGCGGCCACCAAAAGCAAATCCATGAGAATACGCCAATGGGCGGGTTCTTGGAGAAAGGCTTCTGCGCCCTGCAAAGCCCCCTGGGATATCAAAGCTGTCGCGTCTGGGCTGGCGAACACCAGGTCCAAGCCGAAAAGAGAAATCCCTAAAATAGCAAAGGGTAATAAGCGCGGTGTAATCTCTCCGCGTAATAAGAGCTGACAGCCCACAGCCCCCAAAGCAATCCCGACGGAAAATGTTGCTAAGAAAAGCGTCACCACCGCCTCATCAGCCTGCAAAATGCTTTTCGCGAAGGCCGGAAATTGTGTGAGATAGGTCGCGCCCATGAAATGGAACCACCCGATGGCCAAAATCGCCCAAAACAATCTGCGGTCTGTGCAAGAGGCTTTAAGCACGTTCCAAGTCTCACGGGGGAGGTTCAGACTGACCTTTAAGTCCGGGCGGCGGATGGGCGCTTTGGGAATGAGCAGGCTGCTGAGGGTGCCCGCACAAGCAATAACAAGCGTACAGCCTGCCACCAAGCCTAGGCCATTCTCTCCTAAGATGAGAAGGCTCCCCGCAATGGTTCCCAATAAAATCGCCAGATAAACCGCCCCTTCCATCACAGCATTGCCGCCAATGAGTTCTTCTTTTTTGAGATGCTCGGGCAAAATCGAATATTTCACTGGGCTAAACAGGGCTGATTGCGCGCCCATCAAGAAGAGAGCTCCCATGAGCAACGGCACATTCTGGAGCCAAAACCCAATCCCGCCCAAGGCCATAATCGCAATTTCAGCGGCCTTAAGCTGTTTCATCAGGCGGCTTTTCTCGCGGCTATCAGCCAATTCGCCGCCTAAAGCCGAGAGCAGAATATAGGGAAGAATGAAAAGGCCAGCGGCCCCTGTGACCAGTAAAGCGGCATTGTCTTCGCCGCCAAGACGATAGAGGAGCAAAATGACAAGCGCATTTTTGAAAAAATTATCATTAAATGCGCCCAGCACATGGGTCGCAAGGAGCGGTAAAAAGCGTCGAGCGCCTATGAAAGATTTAACGGAAACGGACATCGCTCTTTCCTTCGGAAAAGTGAGTGATTGCTCACATCTTGGATGAAGGCGCCATAAAGTCAAGCCATAATGTGAGTGAGCACTCATTTAATTGTAGCGTCCGTAAAATTCCCTATGATGGTCTCCCTATTTTGCGGAACATCATAACCGAGAGAAAACAAGCATGACGACACCAGCCCATGTCACATTCCATACCGTCAATCTAGAAGGGGGAAGCTTTCAAGATGTCAATCTGCGCAAGGCGCGTTTTGAAAATATCAATCTGTCTTACAGCCGATTTGATGATATTAATTTCAGCGATGCGGTGATCACAGAAAATTGCAATTTTCGTGGCATGACTCTCTGTGATATCCCCGTGGCAACGCTTCTTGAAACTTTTCACCGCGTTCAGCAAAAAGAGACCTCTCCAGCCTCTCCGAAAACAGAGGAAACCGCACCGATCACCGTGATAGAAACAGACCAAGGCCACGCCATTGTCCTTGCAGATGGCCAAGAACTTGGTCCATTGACACAAGAACAAGCCGAGCAAATTGTTCATTTATGCCAAAAGGCTTTCCAAGCGGGTCAAAGGCAGAAAATGCTTGAAATTCGTACCAGCTTAGGGTTGTAGAAGGTCTTTAAGTCACCGCATGTGATCTTAGGGGGCCTTTTAAAAAGGCCCCCTAAGATCCATTGACGTGGTTAAATTCACTGTGCCATGCTGACATCAACTTCATCGAGCGCGGCATCCAAAAAACCATCACAACGTATGCGTGTCCAGTCTTTGGCATATCGGACATCCGTTGGATGCCCTGCAAGCGAGACTTCTAACTTAACAATTTTTAGAAGATCGTCCGTCATATTTTTAGGGTTTAGCCAAGTCCCAAATTCATGGCTAAAGGTCGTCATAAGGTAATAACGTGCTTTATTCGATGTGACAGGGATGCGTTCTGTTAAAATTTCCAGAACCTGTTGAAAGCGTTCCCGACAAACATCACCATTCCGATGGTCAAGTTTTGTTGGCAAAGACAGATAGCCAATAATCTTTCGTTGACGCCAATCAAAATAGGCTCCAAACTCGCCCTGTGCGAGGGTATTGCCAAGGCTGTTCATGCGCAAGACGGCACGGCTTAAATCCATACGAAACCGCATCATCCCTATATCCATCAGGGTTACAGGTTCTTGCATCAGCCAGGATAAGCTTTCATGCTCGGTTTGTTTTGGAGCTGTCGCTGTTTGTTCGGCTTCGGCTGTTTTTGACTCCATGGCATTTTGAGGTCGTAGAGCCTCCTCAGCAGCTTTTGCATTTTGCAAAGGCCTTGTCTCAAGAGGGGTTGCCATAGCTTGAGGCCCAGCTGTGAAAAACAAGCCGAGGATAGCAACAGATAAAATCAACCGAACGCCTAAACGAATCGGGTTAAAAGAATTCTGCGGTCGAGAGGAACATTGAAGTCTCTTTCCTCCACCACGAACAGAAAAAAGATCAAAGCCAGTCGCCATGATACCCTCCATCGTCTGGGTTTCCATCAGCGCCGACCGGTTATGGCTCTTTATTGTTTGATGTGATGATGCTTACATTTTGTCTTTTGATCGTTTCCTGAAGTGAGCAAGGCTTGTATCAGACGTTCATCCATAGTGCCTTTTAAAGACGTTTAGAATTGTAAGATATCACATCGGCTTTTCTCTCCTGCAGTATGAAGAGCATTGCCTTTATTCACTTATTAACCTGCCGTCCGGCGAAAAGCGCTTTATGCTGCGGGGTCCTTGTAAAAATAATGTAATAAAAATGATAGGTCGGCAAGGGTAAATCAAGTCTTACGCTTTTATAAAATGATACGCCTCTTCCAAAGTGTGACTTAAATCACAGGTTAGATTCCCTAAGATTGGATGTAGAAACTTGAGCCAAATCTCTAAAAAAAGCACCAATAAGAGTGAGACTTTTTCTGTCGACCAAGGCGAAACTCTTTGGGTCCAAGCGATGCCAGGGCTTTTTGTCTTATTATGGAGCACAGGCTTTATTGGTTCAAAAATGGGATTGACCTATGCAGAGCCTTTGACATTTTTACTGATAAGATTTGCCTGTGTTTTGGCTATTTTAATTCCAGTTGTTATCATCCTCCGCGCACCATGGCCGCAAAACCCTTTAACCTATGTTCATATCTCTGTTGTTGGGATTTTGGTGCATACAAGCTATTTGGCAGGGGTGTATTTTGCGATTTCTGCTGGGATGTCCGCTGGGCTTTGTGCTCTCATTGTTGGCTTGCAACCCCTTGTAACCGCTGCTTTTGCTAAGCCTATTTTAGGAGAGCACACCTCTTTGAAGCAATGGTGCGGTATCATCTTAGGCTTGCTTGGTGTCAGCTTGGTCTTAGGAGAAAAGCTGAATAGTGGGGGACAGACGGGGCAAATTTTTACCGATTTCCCTCTTTCCGCATTGGTGGCGTCGTTGCTTGCTCTCATTGGCATTACTTTTGGCACGATTTACCAAAAACGATTCTGTGCCGAAGGAGATTTACGCACAGGGGCTGTCATACAATTTGCAGCCGCTGGACTCATTCTGGTGCCAATTGCTCCTTTCGTCGAAACGATGACGGTCATTTGGTCTTATGAGCTTTTATTTTCAATGGCTTGGCTGGTTCTCGTTTTATCTTTGGGCGCAATCACGCTTTTGATGCAGCTGATTCGTCGTGGTGCTGCGGCAAAAGTTGCAAGTCTGTTTTATCTCGTCCCACCTGTCACAGCCCTGATTGCCTATTTTCTTTTCGGAGAAAAATTTGGGCTTCTTGCTATTGTCGGTATGGTTGTCACTGTTTTTGGCGTTTCCCTTGTTGTGCGGCAAAAATAAAAATTTACGAAAAAAGCTTAAGTTCAAACTGGTCGTTTAACTTCGCCATTTGGCATCGGCCAAGATCAACCTAACCACGCGCTTTCCTTCTGTGTTGGTTTGATCTTGCTCTGGATCTCCACAAAAGATGTGATCACAACGCATCTTCATATTTGGGAGATCGGTGCATATCTAAAAAAGCATAGGCGCAACCGATTTTAAAAAGAGATCCCATTCCTCAACAAGGATTGCGATAAACGACAAAATGTGATCGGACCATGATTCATCAAACTCAAGAAATGAAATGAATCTACCTTAACATGATAAAATTACGTGTTCATAGAGGGCATTCATTGCTTTCATGACTATTTATGTTTATTGTGAAAACCTTGCGAATGAAACCTTGTTGAGTGACTCTGCATTGCGATCTTTCAAGAGTCGGCAGAATCTGCTAGAGCATTTCGCTTTTCATTTGAATCAGGTAAAATGCTCTCTGTTTTTGTTTTTGCCGCAAAACGCATGATTAAAGTGGCTACCGCTTTAATCAGCTTTGCTCTAGAGAACTATTTTTGTGCTTCAATTGTTCGAGCCGAAAGCCTCGTTAATATTAGACTTTTCTATTTGGGTTGAAGCGCTAAATTATGGAGATTACGGTGTCTAGGCCTTATCGCCTCTTTAGAAATAAGAAATTTTTATTGGTTGCTCTGTTGTCTTTCGGTGTCTCTTTTATGGGCTATTCGAAGGCTCAAGCTTCTTATTCTGATCCCAAAACCTTTTTAGAGGCAGAAGAATTATTCCGGCTCGCTTATGTCTCAGGCCTTTATGATGGCTATGAGCTTGCCAATGCGCTAGGGGATGGCGTTCCTTATAAATGGCTTGTTTTTTGTGTTGAGCGGAAACGTTTAACGGTTGGCCAAATGACAACCATGTTCGAAAATTATTTAAAGCAAAACCCAAAACTTCTCGAAGAGAACCTACCATTTCTGTATTTGAAATTCATGCGCAATTCCTGCTAGAGCAAAGCTGGTTAAAGTGGCATCACTTTAACCATGCGTTTTGCGGCAAAAACAAGATCATAGAGCCTTTCCATTGATTCAATATAAAAAAGAAAGGCTCTAGTTTTTGGCGATAAAAACCACAGTGACATTGACCGAGAGACCGGCCTGATCCGGATTTGGTTGGTGAC
>DDLW01000100.1 GCA_002340345.1 Alphaproteobacteria bacterium UBA2562 | reverse complement strand
GATATTATGCAGAGGTCTTTGAAAAGGGATCAGAGAAGGGGCTGTTTCTACTTATGATGAAGCCTCAAAGCGTAATTATCTTTATGAAAAAAAACCACAAAAAGGCCGCAAAAAACCAATATAATATATTGATATATATAAATAAATAGCGTTATGAGGGCTATTTGGCCTTGTGGAATGTAATGGAACTGTCACCCAATTGTCGCAAAAATTACGGCGGAGCTGGTTATTTTCCAGCAGCGGGCGCCCACGCGCCTGACGAACAAGCAATGATGGGCTCCCCAGAAGCCTAGATCCGGAGGTATTACCGTGATTAAAAAAAGCATCGCCGCTGCGGCGCTGGCCACTGTCGCGATTGCTGGTCAAGCGGAAGCACGTGACCAGATCCGTATTGTCGGTTCTTCTACTGTTTTCCCATTTGCGACAGCAGTAGCTGAGCAATTCGGCAACAAAACCGAATTCAAAACCCCAGTGATCGAATCCACCGGTTCTGGCGGCGGCCTGAAGCTGTTCTGCGCTGGTGTTGGTACGGACCATCCTGACGTGACGAATGCGTCTCGCCGTATCAAAAGCTCAGAAGTTGAGCTTTGCAACAGCAATGGCGTCAAAGAAATCACCGAAGTTGTGGTTGGTTTCGACGGCATCGTGTTTGCGAACTCTAAAGAATCGGCTGCTTCTGACTTGACACGCAAACAAATCTTCTTGGCTTTGGCAAAAGACGTTCCAGTGGCTGATGATTCCACTGAAACACAGCCAAACCCAAATAAAATGTGGAGCGATATTGATCCTGCTCTGCCAAAGAAAAAAATCGAAGTCTTGGGTCCGCCTCCAACATCAGGTACCCGTGATGCGTTTGTTGAGTTGGTGATGCACAAAGGGTGTAACGCTTTCCCAGCAATGAAAGCTTTGAAAAAACAAGACAAAAAAACATATAAAGCTGCTTGCGGTTCCATGCGTGAAGACGGTGCTTTCATCGAAGCTGGTGAAAATGACGTCCTGATCGTTCAAAAATTGGTCGCAAACAAAGACGCCTATGGCATCTTTGGATACAGCTTCCTTGAAGAATCTTCTGACAAAGTGCAAGGATCTAAAATCGAAGGCGTTTTGCCTGAATTCGAAAAGATCCTGAGCGGTGACTATCCAGTTGCGCGTTCTTTGTATTTCTACGTCAAGAACGCCCATGTCGGCACCGTTCCTGGCATCAAAGAATATTTAGCTGAGTTCACAAGCGAAGAAGCAATGGGTGAAGAAGGCTATTTGGTTGACAAAGGCTTGATTCCTTTGCCAGGCGACAAGCGTGAAGCCCAGCGCAAAGACTCTGCTGAGTTGAAGCCTCTGAGCATGTAATTCATGCATGGGAACTGATCGGTCGTGCGGAGTTGCCGACCGATCAGTTTTCTTTCTATAAGGGGCTTCTTTATGTTAGAGGCTTTGGACTTTTCTGTATAAAGAAAAACACGCAGTCTTTAGACGCTTGTGATGTAAAAATTTCTGCGTCTTAAAAAGAATTCTCCGCTCAAAATATAAGAATAATAGAATATTTCATAATGTTCTTTTCTTTTGTTTGCTTTGATAAACCTATGTTTTTCGGCGGTAAAAGTGAAGGAGATGTGAGAATTTCTTGTTTTTGTAACTTTTGTGTTTTCTTTCTCACACAATATTCGCCGAATATTCCCTTCCCAGCAATGAACCACAGATGATGGGAACCCCATGTCTATCTGGATATTATTTTTGATCCTGCTTGGGCTCGCAATCACCGGCTATATCATCGGTCGGCAGCGGGCATGGCAGTTAACCACAGGCGCAAATGGTATTATACATTCCAGACCGGGGCATCACGGAATGTATGTGGCCATTTGGGTTTTTGTTCCTGCGACCCTGATTGCTATTCTTTCGGTTGCTCTTGTGCCAGTGTTTGCAACAATGTCTGTCGTTTCCGCAATGCCAGATCATATGCGGGATTTGTCAGAGGGTGCTTTTAGTCTTCTTTTGACAGATATTCGCAATCTGGCGGGCGGCAATGCAACCAGTAAAGAAGCAAGTGCTGATGTCGTCGCTTTAGCACAGCATTTGGTTGCGTATCGGGAAAATGCAAAAATTATTCTCAGTGTTGTGGTTCTTGCCATCGCAGGGGCTGGGTTTGCTTTTGCTTTTAAAGGGATTCACCCTGACTTAAGGGCCCGAAATCGTGTTGAATTGGCGATTAAAATCTTTTTGATCGTTTGTTCTGTGATCGCGATTATCACGACCCTGGGTATTATTCTATCGCTGGTTTTTGAAAGCTTCCTTTTCTTCTTTAAGGTCTCGATTTTTGAGTTCTTATTTGGATTGCATTGGAGCCCCCAAACGGCCTTGCGTGCGGATCAGGCTGGGGCTTCGGGAAGCTTTGGATCCATTCCTTTGTTTGTTGGCACACTTTTGATCACATTCATTGCAATGTGTGTCGCTGTGCCAGTCGGTTTACTGTCTGCCATTTATCTTTCCGATTATGCCTCTGACCGTATCCGGGGTGTTGTCAAACCGATTTTGGAGATTTTGGCCGGTATTCCAACAGTGGTTTACGGTTTTTTCGCGGCCCTCACAATGGCACCCTTAATTCGGAATACAGGGGAAGCCCTAGGGTTGGATGTGGCTTCCGAGAGTGCTCTTGCCGCTGGTGTGGTTATGGGGGTGATGATCATCCCTTTCGTCTCTTCCCTGTCTGATGATGTTATCAATTCTGTGCCTCAGTCCCTGCGGGAAGCGGCTTTTGGTCTTGGTGCCACCAAGTCCGAATGCCTGAAACAAGTTGTCTTACCAGCAGCATTGCCTGGGATTTTTGCAGCGGTTTTGTTGGCGATCAGCCGGGCGATTGGTGAAACCATGATCGTGGTCATGGCTGCTGGCTTGGGTGCAAATTTAACCCTGAATCCTTTGGAACAGGTGACAACCGTCACTGTACAAATTGTCTCCCTTCTCACAGGGGACCAAGAATTTGACAGTGCGAAAACGCTTTCTGCTTTTGCGCTTGGTCTGATGCTGTTCATTGCCACCTTGACGATGAACATTGTTGCCCTCCGGGTCGTCCGTAAATATAGGGAAAAATATGACTGATATCACAGTAGAACGGCCCGCAGACCAAACAGAGCGGGCCGAGCGAAGCGCGCGCTTGTTGAAAAAGCGCCACGCTTCGGAATTTCGCTTCAAGCTTTATGGCGTTTTCGCCATCTTGGTTGCCTTGGTTGTTTTGGTGTCTTTGTTGACGACCATTATCTCTGGGGGATATTCAGCCTTTTACCAGACAGAAATGCAGCTTGAGGTGACATTCACACCAGAGAAAGTCGATCCGAAAGGCGACCAAAGTGAAGCGTCTTTCAAGAAAGGTAATTTCTTATCTGTCTTTAAAGAGGCCGTTCAGAAAACCTTTCCCGATGTGACAGGTCGTAGGGACAAAAAGGCTGTGAGAGCGCTGTATAGTCCAGGCTCTTATTTGATCTTGCGTGAGATGGTCATGGAAGATCCAAGTTTGGTTGGCAAAACGGTGAAAGTCTGGCTTCCTGCCGATGATGTTGTTGATATGCTGAATAAGGGCTTTATTGACCGGAATTTGCCAGAAACCGATCGGCCAATATCGGATAAGGAAATCGCTTGGATTGAAAAACTTGAAAAAGCAGGCCATGTGGAAATGGCCTTCAATAGCCGTTTCTTTACAAATGGGAATTCGCGCGAACCTGAGCTGGCTGGTATTTGGGCGGCTTTAAAAGGGTCTTTCTTGACCATGGTCGTGACATTGTCGCTTACTTTCCCAGTTGGCGTTGCGGCGGCAATTTATTTGGAAGAGTTTGCCCCGAAAAACCCTTTCACTGATCTTATCGAAGTGAATATTAACAATCTTGCGGCTGTTCCCTCTATTGTTTTTGGTCTTTTGGGATTGGCGGTTTTCCTCGGCATGTTCAATATGCCGCGATCCTCGCCCCTCGTCGGGGGGATGGTCTTGGCTTTGATGACTTTGCCGACCATTATTATCGCGGCGCGGGCTTCGTTAAAAGCCGTTCCGCCCTCTATCCGTGAAGCGGCTTTAGGGATGGGCGCTTCTCGATGGCAGGCTGTGTCTCACCATGTCTTGCCTTTGGCCATGCCTGGTATTCTGACAGGTACTATCATCGGAATGGCCCAAGCCCTTGGGGAAACAGCGCCACTTTTGATGATTGGTATGGTGGCCTTTATTGTTGATCCTCCAGGTGGGTTGTTTTCTGGTGGGTTAACGGATGCGGCGACTGTGTTGCCTGTACAGATTTTTCTTTGGTCTGATATGCCAGAACGTGCTTTCGTCGAAAAAACCAATGCGGCCATTATCGTGCTTCTCTCTTTCTTGGTTGTGATGAACTTGCTGGCGATTGTGCTGCGGAAGAAATTCGAGCGTCGTTGGTAGGGGTTTCTGCCAGGGTTTTTTGAACGTGCTGATCCGGCTCTTTGACAGTGACATTGAGAAGAGCCGGAAAAGCAAAGCGCTTTCAAGATAGGATCGGTTGTTCTTCATCGAACAGCCTGAAAGAAACAAAGGAAAACGCCATGACGGCTAATGGCAAAATCATCGGTCGCGATGTGAAAGTTTTTTATAGCGAAAAGCAGGCTTTGCACGGCATTGATATTGATGTTTATCAAAATCAAGTCACCGCTTTTATCGGCCCCTCTGGGTGTGGGAAATCAACATTTTTGCGCTGTTTGAACCGCATGAATGATGTGATTGACGGCTGTCGTGTTGAAGGCAATATCACAATCGATGGCAATGACATTTATGACCCCCGTTTGGATGTTGTGAATCTTCGGGCAAAAGTCGGCATGGTCTTCCAAAAGCCAAATCCTTTTCCAAAGTCCATTTTTGATAATGTGGCCTATGGTCCTCGTATCCATGGTCATGCAGCCAATCGGAGCGATTTGGATGAGCTTGTCCAGAAATCTCTTGAAAAAGCAGGTCTTTGGGAAGAAGTCAAAGATCGCTTAGACTCACCAGGAACAGGTTTGTCTGGTGGGCAGCAACAACGGCTTTGTATTGCACGGGCTATTGCTGTGAGCCCAGAAGTGATTTTGATGGACGAGCCTTGCTCTGCGCTTGATCCGATTGCGACGGCAAAAGTGGAAGAATTGATCGATGAGTTGCGCGAGCAGTTCACGATTGTGATCGTAACCCACTCCATGCAGCAAGCGGCGCGTGTTTCTCAGCGGACAGCCTTTTTCCATTTGGGGAATTTGGTTGAAATCGGTGATACCGAGCAGATTTTCACAAGCCCTCGTGATGAGCGGACCCAAGGCTATATTACAGGCCGTTTTGGCTAAAAAGTTTTCTAAGACCAAGCAGCTCCTTCTTTGGAAGGGGCTGTTTGGGATAGAACATGACCTCATCGAGGGGGGAGTTGGCCAAAGGGCCACAAAACGAATATGGAATCTTTAGAGGTTTAATTTTGAGTCCGTCAAAAATAATTTTATGAAATTTTACACTTCATAGATCAGTATTCTATTCAGAGACATAGGATTATAAACTTAAGACATGTTGCCGCAAGAAATCAACGCAAGCAAAAGGTTTTTCGGCGATATTTTCCGGAGATATTTTGCTCTGAAGGGTGTACTGACGCATGGAAAATAGCCATCAAGCTGGAGGTCAGCATACGGTACGCTCCTATGACCAGGAATTAAAAAGACTTCGCGAGAATGTTGTGAAAATGGGCGGGCTTGCCGAAGCGCAGCTGGATGCGTCCATCCAAGCGATTGTTCGACGTGATGTCCATTTAGCGGATAGAATTTTAGGCGATGACGAGAAAATCGATCGGTTAGAGCAGGAGATCGATAGTTCTGTTGTGCGGCTTTTAGCCCTGCGGCAACCTTTAGGGGCTGATTTGCGCGAAATTATCTCGGCCCTAAAGATTGCCTCGGATCTTGAACGCATTGGTGACTATGCGGCGAATGTTGCCAAACGGTCCATGGCTTTGACGATGGCGACCCCTGTGCGCACCATGAATGGCATTCCGCGGATGGGGATGTTGGCCCAGGAAATTATCAAAGATGTTCTGGATGCCCTGGTTGAACATAATGAGCGCAAAGCTGTTCTCGCCCGGCGCCGGGATGAAGAATTGGACGAGCTTTACACCAGTTTGTTCCGCGAGTTACTGACCTATATGATGGAAGACCCTCGGACCATTACGCCTTGTACGCATCTTTTATTTATTGCAAAAAATGTTGAACGTATCGGCGATCATGCGACAAATATTGCAGAGACAATATATTTTCAGATTACAGGAAACCAACTTGATGAAAGACGGAAAAAGAAAGACAAAACAAGTTTTGCTGTTCTGAATGATGTGGATGCGCATGGGGAGTCAAAAAACGCATTCATCAACGATCTTTATATCGATTAGAGCAAAGCGCGATCAGGGGAGGCTCTTCTGATGGCTGTGTTTTTATGCAGAGAGACATGTTCATTTTTTTTGGATGAAATTCCGTTGAAAGCGCTCTTATAAATTGCTTTTAAGCAAGGCAGGTCAAGCGAAATCATTTGCTTGGCCCTTACGGCAGAAACGATAACTTGGACCCTTTTCAATGCTGTCATAGCAAAAAGGCTCTAGAAAGACCGAAGGCGATCATGAAGGCAAAAATCCTGGTTGTGGAAGATGAAGCGGCTATTGTCGCATTGCTTCGCTATAATTTGGAACAGGCCGGTTTTGAGGTTTGGGAAGCGAATGATGGCGAAGAAGGGCTCCTGGCGGCTCAAGAACAAAGCCCAGATCTTATTTTGCTGGATTGGATGTTGCCTGTGACGTCTGGTTTGGAAGTCTGCCGTCGTGTGCGACGCACAACAGAGCTACGGAATGTGCCGATCATTATGCTGACAGCGCGTGGGGAAGAAGCCGATAAGATCAGAGGTCTCGATTCTGGCGCCGATGATTACATCGCCAAGCCCTTTTCGCCCTCTGAATTGATTGCGCGCATTAATGCCGTTTTGCGACGCAGCCAGCCAAGCCTGAATGCTGAAACGCTGATTTATGATGAAATTGTCATGGATTTGACCGCGCACCGGGTCCAGCGAAGCGGTCGCGATATCCATCTTGGACCAACAGAATTCCGCTTGTTGCGCCATCTTTTACAGCATCCAGGGCGGGTGTTCTCGCGCGAGCAGCTTTTGGACCATGTCTGGGGCCATGATGTCTATGTGGAACCAAGAACGGTTGATGTCCATATTCGCCGCTTGCGTAAGGCCTTAAATGCGGATGATGAGATTGATGTCATTCGCACCGTGCGTTCAGCAGGCTATGCTTTAGATATGCGTAATTAAACAGCGTATCACTATGGTGAAAAGGTCGAGGACAGCCTCCCGCGACTAAAATGATTCGCGGAAGGCTGTCAGTCTTTTATTTATTGCAAAGCCTATTCATACACTTTGTTTGCAACACTCTTATTGGTTGACATCGACAACGACCCGGCCTTTCACACCGCCTTTCAGAATCGCTTTGCCGAGCTCTGGTAAATCTGAAAGCTTGGCAGGATGAATCATCGCATCTAATTTTTCCAAGGGCAGATCCTGGGCTAAACGTTGCCAGGCGCGTTGGCGATCTTCATAAGGCCGCATCACAGAATCGATTCCCAGAAGATTGACGCCTCTGAGCAAAAACGGAATTACAGAGGCTGGTAGCTTGTCCCCCCCAGCAAGGCCAATGGCCGCCGCAGAGGCGCCGTAACGGAGCTGTCCTAAAACCCTTGCGAGCATGGCACCGCCAACAGCATCGATGCAACCAGCCCAGAGTTCTTTTTCCAAAGGCCGCTTGACGGTTTCATTCAAATCTTCTCTTGGGACAATTTGGGTGGCACCAAGGTCTTTTAAATAGCTTTCGGTTTCAGGCCGTCCAGTAACGGCTGCGACCTCATAACCAAGCTTGGCGAGAAGGGCTATGGCAACAGACCCCACACCGCCAGCGGCGCCCGTGACTAAGACAGGGCCTTGATCGGGTTTCAGGCCATGATCTTCTAAGGCTAAAACGCCAAGCATGGCGGTAAAACCAGCGGTTCCGACAGCCATGGCTTGTTTTGTGGTCAGACCTTCGGGGAGAGGCACAAGCCAGTCGGCCTTGACACGCGCTTTTTGGGCATAGCCGCCCCACCAAACTTCTCCCACACGCCACCCTGTCAGGATGACTTTATCGCCAGGCTTATAACGATTATCCTCGGCGCTTTCGACGGTTCCGGCGAAGTCAATGCCTGGAATGTGAGGATACTCTCTCACAAGTCCGCCCCCAGAGCCAAGGCAAAGGCCATCCTTGTAATTGACGGTGGAATAGTCAATGGCAATGGTGACATCGCCTTGGGGCAGTTGATCTTCTGAGATCTCTTTGATACTGGCTTGGGTTTGTCCATCGTCATGTTTGTCAACGATAAGGGCTTTAAACGTCATGGGATGTTTCCTGTCGCTTGGCTGTTGGCGGCAAAACGAAGACATAAAGTACTTCACCTGAGTTTCATACCAACCAGCAAAAATAAGAACCAAGAATCGATTGGCAGAAATAGAGCCGAAAGGCTCTAGAGCAAAGCTGGTTAAAGGGGCTGCCACTTTAACCAGCTTTGCTCTAGACTCTGTGATAGAGTGCGGCATAAAATGCTAATTGTCTAACATTATTTTGTAAGACAATTAGCAAAACTTTGACAGCCCCCAAAAAGGTCCTGTAAGACCATCTATCATGTCTGCATCTCTTCTGACTGGGCGTTTGCACAGGTCCCAAACGGGTTGATCCGACCAGAAGAAAGATCTCAATTTCTGCTGGCTGGTTTAAACGGCCCGCAAGGAGTATTCCTATGGCCATTGATTATAAAGCATTACATAAAGAGGGGCTTTCAACGCAAATCGCGGAGTCGATCCGAAAAGCCATCATGGAGGGGAAACTCGTGGTGGATGAACGCTTACCAAGCGAAAATGAGCTGGCAGATCGTTTTAATGTGTCAAGACCGACCGTAAGGGAAGCGCTTAAGCGGTTAGCCGCTCAAAATTTGATTAGAACCCAAAGGGGTCCCACAGGCGGTGCTTTTGTCAACAGGCTGTCTTGGTCCGAGGCCCATGATGCGCTGATCACGACCAGTACGCTCTTGATTGGCATGAAGGCGATGCCGGTGGAAGATGTTGTCGAGGCGCGGTTTCTTTTGGAAAAAAGCTGTGCGCCGCTTGCCCTTGAGCGGTGCCAAGACGAGCATCTGAAAACCATGGAAGAGGAAGTCGATAGACAGCGGCAAAATACACTGGGCGATGAAGATTTTTGTGCCTCTGATGTGCGCTTCCATCGGGCTTTTGTCGATGCGACCGGGAATCCCTTTTTGTCTTTCCAGATGGCAGCTGTGATTGAGGGCATGCAGCCTTTGATGAATATGTTGACCTATCGCATGCGCGACAGAAGCCAGATGGCCTGTTTCCACGAGCGGATGGTGCTGGCCTTAAAAGACAGAGACTTGGATGCTGTTTTAGAGGCGCTTGAGGCTTTGGCGGGCTATATGGCGATTCTTGTTCAGGAAAGGCGGTCCACCGTTTAGAGCAAAGTGCGGCTGGATGGAAACATCCAATCGATAGGTCTTGCTCCAAAAACAATAAGATAGAGCATTTTGTGTGCTTCAATCATCAAGACCTCTGCATAAT
>DDLW01000220.1 GCA_002340345.1 Alphaproteobacteria bacterium UBA2562 | reverse complement strand
CCGCCATATTGCTTTCGCGGTTAGCCGCCACACCAACCCTAACCGCTGGCTCCGTGTTCAGACTTTGTCTCTAACCCTCCGCCAGACTTTCAGGGGCTCTTGCCTCTGTTCTGAATGCTTCCCGACTTATTCTGTATTTCAAAAATTTGCACGGACATGACAGGTCAGTCTGGGCAACAGAGACGCCTTTTGCCGCATTTGTAGACCTCCTTTAACCCGTTTTTCTCCGCTCGGGCTTTTGCCGGTCCGGTTGGGCTTGCTGTGCATCACTGTGATGTCCGGCTAGTATTACAGTTGCATTTTTACGGATATGTGATTCGCTTCCGTTTACGGTTTCTGGCATGGGAGGGATCAATGTCGGTTTCGGATTGGAGCGGTTCATTTTTGGCCTGGGAAGAGGAACTTCACGGGTTGAAACAACGCATTGGATGTGTTTTTGCCCGATGCGCGGTCCGGGAGAGTGCAGGATTATTTTTGGATGGGGTTCTGTCTGGCATTGAACGCAAGACCAGATGGTTGATGGCAGAGCAAGCTGGTTTATCAAAGCCTTATCGCATTCAATCGCTTCTAGGACGTGGTCGCTGGGATGCGGATGCGTTACGAGATGTGCTTCATGACTATGTCGTTGAAGCGATTGGAGACCCAGCCGGGGTGCTGGTGGTTGATGAGACAGGTTTTCTCAAACAGGGTAAGCATTCGGTGGGCGTGAGCCGCCAGTATTCAGGAACCGCCGGCCACGTCGAAAATAGCCAAATTGGTGTTTTCCTGTCTTATGCCAGCCGGTTTGGCCACAGCCTGATTGATCGACAGCTTTATCTTCCCAAAAACTGGGCGGAGGATCCAAAACGCCGCCGCAAAGCAGGGGTCCCAGATGATGTTGCGTTTAGAGCAAAGGGCAAAGTGATAGGGTCATCACTTTGATCCGTTTTGCGGCAAAACAAAAACGGTCAGCATTTTTTCTGAGTCAGAATAAAAGCAAAATGCTGTAAAATAAAACCAGAAATGGCACAGGAGATGATTGCCAAAGTGCTTGATCGCGGGCTCCCCTGTGCCGGGGTTTTGGGGGATGCCGTTTACGGGTCTGTCTCCGGTCTGCGGCGCATGCTTGAACAACGCAGGCAGCCTTATGTTTTGTCTGTCCGCAGCAATCATTGTCTGAGGTTCTTTGCCGACGAAGGTTTTTTACAAACAGACCCCCAGAACATGGCGGATGCCGTTGAAGAGCAGGACTGGATATCCTGTCCTGCCGGAGAAGGTTCAAAAGGAATACGGCTCTATCAGTGGGTTCGGTTTCCTTTGGTGCAGGACAGCCCACCAGGGTTCGAGCATTGGGTTCTGGTCCGAAGGTCTCCTCATAATCCTGACAAAAAAGCATACTATTTTTGCCTGGCGCCGTCAGATACCAATCTTGCTGAAATGGCAGCGGCAGCAGGATTACGGTGGACCATCGAAGAGTGTTTCCTGCGTGCCAAAAACGATCTCGGCCTAGATCACTGTGAAGCCCGATCTTGGCATGGCTGGCACCGCCATATGACGTTGGTCATGACAGCGGCTGCCTTCCTCACAAAACTCTCAGCCGATCTTTTGCGCAAGGCTTTTGATCTTCAAGAAAAACCGAACAAAAGGAGTCCAGATCTATCCCATTACGCCTGAAAGCTCTGGTGCCTGGATCCTTGGAAATCGGCACACTTCTCTCCAAAGTGATGTTTAAGCCCGTCACAGAGATCATCTTTATTCTAAAATGGCCCCTGTGGAGACGAATACACTAAGAAACCGCCGCAGAGGCACATTATCGAACCAAAAAGAAAATACAACTGTAATATTGGGAACATCAGTCTGACCGACCACAACCAATCTGAGATTAATCACCTGAATATCAGCATAGCGATCGCAATGACCGAATAATTTTTCATGCTCTTGATGGAAGGCGGATCGGATGCTCTCGCAGGCTTGATGTTCGATCCACGCATGCTCAAGCGGTGTTTCGATCTCATAAGACTGGCCGCGATAGCGCATATCGGCATAGATCTCAAAGAGAGGCGCGCCATCGTAATTTTGCGCGACCAGCCATTCACGCCCCATTTTACGCATAGTCTGTAACGGGGTGACCAAGCGCTCAACAGTCTCCGCTGTCAGCTCTAGGAAAAGGGTTGTGATGAAGTCATTGCGTAAATCTGCAACAAGACTGCCAAGGGCGGACACAACACCAGGCCTTGGTGGGACAACAACCCCAGCGACATTTAAGTCTCGCGCCAGATAAGCCGCCAGCATTGGCCCGCCACCGCCAAAGGCCATAATATAAAACTCACGCGGGTCGATCCCGAAACGGGATATAAGAGCCTGGACCTCGGCATACATTGACGACACAGAGATATCAATGATGCTGGCCGCCACATGCTCTGCCGAGCGTTTCATCTTTTCAACAATCGGCAAGATGGCCTTTTGAGCTGCGTCTTTGTCAATGGTCACAGCACCATAGCCAAGCGTCCCATGGCCGATGAGGTTCTGGAGAACCATTGCATCCGTCACCGTCGGCTTGACACCCCCACGGCCATAGCAAACCGGCCCAGGTGTAGAGCCCGCACTTTCAGGCCCGACCTGCAAGACACCAAGATCATCCACCCAAGCAACAGATCCCCCGCCTTGCCCAACAGAGCTTACAGCCACACTCGGCATATGGAGGGGAAAGTCGCCAACCAATTCACCAACCCCATGTTGCGCCTGCCCTTCTAGGAGCAAAGCAACATCAGCAGACGTCCCGCCAATATCAAGTGTCAAAACCTTATCAAAACCAGACTCCCGCGCAATATAGCCAGCCCCAACGACCCCCGATGCGGTCCCAGAAAGCAGCATATGCACGGGTTCTCGCCGGGCTTGATCCAGGGCCATCACCCCACCATTGGATTTTGTGATTAAAATGGGCGCCTTGATTCCCAAATCCGTCAAGGTTGTTTCAAAGCGATCCAGATAAAAAGACACCCGATCATTCACATAACCAGACATAACGGTTGTTAAGGTGCGTTCATATTCTCGGATGATGGGCCATGTCTCGGAACTCGTGACAACAAAGATGTCCGGGCTGAGCTTTGAAAAAGCTTGGGCGATTTTCCTTTCATTCTCTCCATTGCGATAAGCATTTAGCAGAGCAATAACAACAGTTTTAACCCCCAAAGACATTAATTTTGAGGCCAAACGCTCTAATTCTTGCTCATCCGGTTCCACCAGAACAGTGCCGTCGGATTGAACGCGCTCATCAACACCAAACACGCATTCCCGAGAGATCAGCGGGGTTGGACGTTTCGCATGGAGATTATGGATATGAGGAATTTTAAGACGCGCAATTTCCAACACATCTTCAAAATTTTTCGTCGTAATGAGCGCAATTTTAGGCCCCGCACGTTGAATAACGGTATTGATGCCAACCGTTGTCCCGTGGACGAAACGCTCTACCATGCGCACATCAAGATCACCGTCCCTGGAGAGCCTGTCGAGAGCCAGCTTGATTTCCTCTCCCGGTGCTTCAGGTCGTGAAAAGACTTTTAAGGTTTTTAAGGAACCTGTCTTGCTCTCTAAAATAGCAAAATCCGTGAAAGATCCACCAACATCAACACCGATCCGATAATTCATGACTGTTCCTTATCAACACTTACAGCATTTTGCTTTATTCTGTGCGCCAGGAAGAAGGCTGTAAGTTTTTGTTTTCCTGCAAAACAGATCAAAGTGATGACCCTATCGCTTTACCATTGCTCTCAATGACAACAATAGTCAGACGCAAGCTTGGCAAACATCGCATTACAGTCTTGCAATTCACTCTCGGTGATAAATTCATTGGCGCGATGGGCGCGGGTAATCGACCCAGGTCCGCAAATTACAGAGGGGATGCCAGCACCATGGAACAGCCCTGCTTCGGTGCCATAACTCACGGATGGTTTTGAGTCCACACCTGAAATCCTTTCCATCATCGCAATCAGCTCCGCATTTTCACAAGGAAAGAGCGCTGGATATTCAGAGAGCACCTTCGTCGACCAGCTGAGGTCAAGAGAATCTCTGTCCTTGACGATTTGTTGGGCTTTTTCCACCACAAGATCCGCAATTTCTTTGGCCGACTGCCCTGGTACCGAGCGCACTTCGAACTGGACCATGCAATGATCAGGAATAATATTCACCGCCGCCCCGCCCTTGATGACCCCTGCGATTAGGGTTGATTCTGAGGGATCAAAACGTGCGTCATTCAGCCACTCTGTTTTCAGGCGCTTGGCCAAATCTTTGGCGAATAAAACCAGTTCACTGGCCGGATATATGGCATTTTCCCCTTTGGAAGGATCAGAACTATGGGCTGCCTTTCCATGAAAAGAGATCTCAATAGCGCATTTGCCTTTATGGGACAGGACAGGGATTAAGTCAGAGGGCTCCCCCACCAAACAGGCACGTGGCTGGGCACAGAGATCGGGGATCGTGGGAATTAAATGGGGAACGCCACGACATCCAATTTCTTCATCATATGAAAAGGCGAGATGAATGGGACGTTTAAGATCCAAGGACTGGAAATAGGGCACCATCGCAAGAGCACAGGCAAGATAGCCCTTCATATCAGAGGTACCCCGCCCCGCATATCGACCACCACCAACATCGGTCAAACAAAAAGGATCCGTGGCCCAGTCTTGTCCCTCAACAGGCACGACGTCCATATGGCCAGAGAGAATATAGCCCGATTGTTCCTTTGGCCCTATTGTGGCGAACAGATTGGCGCGATCGCCCTCTGGCCCGAAGAGAACAGAACAAGGAACGCCAAATTTTTCCAGATAAGCCTTAATCCATGCGATAATTTCATGGTTTGGCTGTTCTGAGAGTGTTTTAAACTGTATCAAGGCCGCTAAAATCGAAAGTGTATTGGCACTCTCTGCTCTTTGATGATGTGTCATAAGCGCTCATTAAAATCAAATTTATATCTGAGCGTTAGGATACGGTATTTCCAAAACAGACATGCTGAATTTCAGTCTGGCCACGCAATTTCATGCGGCAAGATTGGAGAACATGGCCTTTATCTATCGCCGTCTTGTGATAATTTGCTTCACTCTTTAAAAGTCAGGTGAATTCTTTATGGCCGCACCAAATCTCATAAATATTGAAAAGCATAGTTGGAAACGTGACGATGGCTATGAATTGAGCACGGATCGCCACCGTATTGATTTTAATCTCATTTATAGATGTCTCACAGAAGACTCATACTGGTTTTCTGATTTGACTGAGGCACAACTTCAACAAGCACTCGACGCATCACTTGTCATCGGTGTCTATGGACCAGATCACTCTATGGCAGGCTTTGCGCGTGTGGTGACCGATTGTGCTATCTTTGCGTATTTGCGAGATGTTTTTATTTTACCAGACCATCGATCAAAAGGGCTTGCAAGCTGGCTTTCTTTACAAATTCGCGCACACCCGCAATTGAAAGATGTAACAACCTGGATGCTAAGAACCCAAGACGCCCATAATGTCTACAGAAAAGCTGGCTATGAGATCACAAAAGAACCTGATTGGCTCATGATCTATAAAAAGCTGTAACCTCAACACGTCACCGGCTTCCTCGGCCGTTCAATTGTTAGACGATCTGATAATTATATTTCAAAGACCTCTGCATAAT
>DDLW01000262.1 GCA_002340345.1 Alphaproteobacteria bacterium UBA2562 | reverse complement strand
AAGGGCGCGCCCTTTGGCCGCCAGAGGCAAAACGAAAATATATGGATAGGAAAAGGGCCACCTCAAATAGGGTGGCCCTTCTCTACTGAGGGAGGATCAATCCATGACCAGATCGCCCATATAGGGGAAGTTCATGACATTGACAATATCTTCGATATGAACGCCTTTGCGGGAGGCCCAAGCAAGATCTTGCCAATGGAGAGGAATGAAGGCGGCGTCATCATGGGCCAGCTGTTCAACCTCTTGCAGAATCTTCTTGCGCTCTGCCATGTCGACAATTGTGTTCGATTTATCGACCAGGGCATCCAATTTCGGATTGGAATAATTGCCGGAATTATACTGGCCTTTGCCTGTGTCTTTATTGGGCGTCATGAGCAAGAATTCAGAATAATTGGCAGAATCTTCGGTATCTGGATGCCAGCCAATCATCATGATATCTGCAGCACGTTCGTCAAATTTAGGCCAATATTGCGCTTTTGGCATGGTGGTTAAATCAACTTTGATATTGATTTTGGCCAGCATAGAAACAACAGCCTCGGCAATTTTGGCGTCATTCACATAGCGATTATTGGGGGCCATCATGGTGATGGAGAAGCCGTCTTCATACCCGGCCTCTTTCATAAGGTCTTTGGCTTTTTGGAGATCATAGCGTGGTTTCAGGCTTTCAACATGGCCGAGCTGGCCGTTCGCGCTTTGCTGTGCCGCTGCGGTGCCAAAGCCTTTCATGATTTTTTTGGTAATGCCTTCATTATTGACGGCATGGACAATGGCTTGGCGTACGCGCAGATCTTTGAAGGCTTCGACCCGCTTTTGGTTCATTTGAAGCGTAATGATGCGCGTCCCTGTCATGGTGACAAGGTTCATATTTTCGTTTTCTTTGATACGTTTCAGATCTGTTGGAGGCACGGGGGCAATAAAGTCAACATCACCGGCGAGCAAAGACGCAACACGGGTTGGGGCTTCTTTAATCGGGGTGAAAATGATTTTTGAAACATTGCCTTTACTGTCTTTGTCCCAATAATCGGCAAAGCGGTCAAATTCGACACGCACCCCTTGCTCTCTTTTGGTAACGACAAAAGGGCCTGTCCCGGATTCATTGGCGGAGGCAAAGGCATCCCCATGCTTTTTCACCATATCTTTTGGGTTACCATTTTTGTCAGTGCCGCTGTAAAATTTAGAATCCATTGGGAAAAAATAAGTCCCCATGGTCATCACAAGGGGATAGGGTTTTTCTGTTATAAGATCGACCGTGTGGTCATCAATAATTTTTGCTTCGGTAAAAGGGGTGAAAAGGCCTTTGAAATCAGGGCTTTTCTTTAGGCGATCAAGGGTAAAAGCAACATCAGCGGCTGTGAAAGGGTTCCCGCTGTGAAATTTGACATCTTTGCGTAGATAAAAACGCATTGTGGTGTCGTTGATTTGCTCCCATTTTTCCGCCAAGCGCGGTTCATAGGATAAATCGGGGGTAAAACGGACTAAAGGATCAAAAACCATATGGGACATTTGTAAGGTCCCAGCAGAAAGCTGCTCATGGGGATCTAAGGAAACGGGATCCGCATCATAGGCCATTTTGAGCGTTTTGGCCTGAGAGTGTTCTGGCAAACCAACAAGGGTTGTAATAGCCAGGGCTGTGCCGGCAATTAAATGAAACAAGCGTTTCTTCATAAAAGAATACCTCCCAATGCGACACTTGCAACAGGGTAGTGCAAGCTGACATGGGAAGGCAGTATTACAGAAACATTTCTTGAAATCTAGAGCTAAAGTGTTTTTTTGGCGCCTTATAGAAAAACAAAGCCTTGTCTTTAGAATAATAATAAAGACTCTATATTTTCGACGCCTTTGAGCGCCTCCATTCGCAGTAGATACGGCCTAAATGAGATTGGCAATATGTAGGTATTGAGGGAGTGATTATTAGGACTTGAAAGAAAGCAGAAATATTTTTTCCCTAAAAAACTTATGATTTTGTGATTCTTATAAGAAGACATACAAAATCATGAATATAATTACCAGGCCCTTGTTTGGCTTAAGGGCGGGCCGCAGATCTCTGGCTGGCCGCGATGCTGGCAAAAATAATCACAACAGCACCACCTTGAAGCAGTGTAAGATCCTGGTCCAGAAAAAACCACCCTAAGAAAAGTGCGGTAACAGGGCTAAAAAAACCTAATGTTGAAAGCGCCGAGGGTTCAATTTTTGACACAGCACGAAACCATAAAACATAGGTCAGGGTAGCGCCAATGACGGAAAGATAGGCAAGGCCTAAAAAGCTTTCTGTCGTTAAGGGCGGAAAAGCAGGCTCTGTGAAAAAGGCAAAGGGCATAAGAAGCAGACCGCCTGCGGTGAGCTGCCAGGCTGTTAAAGACAATAAAGGCACATCAACCTGCCATTTCCGGGTCAAAACCGTGCCTGTGGCCATGGACAAACCACTGCCAAGAGCCGCTGCAATGCCCAAGGGGTCAAGACTGTCTGTGGGGGCTGAGACCAGTAAAAAGACCCCGAAAGCGCCTGTAAGAGCCGCACTGACGGCCAAAAGCCGAATCGGTCTTTTCAAAAAACCGGCAGCAAGAAAAATAACCCATAACGCTTGTAAAGCCCCAAGGGTGGCGGCAACGCCACCTGGTAACCGATAGGCGGCGATGAACAGCAATGTCCAAAAAACGGCAAAATTTAAGGCGCCTAAAAGAAAAATGCGCCCAAGCCAGGCTTTCGGGGGGAGATGCCGGGTCAAAAGCAACAAAAGCAGACCAGCAGGCAAAGCGCGCAAAACAGCAAGGGTTATAGGATATCCTGAAGGCAGGAATTCGGTGGTCACAATATAAGTACTGCCCCAAATGGCAGGGGCAAGGGCGGTTACAAAAAGATCGAAACACCGTGGCAAGAGACTCTCCGTAAGCGAAAAGGTTTCTAAAGGCGTGCGAACATTGTTCTAAAGCTCTGTATTTTGAGACATTACAAAAATTGAGCCTTGTTCAGGCGCGCTGCAATTTGGGCCACATGGGCTCCTTGGAAATGCGCGCCTGCAAGATCGCTCTCTGAAGGCAACCGCGATCCATCCCCCCCAGAAACAGTGCCGGCACCATAAGGAGAGCCGCCGACAATCTGATCCATACGCGTTTGTGTCGAAAAACTATAAGGCAAGCCGACAATCATAAATCCCAGATGAAAGAGAGGGATATGCATGGACAAAATGGCGCTTTCATGGCCGCCATGTTGGGATCCTGTTGCTGTAAAAACAGATCCCACCTTGCCAACCAAAGCATTTTCCATCCATAAACCGGCCATTTGATCAATGAAATGCTTCATCGGCGTCGCCATATTACCAAAATAGGTGGGGGAGCCTAAAATAAGAGCATCATAGTCTGGAAGTTCTGGGATCGTGGCGATGGGGGTGTCAAAGATTGCTGGCTGTTTGCTTTTGTCTATTGAAAAGCCATCCAGGTCGGGAACACGTTTTATGGCCACATCCATATCTTTAACGCTCTGTGCACCTTGGGCGATGGCCGCTGCCATGCGCTGGATATGGCCCGTGCGCGAATAATACAGCACAAGAAGTTTTGTCATGGGGATTGCCTCCAAATCACACAAGGGGGGGTGAGCGGTATGGCAGGAGCATGCTGAAAAACAGGCCGGGGAAAAATCAGCTTTTGCGAAAAAATCTTTTTCCTTAAGAACAAGAATGCTTACAGACGTCTTTTATCGAAGCGCATTTTCTAAAAAAGCGAGAAAGGCCCTGGTTTTTTCATCAGCATTAAGGCGTTTTGCAAAAACAGCGAAAATAAAGCGTTCAGGCAAATGATAGTCTGGCAAGAGGGCCTCTAGCTGGCCGTCTTCCAAGAGGGGCTTTGCAATAAAACTTGGCAGCGCACCAATGCCTTGCCCGGCCAGCAGAAGTGCTTTGAGGAACAGGCTGTTATTCACCGTGAGGGTCGGCTGTAGCACAATCGGCTCTTGCTGTTCCTGATGGGTAAAAATCAGATTCTGGCCGTGATCTGAGAGGCTGAAAGAGAGCATCTGGTGAGGCTCTAAATCTTTTGGGGTCTGTGGGCGAGGGCGGTCATGATCAAAATAGCCAGGCGCGGCACAGAGATGTTGGGTCACATGGCCTATTTGTCGTGCTATGAGGGTCGAATCCGGTAAAGACGGTCGAATCCGTAAGGACAGATCAAACCCTCCCTCGATGATATCTAAAACACGATCGTCTAAAGTGATCTCTAAGGTCACGTCAGGATAGTGTTGGCGGAATTGGGGGATAAGCGGGGCCAACACAACCAGGCCAAAGGACAGGGGGGCGTTGATGCGTAACCGTCCTTTCGGGGTTTTTCCGGCTTTGCGCAAGCTGTCTTCTAAAGTGTCAATTTCGCCTAACAGACGGCGGGCTTCGTCATAATAAAGTTGGCCATGATCGGTTAGGGCCATACGCCGTGTTGAACGGTTTAAAAGCAGGCAACCGAGACTGTCTTCTAGGCGGCGCATTTCTTTACTCAGCGTGGCGGCTGAGAGGCCAAGATCTTCAGAGGCTTTTGAAAAACTTTGCAAATCGACAATGCGGCAAAAGGCTTTCATGAATAATAAGCGATCCATGGGGGTCCTCAAGGTGCGACATTTAAACATTATAATATTCTAATAAATTAATTTACACCCGGCGAAGAAAGCCATATCCTTACACTCCATATCTTTACACCTAAGAGTATTTTGCTCTTACGAAAACGTCCCTGTGAAGGAGCAAGCCATGATGTCATATCGTCAGGGTCTCAAGGAAAATTATAGCCCCCTCTATTATCTCGCTGCGCTGGGAAATGGCGGATTGGCCGTTACTTTTTTTATGCTTTTGATGTTTGGGACACCGCATAAAGAAACGCCCATTCCAACATTTGACTCCGTCATGGCCGTTCTGCAAGGATCGGATAAGGGGCGTTTGCTTCTGGCGATTCTTGCTTTACTTGGGATCGTCTTCTTTGCCTTTCAGCATTTTCGGATTCTCATTTGGAATATAAGAGAATATCGTCACTTTAAAGGCAGTGAGGGCTATAAAGTCTTAAAAAAAAGCAATAATGAAGTCCAGCTCATGGCAATGCCCCTCACCTATAGCATGAGTATCAATATTGGCTTTATTTTAGGGGCTGTTTTTGTGCCAGGCTTATGGGGGTGGGTAGAATATTTATTACCCTTTGCGGCTTTGGCTTTCCTGGCTGTTGCTGTTCAAGCGATCGTTATTTTTATAAATTTTTTTGGTCGCGCATTGGCCGATGGGCATTTTGCGTGTGATCAGAATAATAGTTTTGGGCAAATGCTCGCGGTTTTTGCCTTTGCAATGCTCGCCGTTGGCTTTGCCGCACCGGCAGCGATGACCCATAATCCGCTTTTGTCGGGTTTGATGATCATGGCGTCCTTGGGTGCCTTGTCGATTGCTGGCATGCTGGCGGTGACCATGGGCATTCTCGGCGTTCGTGCCATGCTGGATCAAGGGGTTTCGAAAGAAGCGGCCTCTTCTTTATGGATCATGGTGCCGATTCTAACATTGATCGGCCTTACGGTCTTTCGACTCTCGATGGCATTGACGCATAATTTCGGTGTCACAGTGCATCCGGCATTTCACTTTATCTTTATGAGTCTGCTGATTGCTTTGATGTTGTTCATTTTGGCCTTAGGGCATTTTGTCATGAAGCGTTTGGGCTATTATCAAGACTATCTTTCGGGGACGATGCATTCGGCGGGCGCCTATGCTTTGATTTGTCCGGGGGTTGCTTTTTTTGTCTTGTCGAATTTTTTTATCCATAAAGGTCTGATCGCAATGGGAATTTTAGAGTTTTGGAGCTGGCCCTATTTCATGCTCTATATCCCTTTGCTTTTTGTCCAAGGAAAAACCATTCAGGTCATGTTTACGCTGAATAGCACCCTTTTGCGCAAAAGACCGTCTGTGGAAGGCTATGCTTCTTCATAAAAGCTTCATAAAAAGCTTTTGCAAACTTTGCCTTAGAGCAAAGCTGGTTAAAGTGGCATCACTTTAACCATGCGTTTT
>DDLW01000319.1 GCA_002340345.1 Alphaproteobacteria bacterium UBA2562 | reverse complement strand
AATCTCAACAGACCCTAGAGAACTCTTCGTTTCGGTCAATGTACTCGATCTGACGACGGGAGTCAGGTGGCTGGGATCACTTCAGTCGGAGGCTATAATGAATATAAAAATCGGCACAAGAATCATGTTAAACATGGGCGCTGTCGCCGCTTTAACAGGCATTGCTCTTGGGCTTTCTTCAGTTCTTTCAATTGATGAACTTATTGATTTTACTTTAGAAGATGATTTGCAGTTACGCCATGCTGCTTTTGAATTGGCGATTAATAGCGACAGCCAAAAAGCCGTTGGTATGGCCGCCGCACTGGCCCTACAACCGAATATTGGTGAAGCTCTTGCGAAACAAGAAAGACAAGATCTTGCAAATTATTTTGTCCCAGGGTTTCAAACACTGAAAGAAGAGTATGGGGTTCGCCAATTCCAATTTCATCTCCCCTCAGCAACGTCTTTTTTTAGGGTTCATAATCCAGAGAAATTTGGTGATGATCTTTCTTCTTTTAGAAAAACAGTTTTGCTGGCCAATCAAGAAAAACAAGCAAAGTTTGGTATTGAGAAAGGTGTCGCTGGCCTCGGGATACGGGGGGTTGTTCCTGTTTTTCATGACAATCGCCATGTCGGATCTGTTGAATTCGGCACAACATTAGGGGTTGAATTTTTAGAGTCTTTTTCATCGATTAACAAATCGGATCTTATTCTTTATATTGAGAAAAACGGCGAATTGGTGAGAAGTGCAGAGACAAGTCAACAGTCTCTTTTTACAGACGGGCAGTTGAAAAATATTTTTCGCAAAGATGAGGCTTTACTTATAACGGAAAGAAATGATTTTGGTCTTGCTGCGATTGGACACCCAGTAAAAGATTTTAGCGGAGAAATTATTGGGGTTATCGAAATTAATATTGATGCCACGACTTTCTTTGGTCGCTATAAGGCTGCTGTCATAGAAAAAGCCATTGTAACATGTGTGATTGTTGTGATTGCAACTTTGCTTGGGTGGTTCTTGTCGCAAAACTTTTCTCGTCCAATTTGTAAAATGACACAGGCACTAACCCTTTATGCGAATCGAGATTTTTCGATTGCAATCAAAGGGAGAGATCGTGGCGATGAATTAGGTGAAATGGCACGGGCTGTTGAGGATATTAAAAAGCGCGGCATTGAAATTCAACAAGCAGAAGAACGACAAACAGACCTTCTTGAGCGCATTGAAAAAGAACGCTTTTGCCTGGCAGAAGAAGCACATTACAACCTTAAACATATTATCCAAGCGGCCGTTGAAGCCAATGAGGCCATGGCGGTGATTGCGCATATGACACGGGATGTGCGGTCTGCAAATGAACAATCACAATTGATGGCTTCGGCGATTGAAGAAATGGTGGCCTCGGTACAAGATATTGCTCTCAGCTCTGATACAGCGGCCCAAGAAGCAAATTCTGCAGAAAAAGCAGCAGAAGATGGCGTTTCAGTGGCTTCAGAAGCGACACTCTCCATGAGCGAGATTTTTGAAGCAGTTCAGGATTCCGCTGGCAAAGTGGACCGTTTGAGTGTTGCCTCTAATCAAATTGGTCAGATTGTTGAACAAATTGAGATGATTGCGGAACAAACCAATCTTTTGGCCCTGAACGCGACGATCGAAGCGGCGCGGGCGGGAGAGGCGGGCAAAGGATTTGCTGTTGTTGCCGCAGAAGTCAAAACCCTCGCCAATCAAACCGGGCGGGCGACAGAAGACATCCGTCAGCGCATTGAGACACTGCGTGCGGAAATGGACGCCATTGTCCTTTCCATGCGCAAAGGCGCGGAGGCTGTGCAAGGCGGGCGCGAGGTTATTGCTGTGATGGCGGATAATCTTGGGCGGATTTCCAAGCAGGTGCATACGGTCACCGAGCGGATGTCTGATATTTCGGCTATTTTGTCGCAACAGACAGCGGCTTCAACGCTTGTTTCTGAAGGCACAGAAAAGATTGCCTCTCTCTCCCAGCAAAATGCCCAAGAAATTAATGATGTCTTAACAGCGATGGACCGGGCGAATAAAGTGCTGGATGATCGGGTGAATGGTTTTGCGAAAGAAGATGATTCTTGGATTACACTTGAAATTGCAAAAAACGATCATATCAGCTTTAAATCTAAGATCATTGGCACCATTATCGGCCATAAACATTTAAAATCATCGTCTCTTTACGACCATCATCTTTGCCGTTTAGGGCGGTGGTATGATTCCGTCCAAGATGAAGGCATGAAAAATTGTCCAGAGTTTCAACAGCTCTTTGAGCCCCATAAAGCTGTGCATGCTTATGGCCAGCAAGCTCTTGTGGCCTATGAGCAAGGCGATATGTCTGAAGCTTTGTCCCATGTCGCAAGAATGGATGAGACGTCAAAACAGGTCTTGGCTTTGCTTGATGTCTTGGCACAAAAGGCTGAACAGAAACAAAGTTCCCTGCAAACATCTTTATCAGCCTGAGGTGCCACTATGCTCTCGAAGGCAAAACCCGAAGCCAATCGAGGGAGAGCCATGTGTTTTAGATTCGAAAGTAATCTTTTGCACTTTTTCTCTGTAGACTCTTTTCCCTTGGAAATATTCGATATAGACTTATATGAACCTGCAAGGTTTGAAGCTTTTGCTGGCTATTTTGTTCAAGAAAAGGAGGGGGAGAGGAGACTTTCCTAACCAAAAAGACAGTTTAACTTTCATCAGTTGGTCTTCATGATGTTCTCGTGGTTTGGGCTGACCTTGGCTGATGCCAAATGGCGGAATCACATCGCTCGATGTACGGTCCGACTCTAAGGGATGTCTTGGCAGAGAGCCTTATAGCGCCCAAGGGATCGCCTTAGGCTTATCAGGACAGAGTTTCGGAGAACGATTTGAAAAGAAAAGATTTTTTGTGATAGGCGCTTTTTTTTTCAAAAATATAAAGACCGAAGATATCAAAATATGGGATCAGGGCCTTAAGACGATCATTAAATTTTCTGTCAGCAATCTGGTCTTTTTTCTTGCACAGAAATGGTAAGCAGCCGAAATTACGCTTTAAGCGTAGAAAGGATTTTTTCCGAGGCCGTGTCTGTTATGGTAAAAGGCGTGACCTCGTGCATTGACCCAAGCGAAAGATCCAGGCGAAGCTTGGCTTTGGTTTGGAAGCGTTAAGGCACAACAAAGCGTTCTCTCGTGAATCGGGGTGATAAAAGGGGATCTTTTGTCGCGTTCGGGACGCGAGATCATGGGAAAGTGATTAGCATCTTGCCAATCTTTCTTTTAAAGTCCCTTCTACACAAGATCTTATGATGGCGAGTGGCGCTCAGGCCCGGCAGCAAGCCGCTCGTGATATAAAAAGCCCGGGCGCAGTCAGGGAAATCCATTATGATTTTTAAGAGGTGCGCGATGAGAGCTCGAATCGCGTCGGTCCTCATGGGGCTGACGCTGGCTTTTGGCCTATCCGGCGCTGTGGCCGTTGCTGCAGAAAATGCCGTCAAGGATGAGCTGGTCATTGGGATCACCCAATATCCTGCCAATATGCATCCCAGCATTGATGCCATGATGGCGAAAAGCTATGTGCTGGGTTTTGCCCGGCGGCCCTTGACAGTTCATAATCAAGACTGGGAACTGGTGTGCATGATGTGCACTGAGCTGCCCACAATTTCGAATGGAAAAGCAAAAATCGAAGAGCTGGATGATGGCCAAAAAGGCATCCAGATGACATTTTCGATTCCTGAAAACGCAAAATGGGGTGATGGCACAGCGATTACTTCGAAAGACGTCGTTTTCACTTGGGAAGTTGGCAAACATCCTTTAAGCGGTGTGACCAATTTTGAACTTTATGATCGTATTACAAAGATTGATGTCATTGATGACAGCAATTTCACGATCCACATCAATAAACTGACATATGATTATAACGCTTTGAATGACTTCCGCATTTTGCCAGAGCATCTGGAGCGTAAAGTTTTTGAAGCCGACCCTGTTGAATATAAGAATCGCACCTTATATCAAACAGATCCCACCAATAAAGGTTTGTATTTTGGTCCCTATCGCGTCAGTGATGCGGTCAATGGCTCGCATATTGCTCTTGAGCCAAATGACGCTTGGTGGGGGGCAAAGCCAAAATTCAAACGGATTACCGTCCGGACGATCGAAAACACATCAGCCCTTGAAGCGAATCTCTTGTCCGGTGCGATTGATATGATCGCAGGGGAACTTGGTTTTAAAATTGACCAAGGTGTCGCTTTTGAAGAGCGCCATGCGGATAATTACCAAATTATCTTCAAGCCAAGCTTGGTTTACGAACATATCGATTTCAACCTGGACAATCCGATTTTACAGGATGAAAAAGTGCGTAAGGCCATGATTCATGCCCTGGATCGTCAAACCTTGACCGAGCAATTGTTCAGCGGTTATCAGCCTGTTGCCCATACATTTGTGCATCCGTTAGATTGGATCTTTTATGACGGCGTTGCCAGCTATGAGCATAATGTTGAAAAAGCCGCAACGCTTCTCGATGAAGCTGGCTGGAAAGACATGAAAGACGGCGTTCGCCATAATGCAAAAGGCGAAGCGCTATCTCTGGAATTCATGACAACAGCCGGGGACCGGACACGGGAACGCGTGCAACAGGTGCTGCAAGATCAGTGGAAGCGTCTTGGAATCGAAGTGCGCATCCAAAATCAGCCAGCGCGGGTTTTGTTTGGGGAAACCATTATCCAGCGGAAATTTACAGCCTTGGCCATGTATGCTTGGCTGTCTCCACCTGCGAATGTGCCTTTGATGATGTTGCACTCTAAGCAGATTCCGTCCAAAGAAAATAATTATGCTGGTGAGAATATTCCTGGCTATAAAAGTGCGAAAATGGATGAGCTGATCGATCGCTTAGAAGTTGAATTGGACGTGACAAAGCGTGAAGAACTTTGGAACGAGATTCAATCTCTTTATGCTGCCGATTTGCCTGTGATTCCCTTATTCTATCGGGCGGATATGCATGTCTTGCCAAAATGGTTGGCAGGGTATGAACCAACAGGGCACCAATATCCAACCTCCTTATGGGTTGAAAATTGGCGTGGTGTTGAAGCGAAGTAAGCCTAAAATATATCATTCATCTTATGGTGGGGCTTCAGAGCCCCACCATTTGATTCTGGAGCGTTTTTATCTTGAGAGCAAAGCGCGTTAGAGCATACTCTTAAGCACTGCATTATGCTGCAAAAGACTCGGCCCCTCGATTAACCTCGGGCATTTCCATTCCATTACAGGATAGGTACTTTTCTTTGTCCTCGCCCCATGAATCTTTATTGCAGGTCGAAAATCTAGAAGTCCTTATTCCACGACCAAGCGCAAATGGCAAAAGCATTGAAAATTTGCGGGCTATTGACGGTATCTCTTTGTCTTTAAGGGCAGGGAGGACGCTTGGTCTGGTTGGCGAAAGTGGGTCTGGCAAATCTTTAACCGCCCTTTCAATCATGGGACTTTTACCGCCTCCCGCGCATATCACCTCTGGTCGGGTGGTTTTAGAAGGGCGTGACATCACAGCCCTGGGGGATCGGCAAAGAGCCAAGCTGCGGGGCGATCGGGTTGGCATGGTGTTTCAAGAACCGATGACCGCCTTAAATCCCGTGAAATCCATTGGGGACCAAGTCTCGGAAACACTCATTCTGCATCGCGGGGTCAGACGAAAAGAAGCCTGGGACCATGCTGAAAATATGCTCGCACGTGTCGGCATTCCTGGGACAAAGGCACGCATGCGCCATTATCCACACCAGCTTTCTGGGGGGATGCGGCAAAGGGTGCTGATTGCGATGGCTTTGATTTGCCATCCGCCGCTTTTGATTGCCGACGAGCCCACGACCGCTTTAGATGTGACCGTGCAAGCCCAAATTCTTGATCTTCTGATGGAAATGCAAGAAGAAATGGGCATGGCAATTATGTTTATTAGCCATAATTTGGCGGTTATTTCTGAAATTGCGGACGAGGTGGCGGTTCTTTATGCGGGGCGTGTTGTCGAAAAGGGGCCAGCAAAAGCGCTCTTTAAAGATCCGCGCCATCCTTATACCCAAGCCTTGCTGGCAACGATTCCAAAATTAGCAGGACGAGAGCGTGCGCGTGAGGCGAGATTACTCTCGATCCCAGGCCGTGTCCCGGTGATCACCCAAGAAGAAAGACGCTGTCGCTTTATGGAGCGCTGTCCATTGGCTGGCCCTGTGTGCACTTTTATTGACCCTGAATTGCAAGAAGTGGGGCCAAATCATAAAGTCGCTTGTGCTAAAATCGATCCTTGAGATAAAGCTATCTTTCAGAGCCTTTCCGCTTTGCGTGGAAAGAGAGCCGTGGGTCCTATGCGCTGATCATAGCGCGGGCTCTATTTTCTAAAATTTACATAAGGATTCTAAGCGCTTAAGAATTCTCCTAAGGACGCTCCAGGGATTTCCCAGCGCAATCTGTGATCAAAGTGCTTTAACCTTGCTTTGGAGCCAAAAGATTTCCACAAGGGACGTCTTTTGCAGGGCCCCGCGAAGAGGGGGCAGGCTCGTGATTTTTGATTTGCTGCAAAAGGATGCGCATCATTATGACGCCATTGTTGGAGGTGGAAAACCTCTATAAAAGCTTTCCCTTACAGCGGACAAGTTTTGGCCGTGGCAATGGCGGTGCTGTCCATGCGCTTTTGGGGGTGAGTTTTTCTATTTTGCCCGGCGAAACGGTTGCTCTTGTTGGAGAAAGTGGTTGCGGCAAATCGACGGCGGCCCGGACCGCTTCGATGCTCTATCGCGCCGATCATGGCGATATTCGCTTCCGTGGCGAATCTTTGATGAAAATTCCACTTTGGCGTTTAAAACGTATAAGACGCGATATCCAAATGGTTTTCCAAGACCCTTATGGGTCTTTAAATCCACGCTTGCCGATTTCGGCGATTTTAGGAGAACCTTTCAAAGTTCACCACCAAGCCAACGGAGCTGAGCGCCGCGAAAAGATTTTAGCCCTCCTGGATCTTGTTGGCTTAGATGCCGAGGTGATGGATCGCTATCCCCATGAATTTTCAGGCGGGCAAAGGCAAAGATTAGCCATCGCACGAGCATTGGCATTAGACCCAGCTCTGATCGTCGCAGATGAGCCCCTTTCGGCGTTAGATGTTTCGGTACAGAGCCAGATTTTGAATCTTTTGCTGGATTTGAAAGAAAGTTTAAATCTCGCTTATCTTTTCATTAGCCATGATCTGGCGGTTGTCGATTGGATCGCAGATCGGGTGGCCGTCATGTATTTAGGCCGAATTGTTGAAAATGCCCCGCGTAAGGCGCTTTTTGACAATCCTTTACACCCTTATACCCAGGCGCTCCTCGATGCGGTGCCAAAGCCAGGGCTTGGGAAAAGGCGGCATCGGCAGGTG
>DDLW01000138.1 GCA_002340345.1 Alphaproteobacteria bacterium UBA2562 | reverse complement strand
CCAGCCGCACTTTGCTCTAGAGAGGCCAATAAAAAGGTTTCCAAAGGACAAGTCCTTTGGCCGCCGGAGGCCCAAAAGGACCGAAGGTCCTTACACCTTATAAGACCTTACCCTCGCGGAATAAGGAACAGCACAACACGGCGGTTCCCAGCAATACCTGTACTTCTATTTTCTTGATATTCCGGCTGGGCATCCGAGAACGCTCCGATCCGAACCGCCCGACGCGGGACCCCAAGCCTTACAAGATGGCGCGCAACCGCATCGGCGCGCTGTCCTGAAATGCGGAAATTGATTAATTCATGCTCAGGATAGGTTCTGGCTTTTGTTGGGTAGCTCGCATGCCCCATCACAAGAACGCCTTCCCCCTTCTCACGATAGATTTGGGCAACTTTTTTCAAAACGTCGCGATCATCACGGCTGAGGCCAGAAGATCCATCTTCAAAATAAATTGTGCCGACTCTAACGCCCCCCATATACCAAGGCTGTTGCGCCGCACTGCGGCGGAAGCTTGGGTTATAATTGACGGTTTGCGCAAAAGGCGGCATTGATTGGAGCGCTGCCGGTGCTGGTGTCCGACGATTTAAGATCGGCGTCTGACGCTGGATCATCGCTGGCGGCACATACCCAACCGCTTGTGCTGGCGGCACAGTCACTGTTTCCGCAGGTGTTGCAGTCTGGTTGAAAGCTTGGCTTCCCGCAGCTGGGATTGAGTCCTTGTAATATTCAACATAAGGATCTTCTGACGCTCCAGCGGGGAGTCGTTTTGGCTCACCAAGGGGGGCTGCCGTTGCAACTTGCACCGGTGCCATTTGACCTGTTGGTTGTGGCCGTGCTATTGCTTGGCGCATAGGAGTGGCTGGAGCAGCTGGGGCAGCAACTGGCGCCGGCGCATAGGGCCCAGCTTGGGTTCCCAGTCCGCGCGATGCAACGCCAGCTGTTTGCGGCTGCATGGGCTGTGGGGCTTGTGCCGCAAGATCGGCATAAGGATCGGCACTATGGGATTTCACAAGAGGCGGATATTGAGACTGAGGCACCCTCTGCTGGTTTTCCGCCATACGTTCCAAAGGCGGACGTTGGGGTTCTTGGGCGACAGGTCCACTTAAAGCCCGTGATAAAGGGGGGCGTTGGGGTTCAGGCGCTTGTGCAACCTCTGTTTTCACAGGACGCGTTAAAGGCGGGCGCTGTGTATCAAACGCTTTTGGGGCTTCCGCCATCATAGGCTGCGGTGCTTCTGGGGGGCGGACAAGGGGCTGGTTACGGCTTGGGCCTGCATAGCGCGGATCTTGGGCCAAGGCATTTTGTGAGCCTCCTGCCAGACCTTGTGATATTGGTTGTTGCCCGGCGGCATAGCTTTCTGGCTGCGCCCCTTCTGAAACAGACATGACGGGCGCAGGCGGTACAGCCGCTTGGGCCATGGGAGAAGGTGGCGTTGCGGCTGTGCTACTGCCCCCTAAAGGTGGGAAGGCCCCCCGGAATCCTGTTTCTTGTTGGTTTGCGGCGGCGATTTCGCTTTGGGTTGGCATCGGGGTTTCCACCCGATCTGGCCGCAAGATGGCTTGCTCTGGTGGTGGCGCTAATGTTTGCGCCCCAGACTCCGCTTTGAGATCTTGGCTAGAGTAAGCGGTTTCGCCATCTTCAGCCATCAACCCCCGAGACAAAGCTTCCCGACGTTCCTCAATCGAGGTCATAGGCCGATCTGGAACCGTTGAGAGATTGGGATAGTCCCCTTGGGGCGCTGATGCGGTTTGTGTTCCAGCCTCTTCCTCATCACTGAACGTATCAGCAACAGATTCGAACCAGACCCCCGGATTTAATTCATCGGGAACGGATTCACATGCTGTCAGGCCGGCCGTAAGCGCAATCGCAGCTGTACAGCGGAAAAGCCGCTTTTTCAAATTTTCAACGCGATCACGGCGATCGTTGTCGGTCATAACGGGGTCCCTATGGTTCACGATCTTTTTGTTCATTCTCTATAAACAAAACTGTTGCATGCTCTTAATGAATGCCTTTGTTTTTCCTGCCATGTTGGTCAGGATGACAAGGACCAAGGGGGTGCCAAAAACAAAGTACGAAACATAATGCAAAGGAGTCAAATGGTCTTTGGAGGAGACATGGAACGCTTTGCGATTTTCTCCTTAAAAGATTCTTAAAAGCCTCCACAGTCTTATAAAGCTATTATTCTTAAAAGCCAAAGTCTTCTTTTTATAGAGCAAAGGGCAAAAGGATAGGCTTCCCCTTTTGATTCGTTTTGCGGCAAAAACAAAGGCATACAGCATTTCATCCAGGCCTAAATATAAGGCAAAATGCTGCAAATCATTGATCGGCAAAGCCATAAAGTCTAAGCCTTCGTTTTGTTAACGCCAAAATGATTCGTCAAGCAAGGCGAATCTCAAGCCTTTTCAAAAAAAAACGAATGACTGTTGCCATTCCCTCCTTATTCAAAAGGGCTGTCAATATTCTGTGCTCCACATATCTAAAAGAGCCAAATGCAATTTGGCCGTCCCAAGGCTACGCAGTCAAGACAGGAAGGCGCGCTATGTCCTTGAGACCTGGCTTTGAGAAAGATCTCACCAAATCTTCCTGGCTCTAGTATAACGAGACAATATCTCGGCTCAAGTCAAAGCATGTTACGCCTTAACAGAGACAGCAAAACTGTGGCATCCGCGCAAACACAGCCTGCTTTTGAGGGAGGTATGTGATTTTTTTCTGCCCCTTATGCTTTGAGACCTGTATTCCTGACATAATTTGGATGGTAAGAGAAACATGCGATCGGGGGATCAAAAGATTAAGGTCTGATTCAAGAACAACATACAGAAAGTTCAACTAAGAGTTTTTTTATGTTATGACTTTAAAGTGGCCTTTCAAACGCCAAACAGATCTTGAAAAATCAACAGCATTGGCGAAGAGAGTGTCAGCGATCTTACGCCACAGCATTTTACTGTGTATCCTGACGCAGAAAAAATGCTGCCCGTTTTTGTTTTGCCGCAAAATGGATCAAAGAGGTGACCTCATCACTTTGCCCTAAGGCTCAGAAAGTTATAGTTTTCCAGCCATGAACCTTCGTGGGAACGAGTCTGCATGTCCTGGGAATACTATAAAATGTAAAATTGACGCCAATTAGAAATATCATACTTTGACTCTTGGAAACGCTTGGACCTGAAATCTCTCGGACAATCTTGAAGATTTTTCAGTGTCCGCCATAAAAATCGTTTTTGTCGCAGAGCCCAACACTGTTCTATCCCGCGACAAAAACCGTAACAAATCATTTGAGGGGACCGTCATGGCGCATGACAAGCGAGGCACAGATCCAACTTCGGAAGACATCAAAATTCCTGATCCTGTTGAACTTTCCCGAACAATGGGAGAGATTGCAGAACGCAGTCAAAAACTCGTAACTGATTTTCTCGCACGTCAATCCGAAGGCAATCAGGACCTGGACCCGCTGAATATTGGCAGCGCTTTCATGGAAATGACAACAAAGTTAATGGCGAATCCAGCACGCCTCATGGAAGCGCAAATGACTTTGTGGAATGACTATATGAACCTTTGGCAACATAGCGCCCGACGCTGGCTTGGCGAAGAACCAGACAGTCCAATTGTGACGCCTGCCAAGGATGATCGGCGCTTCAAAGATGCGGCCTGGGAAGAAAACGCCGTTTTTGACTATATCAAACAATCTTATCTTCTCACCGCGCGCTGGATGCAGGGCATGGTGCAAGATGTTGAAGGTTTGGACGATCGCACAGCCAAAAAAGTCGACTTCTATACCCGTCAATTTGTCGATGCGATGGCCCCTTCAAACTTTGTGATGACCAACCCGGAAGTGTTGCGCACAACCTTTGAAAGCGGTGGCGAAAATCTGGTCCATGGCCTTGAGAATCTTTTAAAAGACCTCGAAAAAGGCAAAGGCGAATTGCGCATTACCATGACCGACACCTCTGCTTTCGAGCTGGGGAAGAATGTCGGCATGACCCCTGGGAAAGTTGTCTATCAGAATGACCTCATGCAGCTCGTTCAATATAGCCCCACAACAGAACAAGTCCATAAGCGCCCTTTAATTATTATTCCGCCCTGGATCAATAAATTTTACATTCTTGATCTTCGCGAGAAAAACTCTTTGGTCAAATGGGCCGTTGACCAAGGCTTTACTGTCTTTATGATTTCTTGGGTTAATCCTGGGGAAGATCTCGCCGAAAAAGGGTTCGAAGATTATATGCTCGAAGGACCTTTGGCGGCGATGGAAGCCGTTGAAAAAGCGACCGGAGAAAAAGACGCAAATATTGTTGGCTATTGTCTTGGCGGCACTCTTCTCGCCTCGACCTTGGCTTACAATGCTGCAAAGGGCAATGATTGCTTTAAATCAGCAACCTTCTTGACCACTTTGACTGATTTCACCGAGGCTGGTGAGCTCTCTGTTTTCATTGATGAAGAGCAGCTTCGCGCCCTTGAGACCCGGATGAATAAACAAGGTTATCTCGATGGCTCGTCCATGGCCACCACATTCAATATGTTACGGGCCAATGATCTGATCTGGTCTTTTGTTGTCAATAATTACCTGCTTGGCAAAGACCCCTTCCCCTTTGATCTGCTGTTCTGGAATTCCGATTCAACCCGCATGCCCGCTAAGATGCATAGCTTCTATCTCCGGAATATGTATCAAGAAAACAAGCTGGTCGAGCCCGGCGGGATTACATTGAAAGACGTTCCGATTGACCTTCGCAATGTCAAGACCCCAACCTTCCTGTTGTCAACCCGCGAAGACCATATCGCGCCCTGGAAAGCGACTTATGCCGGCACGCAGCTTTATTCCGGCCCCATTGAGTTTGTTCTTTCTGGCTCTGGCCATATTGCAGGGGTTGTGAATCCGCCTGCTTCGAACAAATATGGCCATTGGGTTCATGAGACATCTGGCAAGCTCCCAGCCACGCCAGATGCTTGGTTTGAGACCGCAACCCTGCGCGAAGGCTCTTGGTGGCCTTATTGGGGCAAATGGTTGTCTGAGAATTATGGCGGAGAAATGGTGCCAGCCCGTCAACCAGGAGACGGCGGCTTGCCAGCCCTGGAAGAGGCTCCTGGCAGTTATGTGAAGTTACGACTCACCGCATAATGTTTCTCTCAGGCCGATGAGAACAAGAACAAAGCGCCTGTCCTTTTCTGGGGCAGGCGTTTTTCATTCGAGAACAAAAAAACCACAATATATTGATTTATAAAAAATAATTATCTCTTATGAGAACAAATAACGACTCATGAGCGGCTTTATAGCACCATAAAAGTTCTTAATATGTTCTTATTCTCTTGCCAGGAATTTTAATTCATGTAATGTTCTCTTTATCAGGAGGGAACAAATCATGAGCGAAATTTTCCAAATTATCTCAGACTCTCTACAAGAAAGCCTTGGTTTTCCAGACAATCAACGGGTGCTCTTGGCGATCAATTCCGTCCAAGACCATTATAGTGCGCTCGACTTTTTTAAAGTTATGGCCCTGGTCTATCAGCATCCAGACGCGCCGCATATGCCAGAAACCATGACCCATAAAGCGGCGTAAAGCCTTTCAATATAGACAAAGACAGAGGAAAAAGACTCCGCACCCTTCAGGACACAAAGGTCATGGTAAGGCCTCTTTAAAATAACCATGTTTCAACAAATGCAAAAATCGCATAGCAGGATCCTGCCTAAAACACTGGTCGATTTCCCTTAAAAGGAACAAAATTTTTACAAGAATATTTCAGGTTTGTTCTAAAATGAAAGAAATATTCTAAAAAGCGTAACGACCATAACGTCGTAACGACCATAACTTTGGACAGAATGATTCAAAGTTTGTGTCTTTATGGTGAATGTCAAAACTGGAGGCTTTCTTTTCGACTCTCTATAAGAGCCGCAAAGTCTCAGCCTTTGACTTTCATATCCATAAAGATATCGAAACTCGGATCAAACGCACAAAAAGATGCTCCCGAGTAAACGCCCCAGATGAAACATGGCACGATAAAACAGGGAGAGTCACCATGCTTACCGCTAGAGATTGCCTGGATTTCAGCGATCTAGACGAAGCTGTCATCCAAGTTATTTGTGAACATGAGCATTTATCCCCCATGCTCGCGATCGAAAAAGGGGCTTTTCTCATGGAACAAGCCTGGGGAGCCGCCGCCATTGACCATATGATCGTCGATCAATATGAAGTCACCCATGACATGGCGCTTTATAAACTCCATATGAAATTCGCACGTGAGCATCATTGCGATGATACAGATAGAGAGGCCAAAGGCTAAAAATTCTAATAGCGCCAAGGCTCTTGTTACCCTCCTGAAAAGGAAGATCATTTGGCCGGTCTCATAGAGGAAAACCATAAAGGCCTAAAAAAACGGGGGAAGGAGAGGGAGCCCCCTTCCCCCAGTTGAGGGACCGTTGCAAACGCAACCTCCAGGCTCATCATAAGCGATGAGCCAGAACAAATCATAAGACAAGCAAAAGCATGATCCGGTGAAACCACCCAGCCATGCGATTCCAAAAAGATCTTAAGAGGCTTTCCTATCCCAGGGGTCAAAGGTCTGACCAGTTTGTGGGAATCTTAGCGCTTTTTCGCTGCGCGAAAATTTTAAGACGACTTTTTCGGGAAAAAGTCTTTCAAAAAGCTTTTTTCTAGAGCAAAGCTGGTTAAAGTGGCAGTCCCTTTAACCCTGCGTTTTGCGGCAAAAACAGAGAGCCTTTCCATTGAATCAAGATAAAAGTGAAAGGCTCTAGAAATAAGATTAGGGGGCATTTTGGAAAATGCCCCCTAATAACCCCGTAAAACTTTTTTAAATCA
>DDLW01000133.1 GCA_002340345.1 Alphaproteobacteria bacterium UBA2562 | reverse complement strand
AAACAAAGACATAGAGCCTTTCACCGAATTCAAATGAAAAACGAAATGCTCTAGGTCCGGTCTCATATCAACCTGGCAACGTCGTTGACGCTTGCTGGTTGGTCTCGCCCCTCCTTCAAGGCTGCTTTTGACTCTAAAGCTGTCTTGTTGGAGGCGACCGCTCGAAAATGGGAGCGCGTGGCTACAGAACAAATATGCGCACCTTGTGCGCATTTATCAAGGAAAAAAGCGCAACATGTGCGCTTTTCTTGGAAAAAAATTTGTGATGAGCTTGAATCTCAAGGGCTTAACGCTTTTCTTTTTCCATTGATAAAAAGAAAAATGGCTTTTTGGATGGGCTTAAATCGAGAGAAAAAACTTCAAATATCGTGGTGACGTGGCAAAGCCACCCGAATCCGCGTGCCCTCTTGATGGGAACTCTCAATGGTCAAGCGACCACCATGACCTTCGACCAAAGCTTTGCTAATGGCAAGCCCAAGCCCTAAGCCCCCCTCATTGCGATTGAGGATATTGCCGCCTTGGCGAAAGGGGTGAAGATATTGCGAGATTTCGTCCTCTGTCATGCCGCAGCCTGTATCTTTCACCCAAATTTCAATCTCATGATCATCATGGATGAGGCCGATTTCAATGTGACCATCACTGTCTGTGAATTTTATGGCGTTAGAAATAAGATTCACCAGAATTTGGCGAATGCGTTTGCGGTCAACAATGGCCAGAACAGGTCTATCGGGAAACTGGCTTTGGAGCTGTAAGCCGGAAGACTGGGCCTGATGGGACATATGTTGAACGACATCTTTCATCAGACTTGTTAAGTCGGTCTCATCCCATTCGAAATTGAGGCGGTTTAATTCAACACCAGAAAAATCGAGAATATCCTCAACCAAACGATGCATTTGATGGGCGGATTCGTTAATTTGTTCCGCATAAGAGCGAATTTGATCACGGCTATACTGATCGTCAACATCTTTGGCAATCAGAGAGGAAAATCCTAAAATGGGGTTCAGCGGTGTCCGCAGTTCGTGGCTCATAATGGCGACAAATTGCGTTTTTGCGGCATGGGCTTCGAGTAAGGATGTTTCGGCCTGCTTGCGTTCGGTGATATCTTGCAAGGTGCCATGATAGAAACCCATGCAATCGGTATCAGAAGCGGGGAAAAAATGGGCTGGCAGTGCGGAAAAGCCAAAATCGTCAAGGGGGAGATCTTTATTCGGGCGGCCAATGATGGAAATCCATTTTTCATTCCCTTTTGGGGTCACAATCCGCAGATCCATATCTAATTCTTTATCGCGGCTCATGGCAGCATAGCGAAAGAGTAAAAAATTGGCGCGATCTTGCGCATGAATAAGCGTAATGAATGTATTCATTTCCAGAAAATCTTGGGCGGGAATTTCCAAGATTTGATAGATGATGTTGGAGCACATCCAACTATCTGGAGATTTCGTACTGGCCCAATGGCCGATACGACCGATATGCTGGGCTTCTTCTAGCTCTATACTGCGTTTGTGGATATGGTGTAAGGCTTCTTGGCGATCAATTTCGACAGCCGCGCGGTCTGCAAAAACAGTTATGATCGCTTCGAGAAGAGCCGTATCTTTGGTCGGCACTGTTTTTGCGACCACGAGAATGCCGATGGGATCGCCTTTGCTGTTGATCAAAGTACAACCGCCATAGCTTTTTAAACCAAGGTCTTTTAGGGCTGTATCTTCGGGGAAAAGCGCGGCCACATCATCTTCAAAAATAGAAACTTCGCCATCAAACACAGTTTGACAGGGGCTGCCTTCGAGAGGGTAGCGGAAATTTGTGCTGGGGGCTTGGTCTTTTGAAGCGGCAATGGTCTGAATGGATTTGTGATCTTGGGTTAAGACACCCACAAGAACCAAATCCGCTTTAAGCTCTTCTGCAATCGCATTGGTCAAGGCTTGGAAAAAATCTTGACCTGAAACCCGAGCAATTTTCTCAGCGATACGGGAAATGACAATATCTCTTTCAAGGGTGCCGCCGGCTCTCACCAATGTTGGCAACCAACGGGCGAGGCCAAAGACCGCACAAATGAGTCCGAAAATATCTAACAGACCGATAAGGCTGTTGACTGGATGGCTGGCCGAATCACTTGAAAGGGTAAAATAGTCTGTAACCGCATGATAATAATTAATAAATGAAATAACAAGAAGGCCAAACACAATCCAAATAAAGCCTCGGCTTCCGAACCCTAAACGGGATCTTTGCCGAAAGAGAATCACTGCGGCAGCGGCACATAATGTTGCAATCAGAATGCTTTGGACGATATGTCCCATATCATGGCCCATAGAATCTAATGGCTAAGTTTATTCCAGGCTGTGTCTGCATTTTTAAGTTTAAAACAAGGTCTTATGGTCTGTTTTAACCGGAAAACACAGAAATCTCAGCGCGGAATAAACCAAACCCTCTCAAGAGAAACATCCCATCACATGGGGGATCTTCAGGACGCGACTGAGCAGCAATCCCCCGAGGAATCTCATTTGGGGACTCTTGCCGCAGGCGTTCCTATAAACTTTAAACATTCGAGAAAGAATACTGTTTTATGGACAGTTTGGCGAGGCATTACTTTATTTCTAGGACTGTTAAAATATTATAGGCGTGATTTAGCACGAGAATAATATTCCAAAACTTTGTTTTTTCAAGAAACGATATAAAGACAAGTTGTTTCTTTTTTGACCCAAAACCCTTCATGACGAAAAAATCTGTCATGATCTCTTTCTTGAGACGGCTTTTGCCAAGCCGGTCTTAAAGATGTATGGGAGAGGAATATTTAGGGGAAGGCAGCAATATTTTTTGAAAAGAGACGAGAATATAAGGTTCTGATCTTGAATTTTTATAGAAAGCTGATATTTTACGCCGCTCTAAAAAGTGTGCTGTTTCGACTTTATGAAACGCCACCTGACCCTTGGAAATGTTTTCCTCCGTCGCGCTGGTCTGATCTGTGGTGATGACGCCAGAGAGAGGAGAGACTTTTCCAGGAGAACCATCCGCTCGGCGGGTTTCAATTTTCTCGAGACAGGCGGCCCTCGTGCTTTCTCTGGCGCGACGGCGGCCCTTTTGTCCATTGGAGCAGTATTGTGAAACGGACTTTTCAACCTTCTAACCTTGTGCGCAAACGTCGTCATGGCTTCCGTGCGCGTAAAGCAACTGTTGGCGGTCGCCGCGTGTTGGCCAATCGTCGTTCTAAAGGCCGCAAACGTTTATCTGCTTAAGCCTTCCCGGAAAAAGGCTGGTCTTAAAAGGCAAAGGGCCTTGAGCGTGGCTCTATAGGGTTTTAAAGGCTATAGAGTCGGCTTTATCATGGGAAACCTGCTGTTTGTTTTAACCGACATATGGCTCTAAATGGTGGGGATATGCGTCTTGAGGTCTTGAAAAAACGTCGAGACTTTTTGGCTGTTGCCGCAACAGGCCAACGCTGGGCGGCGCCTGGGCTTGTTTTACAGGTTCGGCGCTGGAAATCTTCTCTTTGCCAGGCGGAAGACAAGACAGAAAGGCCGATGCGTCCTGCTTTGCGCTATGGATTGACGGCCAGTAAAAAAGTTGGCAATGCGGTCGTTCGCAACCGTTGCCGCCGTCGTTTGCGCGCCTTGGCTGAAGATCTTTTGCCAAAAGCGGCTGTTGAAAATTGTGATTATGTCTTGATTGCCCGTGCAAAATGTTTTGAACGGCCTTGGGATGCTTTGCGTCAAGATTTGCTGTATTCTTTGCGGCGTTTGGGCGCATCAAAACAGCATGGCCCGCATCAGCGTGGGCCTTTTCAGCCTGTGCCTTCTGGGCAAAAGCACGCAAAAGAACGGCAAAAGCGTTTTCAGAAAGGCCCTGCCCATGGACAAACAAAATGACGCGGCAGAGCAAGATCTTTGTGCTTGTGGCGCGAAAGAGGATCCGTCTGCACGCTTCCAGGCGCAGCCCTCTTTGTTCGCACGGGGTCTCAAAATCCCGATTCGGCTTTATCAATTGCTTTTGTCGCCGCTTTTGCCTGCGGGTGCGTGTCGTTTCCAGCCAAGCTGTTCCCATTATGCCTTAGAGGCTTTGAACCGACATGGCGCTTTTAAAGGAAGCCTCTTGGCGGGATGGCGTCTTTTGCGCTGTAATCCGTGGGGAGGGACAGGCTATGACCCCGTTCCAAACACTTTCAAAGCGGGTTTTTTTAAGAGGGAACCGCACTTTGAAGCCCCTGTTTCGGAGCCGCTTAAATCGGACCTATCCTCTTGCACCGAAAAGCAAAACACAAAGCCATAAAGGCACTAGAAAGGGGGAATCTCTGCGGCTCTTTTTGTGGGATGCCAGAAAGAGAGTTTGCCGAGGCTATTTTTCCTTTCAGTCTCCAAGAAAAATGGTCTAAAGCTTTTGCAAAGATGCAGACTATTTTGTGACTTTAAGGGCTGGATGAGGCTCTTTTTCATAAATTTTCCTAGAAATCGTGGTGATCAAAGGCTATGCGTTTGATCGCTCGAGGCTTGAAGGCAAACACAGTCTTGTAAAATGCTTGAGAATGAATAGGTTTGCTTTTAAAGATTTGTAGCGTTGTGCACTGCAAGGGATTCCATCCATAGACGAAGATCCCCCACGCCGCATGATGATTTTCCGCCAAGCGCCATTGACAGTAATCGGGTCATCCTGATGCAGGACCAGAAAAATATAATCATTGCAATTGTTGTTTCGATTGCAATTCTTCTCGGCTTTCAATTGCTTTTCCCACCAGAGCAACCGCCGGTTTCGCAGCAACAGGCTGCAACACAACAAGGGACAGCTGGGCAAGGATCAGCTGGAACAAGCCCAGGCATTGTCGCACCGCCTGATGGGGTTGCCCCGGCTTTGCCCGGTACAGCGCCGGCGCCCGGTGTTGTCCGGCAAGAGGTTGTTTCCTCTGAACAGCGGGTGGAAATTGTCTCTGACAGTGTTCGTGGGTCCATTCGCTTGAGAGGGGGCCGGGTTGATGATCTCATATTGAATGAATATCGTGAGACATTGGATCCAGAGAGCCCAAATATTGAGCTTTTATCCCCATCGGACGCGCCCAAACCTTATTTTGCCGATTTTGGATGGGTCAGCGGTAGTAAAACTCTGCCCGTTCCGACGTCGGAAACCCCGTGGCGCGTCAAACAAGGCTCTGTTCTGTCGCCCAGCACCCCTGTGGTTTTAGAATGGGATAATGGCCAAGGTCTGGTCTTTGAGCGCCATTTCGCGCTTGATGAATTCTATATGATCACAATTACCCAAAAAGTCCGGAATAGCGGTACAGACGAAAGGCTGCTCTACCCTTACGGTCTTGTCTCGCGCAGTGATACACCGGCGACAGCAGGCTTCTTCATTCTTCATGAGGGCTTAATCGGGGTTCTGAACAATGAATTGCGGGAAATCGATTATGATGACCTGCAAGATGATGGTAAGGTGAAAGAAACAAGCAAAGGCGGTTGGCTTGGTATTACCGATAAATATTGGTTGGTGGCGCTGGTCCCGGATCAAAACCTCGTTGTTGATACCAAATTTGCATTTGAAATTGATAACCATCGTCATCGCTATCAAACGGACTTCCGCGGGCCTGGTGTGCCCCTTGCGCCAGGGGAGGAGATCACAAATGTCAGCCGTCTCTTTGCCGGAGCAAAGCGTACAGATGTTCTAGAGCTTTATAACAAGGAAGACCCAGAAGGCTTTGGCAATCAGGTGATGTTGGCTCTGGGTTTGACCACTTTAGAAGAGATTCAACGCGGCGATATCATCAATTTTGACCTCGCCATCGATTGGGGCTGGTTCTATTGGATCACCAAATGGGTTTTCTTTAATTTGCTGCATTTCTTCTACACTTTGGTTGGCAATTATGGGGTTTCGATCCTAATTGTGACCTTGTTGGTGAAGTTGGTCTTTTTCCCTCTGGCGAACAAATCTTACCGTTCCATGTCGGAAATGAAAAAGCTACAGCCTGAAATGATGGCCATTCGGGAACGGTGCGGCGACGATAAAATGAAGCTGCAACAAGAAATCATGGCCCTTTATAAGAAAAACAAAGTCAATCCGGCCTCTGGATGTTTGCCGATTTTGATCCAGATCCCTGTGTTTTTTGCTTTGTATAAAGTGCTGTTTGTCACCATCGAGATGCGGCATGCGCCTTTCTTCGGCTGGATCCAAGATCTGTCGGCCCCTGATCCGACGTCTTTGTTCAACCTTTTTGGGATTTTACCCTATGATGTGCCCTCGCTCTTGATGATTGGCATTTGGCCTTTGATCATGGGGGCGACCATGTTCTTTCAGCAAAAACTCAACCCGCCACCGCCCGACCCGACCCAGGCAAAAATCTTAATGTTCTTGCCCGTGGTGTTCACCATCTTCTTAGCGAGTTTCCCCGCCGGTCTGGTGATCTATTGGGCTTGGAACAACACCCTTTCTGTGCTCCAGCAATATGTGATTATGAAGCGCATGGGGGTTCCTATTGGCAATGCCGGGGCGCCCAAAAAAGACACGCCGAAAGCGGCGAATGATAAGAAATAAAGGGGCGTAAAGGTCTCTCTTTTACCGAAAAGCACGCTCTGGCACTTTGTGTGAGCGTGCTTTTCTCTTAAAATAGAGGGCTTTTTACGGTTATAAGACTGTATCAATCAAGAGTCTTTGCCGCCGGCGGCCAAAGGACATGTCCTTTGGAAACCTTCTGACTATAAAGCAAGGATTGCAACTGCGATGCCATCACCAACAGATAGGCCGGATCCTAGAGCAGGAGAGGGGGGTGAATCTGTGCCAGATGCCGCCGAAGCGCTGCTTTCGCTCATGGGAGCGGGGGACATGACCGCCCTTGGGCTGTCCCGTCCTGATGAGCCGCGTTGGGTTGAAGCAGGCCGTTTGCTTTTTTCGGGCCCATGCCATTTTGTCTGTGGCGCACCACATTTAGAGGCTTTGCCCTCCCAAGGGCCGCCAGAAATTGCTTTTGCCGGACGTTCTAATGTTGGGAAATCAAGCTTAATCAATGCACTGACCGGGCGTAAGACCCTGGCGCGAACCTCGAACACACCAGGGCGGACCCAAGAACTGAATTTCTTTAGTGTCCAAGAAGGGCAAATGGCTTTGGTGGATCTTCCTGGCTATGGTTTCGCGCAAGCCCCGAAGGTCATGGTGCGATCTTGGACGCGGACGTTGAAGGCCTATCTTGCCGGACGCTCGACATTAAGACGGGTTATGTTACTCATCGATTCCCGCCATGGCCCAAAAGCTGGGGATTTTGAGATGATGGATATGCTCGATGATGCCGCTGTCGTTTATCAAGTGGTCCTAACGAAAGTGGATAAGCCGAAAACAAAAGAACTCACAGCGCTTTATAAAGATCTTGGGCGAACACTGGCCAAAAGACGCGCGATTTTCCCTCGTGTGATCAAGACGTCGAGTGTGAAAGGAAAAGGTATCGCAGCCTTGCGGGCGGAAATTGCTTTGCTGGGCGCCTCATAAAGGTCTATATCGAGAAAGCTCTTTTTGTATTTGCTTTCCACAGATCAAAAGATTGCCTTTGGTCCGTTTTGCGGAAAAAATAAAGATATAGAGCCTTCTTCCTGAGTCTCACAAAAAACAAAAGGCTCTCACACAGACCGTAAGGAAACGGTGCATAATGGATGACATGCGTGATAAAAAGAAAAGTTCCCAACGCCGTTGGGAGTGGTTTGCCAAAGCAGGCCTGCTGTCCGAAGCTTTGCCTTATATGCGCCATCACAATGGCAATACTTTTGTGATCAAATATGGCGGCCATGCCATGGGCGATGATGAGCTGGCGGTCAAATTTGCGCGTGACATTGTTTTGCTCAAGCAAGTTGGTATCAACCCCATTGTTGTCCATGGGGGGGGGCCTCAAATTGGCGAAATGCTCAAGCGTTTGACCATTGAAAGCGAATTTGTCGATGGTTTGCGTGTCACATGTCAGAATACGGTTGAAGTCGTTGAAATGGTTTTGGCCGGGAAAATCAACAAACAGATTGTGTCCGCGATTAATCATGCGGGCGGCACGGCGATTGGCCTTTGTGGCAAAGATGGCAATCTTATCCAAGCCAGAAAACTTAAGCGCACCCGCAAAGACCCAGAATCCAACATCGAGCGTATTTTAGATTTGGGCTTTGTCGGAGAGCCAGAACGTGTTAATCCGGCGGTTCTTGAATTCTGTGCCAAATCGGACATTATTCCCGTCATTGCGCCCATTGGCCAAGGTCCCAATAATGAGACATATAACATCAATGCGGATACGGTGGCAGGCTTTATCGCGGGCGCGGTTGGGGCAAGTCGGCTGTTTTTGCTCACAGATGTTGAAGGGGTCATGGATAAAAATAAAAAGCTGGTCCCGCAATGCACGGTCATGGAAGCCCGCGAGATGATGGCAGATGGCACGGCATCGGGCGGCATGATTCCAAAGCTTGAAACTTGTATTGATTCTGTCGAGCGTGGGGTGGAAGCTTCGGTCATTCTTGATGGGCGATTGCCCCATGTTTTGCTGCTTGAGATTTTCACCGATGCTGGCGTTGGGACGCTGATTTCGAACCGCACAGATATTCCAAGGCCTAAATTCTAGAGCCTTTCGCTTTTCATTTGAATCAGGTGAAAGGCTCTCTGTTTTTGTTTTTGCCGCAAAACGCATGGTGATAGGGGCTGCCACTTTAACCAGCTTTGCTCTAAGCACTTTAATGCGCA
>DDLW01000255.1 GCA_002340345.1 Alphaproteobacteria bacterium UBA2562 | reverse complement strand
AAAACGTGTCGACTGGATGTTTCCATCCAGCCGCACTTTGCTCTATCCTTCACTTTTTCTTCGGTCCAATCGGCCAGGCCGGGAAACGGCCTAATTTTTTGGGCGCGACATCTCCACAAATCACATTTGGTAGTATTTTGAGCAATTGCGGTTCTGGATGCCCATCTGTGATAGCGCGCATAATATTCGCATCGGGGTCAAAATCAGCCTTGCGGCAACCTTTATCTATCAAGCGTCGAATATGATGCAAACTTTCAGGCGGTACGCCTTCTTCTGCCCTATGATCTTCATGGGCATAGAGATAAAACAACAAGCATAAGAGCACATTATCATCGTCACACATGGCGATGGCATCATCTAAATGCGGTCGCGCCTCTTGCCCACGGCCATGGAGCCACAGATAGGCAGCATAGCGCATACGCACAGTGATATTGTCTGGGTCTTTCTCTAAGGCTCTTAAGTAAAGGGCTTCTGGGCCTTTATCACCCTTTTCTTGTGCCGACACATCCAGCAAACTGATATATTGTTCAGCGATTTCTGCCTTTGCTTTTGGCAAAGCGGAGAGCGCACGTTCAAATAAGGCCTCTGCCTTGTCTTGGTCGCCTCGGAAAGCTTTCAAATAAGACGCATATTCAACCAAAAGGGCAGGATCATCCGGAGCTTGCGCGACAATGACCTCATAATGCGCATCAATCACCGCGAGATCTTGGCCGGAGCGGCGCCTGAAAAAAGCATAGCGAATCAAAAGATCTGGATGATTCGGCGCAATTGAAAGCGCTTTTGTGAAAAGGGCCTCCGCTTCTTCCTGCCCTGTATTTTGTTTCCCGATAAAATCGGCCATAAGCCTTAATAGCTCAGGATTTTCGTCTTCAACAGCCAATGCTTCACGATATAATTTTTCTGCACCAACAGCATCATCCCGCACGGTTTGCAGAAAAAGTGCATAATTCGCTAATGTTTCAGGGTCCCGATCATGCGCTAACTTTTCGCGATATTCTTTTTCCATCGCCGCATAATCAACCTCCAAACGTTTTAGCTCTGCCTCTCGGCTGTCATCACCTGGAAGGGTCATTTTGAACGAACCATTTTTATCAAACCAATATGTCTCGTGGCATCAATAGGGCAAAACACGCGAATAGGAAATATTCTTTTTATAGGCTTACGCCATTCAGCCCCCTCGCCGCTTTGCTCTTATCGACGCTGTGCGCAATGCGAGAACCGATGGGAGTAAAATCACAGTGGTCATAAAGTTCATGGCCACAGCCATTGCCAGCAAGAGACCCATGCTGGCGGTCCCAGGATGTGCTGATAATGCCAGCGTTCCAAAAGACGCAATTGTTGTCAAAGCGCTAATCAGAACGGCTAAGGGTGTACTGCCCCGTAAAAGACTATAGAGCCCTCCAGAGGCCAATAAACTCTTCCCAGCGGGCATCTCATCGGTGTCTGTTATGGCGGCTTTATCCTGTAGCTTGTCATGGTGGAGCGCTTCTGCTTCGCGTGCGCGCATGACCAAATGAATGCCATTATCCACGCCGATCCCTAAAAGAAGCGGTAAAACAATCACATTCGCAAAATTAAAGGGTTGCCCCATCAGAACCCCAATCGCCAAAGTCAGCATCGCGGCAGCGGCAAGGGGTAAAAGCACCAATAAACAGTCAATGAAACGTCTCAGAACAAGATAGAGCAGCACAGAGATTGTCAAAAGAGCGAGAAGGAACGCTTCGTAAAAAGCCTCAACCACCGCTTGTCCAGCCCCCATAACCACAGCGGGTGTGCCTGTTGCATCGGGTGCCACTTTTAAAACAGCGATTACGAAATCTTCTAAAGCCTTTTGTTCGACCAGACTATCAGTTGGAAAAACCTCGAGCCGAGCCAACCCCTTTTCTGTCAAATAGCGGGATTGAATGGAGTCCGGAACTTTGAGGTCCGCTTCTTCTGTTGGTCTTAATAAAGCCTTTAGATGCAACAGACTATTGGGCAAGCCTGCAATTAAAGCTTCTTCTGCACTGGCGATCAAGCTTGGCTTCGCTTCGGCTGGATTTAACGCTTGTACAGCTTTTTCTAAGCGCCGTAAGGCCTTTGTGAAATTTTCGTGTTGTTGATCTTGTGCAGACATCGGCATGGTTTCAAAACGTTCTGCCATCCAAGCCAATAAGCTTTGTAACCTGATAAAGGCCGGTCGTAAATTTTCGACATCAACAGCCTCGAAATGCGGATCCCAGCCCTCTGTTGCCAATGAAGAGGCCAATTGTGCTATGATAGCTCTTTTTTCGGCGCTATCTTCTGGCGTAAAACTTTTTAAGGTCACCACCTGTGCCACCTCTGGCAAAGCTAAAAGCTGCTCTGCCAAGCTCTGGGCTTCGGCCAGAGAAGGCCGCATGAGGCTCATATGGTAAGGGTTTGCTTCTGGTTGTTGCTGCAGATCGCGAAAAAGCCGCACAGCTTCACTATTCTGGTCACGCAAATTGATCGGATCAGAATCAAACCGAGACGCTGGTAAAGCAAAGGCAGACAAAACGGCAATTGCAAGCCAGCAAAGAACAATGATTTTCGCACGATGCTCAACAATCTGCGCCAAACGTGTGAAGAGATGTGCTGCCCATTTCTCACCCCGTCCCTGTCGTCCGATCCGTTGCCATTTGTCAAGACCATGACCGCCTTTCTCATCGGAAGCTGGAGAAACTAAAGACAACAAGGCTGGCAACAAAGTAAGATTCATCACCAGGGCCACCATCATGCCCGCACCAGCAATGACCCCTAACTCTCCTAAACCAAGATAATCGGTGACACTAAAAGCCAAAAAGCCCATAGCACTACTGACCATACAGAGCGATAAGGGCCCTGCTTGATGGCGTAGACTGATGGCGAGAGCATCCCTATGTGGATAATGACGTCGGCGTTCTTCTCGATAGCGTAAAACGAAATGAATACCAACATCAATCCCAAGGCCAATAAATAAAACAGCGAAGGCAACAGATAAAAGATTAAGGTGGCCCACTAAGATTGTTGCTAACCCTGCTGTTATTGCAAGACCTGTTATCAATGTCAGTAATAACGTGCTCACCAAACGACCAGACCGCACCCCAAATCCGAGGACAATAGCAACAAGAATGAAAGAAGCAGCGCCTAACAAGCCAATATTACTTTCAATCGTTCCAATCTCGTCATAGGCAAGAACGGGTTCTCCTGTGCGCCGGACGAGGATATGGGGATGATCAGACAAGCCGATTTCTAAGATCGTTTCTTCAATCGCTTTTAATGTGGTTTCAGCAGGTTGGAGCGCTGTAAAATCAAAATTAGGCAGAAGCATGACAATGCGGCGCAATGGTTGACCATGGCTTCCAGTGCCTTGCGGATAGGGAACGGCTCCTCCCCAAAGCACAGACCAATCTAATCCTGCCGGTTTTTCTGCAAGACGCTCCTCCAAGGTCATTGCCATGGCCGTAAATAATTGCTGGTAAAGCGCCATGAAGTGCTGCGTTTCAACAGATGCGACCGGCAACGGTGCTGCAGAGCTGTCTAATAATGCTTCCCCAGTCTCAATAAGGGGTGCAGGGGCTAAATTCGCACTATTTTTTTCAAGCAGAGCAACGAAATTGGCAAAAGAAAGATCTGTCGCCAGCCCTTCTAAAAACGGCCCGACCATGATCAATTGTTGCGCTATGGTCTGAAGATCTGCTGCGTTTGAAAATAAAAGACCATTATGGCGGAAGAAATCATTCCCTTCTGGCCAGTAAACAGCTTTTACAGCCTCTTTTTTTTTCCCAAGCGCTTGGACGAAGTCTTGGGTTACTTGATCCAACCGCCATGAAGGATAGTTTTCTGCCTTTGCCTCAAGAACAACAAAAATTGTTTCACCAAGAAGAGGAAAAGCCTGCTCATGGGCGAAATAATTCTTATTAAAAGGCAGATCAGGAGACAACATGTCCTTGGTATTTGTATTAATCGACAGGGTGCTCACAGCAGCCCAAACAGACAAACTTGCGATTAACAAAGACACAGCCAGCACGAGCCATCGTGCTTTTTCCATCCAGCACGCCCATCTTTGGGCGACCCTATCAAAACGGTCAGAAGGGACTTTTTGAGGAAGATGCGGTCTTTCCTCCGTGCTCATGCCTGTCAAAGACACCTCCTAAAAAGAGAGTCTCTCTCAATCTTAAAGAAGAAAAAGCTACACTTTTGCGTATTTACCCCAATAAAAGACATCCAAGCCAACGGGGCCAACGGGGCCAACTGGATCTTTTGTTAGGCAATATTACGCCAAAAATAAACGATAAACACATGCCTCATGAAGATTCTAGACAATCGAAACGTCGAGGCGCCTCTGTCAAGGTTTCCCCTAGCCAAAGAGTTTATCAATATCTTCTTGGGTCACTTTTTCTTTTTCCGCCTCAACTGTTGCGAGTGTTTTGTCAAGGTCATCCATGCCTTTGACTTCTTCATTATCATATTGGGATAAATCTTCTTCACCCCAAATTGTCACAAGATTATTGACCTTTTCTTCAATAAATTTCATGGTATTGACAACTTTATTAATGCGTTGTCCCGTTAAGTCCTGAAAATTACATGTCTCAAAAACACGAACGACTTGATCTAAAATATTATCACCGCCCGCTGCAATTTCGTCATTATGTGTTGCTGACTTAACAAATTGTGCGACTTCATCAATAATTTCCATTGATTCAAGAATCGTGCTGGTCGCAACTTCGGTATCTTTTACGACAGATCCCAGCTCATCACGCATGACGTCCATACGTTTATTATCCAAACTTGTCGAGTAAATTGCTGCGATTTCTTGTTTGGTCCGATTAATCGTTTCGGACATTTTGCGAATCTCCCCCTTAATTTGGGCGAGTTCTTCTTCGGCACTCATACCGCCTGTTGGGGATGATGGTGCCTGTTGTGGGGTCTTGGCTGTTTTAGGTTCGACCGGTTTTGCATCAACGGCTTTTTCTTCTGTGCTCGCTGGCGGCTGCATTTGTGGCAGCGTTTTCAGGCGGTCAGAGAGCATCGTATCAATGTCTTGGCGCAATTCTTGTCGTAATGTTTCAAGCGCCTGGCCAAGTTCGATCCGGATAAAATCACTTGCCGAAAGGGAGGAAATCGTTGGAGACTCGCTATCGTCGCCGTCTTTCGGATGCTCCGCAGATGTTTGAGAAAATGTTACCCCCGTTGAAGCGCGTCTTTGCGACATTTGCATGCGCCGTTCCGCAGTGAAAACGGGACGTTGGGGATAGTTGCTGGACATTCATTTTCTCCCAGGCATAAAGCACACGGCCTATAAATTTATCAACACTATCGAACGATCATTTTGATCTTTGAGATCAGCCATAACGCAAAATGGAGCGCAAGGGGACTCATAATTTACGTTCTCTATTTACGTTCTCTGCTTTATCTGCAATGACCCTATTAGTCTATCATCAAACCCTAGAGCATTTCATCTGATTTAAATTAAAAGCGAAAGGCTCTAAAAAGAAAGATATGATATAGCATTTTTACGCATGGCATGTGAAATTGCGTTTTTTTTGGCAAAAAGGCCATACTAAAAAAATATCAGCGGCTTTGTAAGAACAATCCCTTCACTCTCCAACATAAATCTCCATATGCTCTGACATCTCGGCCCACGCCACATGCCATCTTTTTGGTATAAGAGCATTTTGCGTAATGATTGAATAATATAAAATGCTCTCTCTTATTGTTTTTGC
>DDLW01000109.1 GCA_002340345.1 Alphaproteobacteria bacterium UBA2562 | reverse complement strand
CTTTCACCATGCGTTTTGCGGCAAAAATAAAAGCATAAGGCCTTTCGGAAAGAGAGCCGCTTTTCCGGCATAAATAGACGAGCTTTGGAAAGAATGCAATGGAGTAGAGTGGGATTTTGGTCTTGAGGTGGCAAAATGCGCCCTTGAACTTATCGTTCAGCAAACGGAACACCAGGCTTGCAAAAACCTTTTTGCAGACTTTATTCCCAAAAGGAAGTTGCTTGATTTCACGCAAGCGAAAAAATGCCTTTCTTGGTATTATTCTGTTGCTATTCAGTGAAAAAAAAGCATAATGCCCGCTTTCCTACATTCTCCTTGCCGACGGAAAGGTCGGCTAGGCCCGATCAGTCTTTCCTACAGGGCTTTTCGGAGAAAGAGATGTTTTTCTCTTTTTTCATCCCCATGAAGACTCCGGGTCATCAACAGCCGTGAGGAGACAAAATTGTCTTTCTATGAAAATGTGTTCATTGCGCGGCAGGATATTTCTGCTTCGCAAGTGGATGGCCTCGTGCAAAACTTCAGCGAAATCATCACCAATGGTGGTGGTAAAGTTGTCAATCATGAATATTGGGGGCTTCGTGCTCTGGCCTATCGGATTAAAAAGAACCGTAAAGGCCATTATGTGATGCTCAATATTGATGCCCCAGCCGAAGCCTTGGCTGAATTAGAGCGCTTACAACGCCTGAACGAAGACATCATTCGCTATATGTCTGTACGGATTGAAGAAATCAATACCGATCCCTCTGCAATGATGCAGAATAAAGATCGTCGCGATGAGAAACCACGCCGTGGTGGTGATCGTGGCGACCGTGGTGATCGCGGTGACCGCAGCGATCGTCGTCAATATTCTGACCGCAATCAGGGAGAAGTTTAATGAGTAGTGGTGCTCCGACTGGTCCCGCTTCTGCGCGTCCCATGGCCCCGCGTCGTCCTTTTTTTCGTCGCCGCAAAACATGCCCCTTCTCAGGCCCCAATGCGCCTGCGATTGATTATAAAGATGTGAAATTGATGCAACGTTTTGTCTCTGAAAGAGGAAAAATTGTTCCATCGCGCATCACGGCCGTTTCCGCTAAAAAACAGCGTGAATTGGCGAAGGCGATTAAACGCGCCCGCTATCTCGCTCTGTTACCTTATGTCTTGAAATAAGGGGAAGAGAGAGATGGAGATTATTTTACTGCAAAGAGTTGAAAAACTCGGCCAAATGGGGGATGTCGTCAACGTTAAAGACGGTTATGCCCGGAATTTCTTATTGCCGCAAGGCAAAGCGCTCAGGGCAAATGCAAGCAATAAGAAAGTCTTTGAAACTCGTCGTGCTCAGCTTGAAGCTGAAAATCTAGAGCGTCGTCAAGAAGCAGAGCAAGTCGCAGAGAAAATGGACGGCTTGACTGTGACCTTGATCCGCTCTGCGGGTGAAACAGGCCATCTCTATGGCTCTGTGAGCGGGCGTGATCTTGCGGCTGTCGTGACAGAAGAAGGCTTCACAATTTCTAGAAGCCAAGTCATTCTTGATAAGCCTATTAAATTACTCGGTCTTCATCCCGTCCGTGTGCGATTGCATCCAGAAGTCGATCTTATGATCACTGTCAATGTGGCGCGCTCTGAAGAAGAAGCAGAACTGCAAAAAGAGCGGGGTTCTGCGATGATTGGCTCAATGGAAGAGCTCGAAGACGCGTATGAAGAAGACGCTTTGGCAGAGGCCGAGACTCCTGCTGAAACAGAAGAAGATGTGCCCTCTGAGCAAGAGGTCGCTGTAGAAGAAGAGGCATCAACTCAAGAAGACGCTTGAGAGAAAGCCTGGACGTATGACATGTAAAATGAGACGGAAATGGTAAAATTTGTGAAAATGGGATCTTTGATTACCAAAAGCAAATAAAGAGAATAAGCTTTATTCTCAGCCATTCAGTTCTTTAAAAACTTACATGCTTAAAAAAAAGCCTCTCTGACCTTTTTCAGTCAGAGGGGCTTTTGCTTTGCTGTATAAAAGGAAAAAGGTCATCAGAGTGCTGAGGATAGTGTATAAAAGTCAAGATCATGGGCGAATACGGTTGTTGCCAACCCACTCATCCCAGCTATTATCATAACCATTATAGTGAATATAACATTTTTCGCCACTTGCTTTCAAAACCGTTGCTGGATACCATTTTCCTTTCCAAAGCACATTGACGGCATCTCCCGCTATACAAGCGGCGGATGCTGTATTTGGAGTCATGATGAAAAAAGCAACTAAGATGATTAAAGAAGAAAAAAGCTTTTTGGTACCTGTCATTTTTGTCCCTCCGTTCATGAGAGAATTCTAGCGTGTAAGAAAGATCGAATGTTGTTTTTTTAAAGAACAATATAAAAAAATGTCAAAATTATATGCAATATCATAAGAAAATAACCGTCTATTTGCTCTTCCTTGCTGTGCATTTTAGAAATTACAGAGGGTTATCGGTGATTTCTAATTTGAGTATCTAAAATATTTTGGTGAAACTCTTATTATTTTTCAAAGCATTGAATACCCTCTAAAAGGGTTTATCGTCTATGGTGCATTCTAATTGTTTTAAAGTGTTAGAATCTCTTTGAAGGTTGTTTCTATTTTATTTTCATCTTAAAGTTGTTCTTGTGGCCTTTTGCTCCGATCTTAACTCAGAAAAAATGCTGTATGTTTTTCTTTTTGCTGTAAAACGCATGATTAAAGGATGAATCCATCCTTTTGCCCTTTACTCTAAGGACATCCTGAGAAAGACCTCTGCATAATA
>DDLW01000098.1 GCA_002340345.1 Alphaproteobacteria bacterium UBA2562 | reverse complement strand
GATAAAAGTGAAATGCTCTAGTTTTCCTTCAATCTTTCCAGGAAGTGCTGCACGCCATCTTGCAGAATCGCGGCCTGTCCTTGCAGATCATCAGCGACTTTGAGGACTTGTTCTGAGGACAGACGTGTATTTTGAGCCGCCTCACTCACTTCGCTGATATTGGTGGATACCTCACGGGTGCCTTGTGCCGCTTGATCGACATTTTCTGCGATCAAATGAGAGGCCCCGCCTTGCTGTTCCACAGACGCCGCCACGGATGTCGCAATTTCATGGATGCGCGCGATGGTTTCTGCAATGGTCTTGATGGCTTTTACAGACTCAGATGTCGCCTCTTGAATAGCACCAACCTGTTGGCCAATATCTTCGGTGGCTTGGGCCGTTTGATTGGCCAGGGATTTGACTTCACCTGCAACAACGGCAAAGCCCTTACCAGCATCCCCCGCCCGCGCAGCTTCAATCGTCGCATTCAAGGCCAAGAGATTGGTCTGGCCCGCGATATCGTTAATTAAAGACACAACTTCGCCAATCCGCTCGGCTGCGGTTGCCAGGCCTTCCACCTGATGATTGCTGCGTTGGGCTTCACTTAACGCAGAATCGGCGATTTCTGCGGTTTCAAAGACCTGTTTGGCAATTTGATCAATAGAATGGGAGAGCTGATCTGCAGAATGTGACACAGCTTCAACATTCGCATTGGTTTGCTCAGCTGCCGTTGCGACCACGGTGGCGCGTCTTAAGGTATCATCGGCTTCAGCACTCATATCTTTAGCGCTGGCTTGCATTCTTGCCGTCGCAGACGTGACCGCCGACACAATGCCACCGACATCCTCTTCGAAATCATCGGCCATTTTGACCAAAAGACGATGGCGTTTTGTTTCTTCGGCCTTCTCATCAAGCTTACGCTGGTCACGCAGCTTTTTCATTTCGATCGCATTTTCCTTAAACACCATCACCGTCGCAGCCATGACCCCAATTTCATCACGGCGATCTGTTTCTGGAACTTCTGTGGCCAATTTATTATGGGCAAGAAGACCCATTGCATCGGCGAGATGTTGCAAAGGATGTGTAATGAGCTTACGCAAAATATAGAGAAGCAAAGGAATTGTGACGAGAATAAAAACAAGGGTCGAGACAAGCTTCCACACATCTGCTTCTTCCCAATTGCTTTTCAAAGATTCTTTGGCGTTTTGAAGGGATTCACGTGCAGATCGCGACTGTTCTTGGGTCTCTTGTTTCCGGCTGGCGCTGAGATCTTGATGTTTTTTCTGGGCTTCACGGTGTCCTTGGTGCAAAGCAGCAAGTTTCTGTTGGGCTTTTTGTTCAATATCAATCAGCTTTTCCCGTGACATAGCAACTTCGACAATGCCTCTTGGGACCGCACCATCCCCATGACAGGCATGGCAATCTTCTTTATTCTCCAAAAGATAATAGGCATAAAAAACGGGGATGGTTTTACCATCTTTTTCGATTTCTTGTTCAACTGTAAGACCGCTTTTTTTCTCACGAACGACTTTTTTGAGTGTTTCTGCTCTGTCCCCAGAAAGTGTTATCGCCGGTTCAGGGTCTTTCGATGGAAAGACGTCTTCCCCAAGATAAGTGTTTACTTTTGCGATTGTTTTATTGTCTCGAAACGCCAATTCACCCGTGTCACGCCAAATATTAATGTCGGAAATTTCCGAATAGTCGAGAAGATTATCAACAAGCTCTTGTACAGCCTCGGCCTCTCCTGTCATCATGGCCGTTTCAACAAGGGCCATCACCACCTTAGAAATCCCGTCACGTTCTCCTTTCAGAAAACTCTGTTCCACGGCGATTTCAGCGTTTGTCTGTTCGGCTTGCCGACTTTGTGTTGCGTTCAGCTGTGCTTCTACTGCGGTAAGGCTTTCTTCCAAAAGACTTTCGATGGTCTGGTCTTTTTCGGAAACAACCTTTTCTGCGGACGCAACAAGCCTATCGGTTGCGTCTTGCGTTTCCCAAGCCAATTTTTGGTTAATCAGATATTCAATCCCGAAAACGGCCAAAATCAGTATACTGACAGCCGCCGCAATCTTTGCTGATAAGGTGCGCAGCATTCCATCCCCACAGTCCGTAACGTTAGCCCTGCCTCAGGACCTGCCCGTTGCGATCATATGATAGAGCCTTTAAGGTAAAGAAAGCTTAAACCTTTACGGAGACTCTTTAATTGTTCGATATTTCATATTAACAAACGAATATATTAGAAATAAATAGAGTTTCATTTCAAACATGCGAAAAATATGCAGCGCCTTCGAAAGACTTTAGGGCTATAGATATATCTCCTTTGAATAAAGCTCTTTAAAAATGTCTTTCTAAGTCCTAGCTGAACATCCATATTCTAAGACAATCATCACCCGAATTTGAGAAAAAGGCTAGTCTCATTTTGTTTCAAGCGTAAGAAAAAAGATAAAGTTTAAGAAAAATGACGACCTCTACATTTTATTTAAGGAAATTAAGTCAATTTAGGAATAAGGAATATTTAATCTAAATTGCGCCTATTTGACGCATGCGCAAAGTTATTTTTGCAGTGCGCAATACAGCCACGGATGAGTCTTTCAAAAGCAATCTTTTAGAGAAAATCCTCAAAGTAAAAATCTTCGTTTACAGTTCTTTCAGATAATATTAACGCATTCCGTGATTGCTTTCGAGAAATACACATATGATTTTTATGGTTTTCCTATGGCCCACATTACGAGCCTACAAAATCAGATAAAGGCTGGCCCAAGACATCTTCTGCTTTAACCTCAATCACTTTGAAACAAGCCAACCCGCGCACCATAACAGAAAGTTCATATCTCTCGATGCTCTCCTCCTCATCCCAAAACGGCCAGAGGTCGAGCGAACATAAGAACGTTTTCAAACACACCTGTGTGAGATCCCGACAGAGCACATAACCTCCTTGACTCGTTTCCACGACATATCCCACCTCTATAAGTTTTGGCAGCATTTCCGAACCTGTTTGAGCCATAAGGGGCAGATCTTCTAAAAAGGCTCTCTCAAGGCTTTCGCCTGTTCCGGCCGCTTTGTGCAGCGCTGCGAGCACAGAAAGGCTCGCGGCAAAACGCTGCCATGCCTCATTGCCCAGGGCGCTTGTTTTTGAAGGTCTTCCAGCGCGAACAGAACGGCTTTCCCCCAAAACAGCTGTAAACTCAGCCCCTAAAAGCGTGATGGATAAAGAAATATAGATCCAAATAAAAAAAACGGGCGCCGCTGCAAGCGCCCCGTAGATGATCTCATAGGACGGAAAAAAAGCCACATACAGACCAAAACCTGTTTTCCCAAGCTCGAATAAGAGCGCAGCAAGCATCCCACCGGCGCAAGCATGTAAAAACTTCACAGGTCGGCTCGGCATCAGCCAATACAACACAGCAAAGCCAAAAACGGCAAAGACAAGGGGAAGTCGCCGAAGACCCCAGCCCACAGACTCTTCCAAAAGAGGAGACTCCACCCAAGACAGGATCGCAAATAAATAGCTCGACAAAGACAGGCTAACCCCAAAGAGAAGCGGGCCTAGGGTTAGAACCGCCCAATAGCTTGGCAAGCGATTGAGAAGATGCCCTTCCAAAGGGGCACGCCAAATGACCGCAAAAGCCCGTTGCGTGCTGTTCAACAATAAAAGCGCTGTGATGCCCAGGCCAACAATTCCAAATCCCGTCATGCCGCCCGCATTTTCAATAAAAACACGAAAGGCACTTTCCAGGTCAGCGCCAACATCGGGGACAAGATTGGCCAAGAGAATTGCTAAAAGGGCCTCCCGCGCGTCTGCAAAGGCCGGGAAAGCTGCCAACATCCCAAGCCCGACGGCAAGAAGAGGCACCAACGCCAACAATACCGTATAGCTGAGAGACGCCGCCAAAACATTGCAGCCATCTTCTTGATATCTTTGCAAAACACGTTTCACAAAAACCCAAACAGTCCGACGTCTCACGCCTGAATTCAGAAAAGAACGCATTTTCTCATAGGGCATTTTCATAAGATATCTCTTTGTCGTGAAACGATTTTGCTGCAAAAACACCAAAGGCCAAAGGACCTCAAAAAAGACGATTTTGGATCTCTTTCGTTAGAAAACAGGCTTCCTCTTTACCCTCAAATCTTGTAAGGGAACAAGAGAGATCATAATTGTAATGCGTGACTTTATTCTGTCATGCCTGAAACAAATATGCCCTCCCTCTCCTTCCCCCTTGCCAGATGGCAGGGAAGGTGAGAAAACCGCATATTCAATAACTGTGAGATAGGCAAAATGAGTCTAAGCGTGATGAACACGCCCTCCAAGGCCCTATGTCCTAAAGCTTTCCGCGTGATCGGAAGGCGTCTTACAAAGATTATTTTTGACAAGACATATCGCAAAGCGATTCATAGTCTTAAAAACCAAACAAGGAAAACCAACCCATGACGGATTCCCCGAAGCTGATGGCTGGCAAAAAGGGGCTGATTATCGGAATTGCCAATGACCGCTCCATCGCCTGGGGTATTGCCAAAGCCGTAAAAGAACAAGGCGCTGAATTGGCCATTACCTATCAGGGCGACGCCATGGAAAAGCGTGTCAGACCCTTGGCGGAACAATTAGGCGCTGAAATTATTGCCCCTTGCGATGTCACGGATGAAGCCAGCCAAGATGCTCTTTATGACCAAATTCAGCAAAGCTGGGGACGGCTCGATTTTGCTCTTCATGCTGTTGCTTATGCGGATAAAAAAGAACTTAAAGGCCGCTATGTTGACACCTCTCGTGAAAATTTTCTGAATAGCTTGGACATTTCTTGCTTTTCTTTCACAGACATGTGCCGTCGCTGCGATCCTTTGATGACAGAGGGGGGCAGTCTGCTCACCCTTTCTTACTATGGCGCAGAACGCGTTATGCCCCATTATAATGTTATGGGTGTCGCAAAGGCCGCTCTCGAAGCCAGTGTTCGCTATCTTGCCAATGATTTGGGCCCAAGGAATATCCGCGTGAATGCCATCTCTGCTGGCCCCATTCGCACCCTCGCCGCATCAGGTATTGGTGATTTCCGTCATATTTTGCGGTGGAATGAACTCAATGCGCCCTTGCAGCGCAATGTTTCCATTGATGATGTTGGCGGCTCTGGCCTTTATCTCTTAAGTTCGTTAAGCAATGGCGTCACAGGCGAAGTCCATCATGTCGATAGTGGCTACCACACCGTCGGTATGTTGGCTGTTGACCAAGCCCAAGAGGTTGCAGAGCTTTTGTCGAGCTTTAACACCAAAGGCTAAACGCTTTAATTTTTAAAGACTTCAAACTGGGTTTGTAGGCAAAAGAGAGACCAATGGCTTTCTTTTGCCTTTCCTCTCCGAAGGTTCGGCTAAGGCCTTACCCTCTTAGAAAACGACTCAGCTGGGGATAAAGAAGACATCCGAGAAGAAACAGGGGACTTCATGGCAGGCAATAGCTTTGGCACCGTTTTTCGTGTTTCCAGTTTTGGTGAAAGCCATGGCCCTGGCATTGGATGTGTTGTCGATGGCGTTCCGCCAGGTATTCCCTTAACAGAAGCCGACTTACAAATTTGGCTTGACCGCCGGAAGCCTGGCCAATCACGCCACACGACCCAGAGAAAAGAACCAGATACCGTCGAGATCTTATCGGGGGTCTTCGAAGGCCAAACCACAGGCACCGCCATAGGCCTTCTCATTCGCAATCAAGACCAAAGATCAAAAGACTATAGCGATATACAAGATAAGTTTCGCCCCGGCCATGCCGACTTCACCTATTGGGCCAAATATCATGGGATTCGAGATTATCGCGGCGGCGGTCGTGCTTCCGCACGCGAAACCGCCACCCGCGTTGCCGCAGGGGCCATTGCCCGCAAAATCTTAGAACATGACATTCCGGCTGAAATCGCCCAAGTTCTGACCCCTGGAGAGGCCTTACCCCCCCGCACCGCTTTGCCGCCACCGCGTATCCGAGGCGCTTTGGTGCAAATTGGTGATCAAACACTCACGCCGGGCTCTTGGGATTGGGATCACGTTGAACAGAACCCTTTCTGGTGCCCAGATCCCAAGACGACGGCCTCTTGGGAAGCGCTGATGGATCGCACGCGCAAAGCCGGATCCTCTATCGGTGCCGTTATTCAAGTGGAAGCCGAAGGTCTGCCGCCCGGTCTCGGAGAACCGGTTTTCGATCGCCTCGACGCCGATCTTGCCAAAGCGCTCATGAGTATTAATGCCGTGAAATCCGTTGAAATCGGTGCCGGGCTCCAGGCCGCCAACCTGAGTGGCGAGGACAATGCCGATGAAATGTCCATCGATGATGAAGGGCGCTTGCATTTCTCTTCAAACAATGCCGGCGGCATTCTCGGCGGGATCTCCACCGGACAGACCATTATTGCCCGTTTTGCCGTCAAGCCCACCAGCTCCATTCTCACAGCCCGGAAGACCTTAACCAAAACGGGCGCAGACGCTGACGTCATCACAAAAGGGCGTCATGATCCTTGTGTTGGTATCCGCGCTGTCCCCGTCGGAGAAGCCATGATGGCCTGTGTCTTAGCCGATCACTGGTTGCGATTTAAAGCGCAATGCCTTGGCGCTTACGCTCATAAACCTTAAGGCATATACTTAAGCAAAAAATACCAAAGCAAAACGCGATCAAGGAGATCCCTTGATCGCTTCGCTCTTGCACCCTGCAAAAGGCTCTAATTGCCAGCGATGGTCATGCCTTCGATACGCAGCGTCGGTGCATTGGTGCCGTAACGGAATGTCAAATCATTGGCCGGGGTCATTTCCATTAACATGGATTTTAAATTGCCCGCCACTGTGATTTCGGAAACGGGATAAGCAATTTCCCCATTCTCGATCCAAAAACCTGCCGCCCCACGACTATAATCACCGGTGACGCCATTCACCCCTTGCCCAAGCATTTCTGTGACATAGAGCCCAGCTGGAATATCCGAAATCAATTCTTGCGGATTCAAACGTCCCGCTTCGAGATAGAAATTTGTCGGACTTGGGCTAGGGGCACTGCTGGGACCACGCGCGGCATGGCCTGTGCTTGTCAAGCCCAATTGCCGCGCTGAGCGCAAATCCAAGATCCAGCTTTGTAAGACACCATCTTCCACAAATTTCCGCTTTTGATTGGCAAGCCCTTCTGCATCAAAAAGCTTAGAACGCAATCCGCGATAATGGTGGGGGTCGTCAATAACCGTCAGCCCCTTTGGCAGGATTTGTGTGCCCATGGCCTCTTTCAGGAAACTGGTTCCACGGGCAATAGAGGCCCCATTGATGGCCCCAGCGAGAGATGCAATCAGACCACCGGACACCCGTGGGTCAAAAATGATCGGCGCTTGGATGGTTTTCACTTTGCGAGGATGGAGTCTTTTCACCACGCGTTCACCTGCGTGATGGCCGATATCTTGGGGTTTCTCAAGATCTTCATCAAAAACAACACTTGAATAATCATAGTCACGCTCCATGGCCGCCCCTTCTCCAGCCAGGACCGCCACACCAATACCAAAACGCGAGATATCATAACCGCCAACAAAACCATGGCTCCCTGCGAGGAGAACCGAAGACCGTCCATAGGAAGCATCCGCCCCTTCAGAATTCGTGACCCCTGAGATACTCAATGCTGCGGCCTCGGTTTCTTGGGCGCGTTGCAAAAGCATTTCCGGGCTCGGTTCAGCATAATCACAGCTTTCAAGCTCTGGAAAAGAGGATGCAATCTGGTCTGGATGCGCCAAACCGCAAAATTCATCTTCCGGCACCGCGCAGGCCATGGCCACAGCGCGGGCGGCAAAGTCTTTCAGCGCCTCTGGCCGAAGGTCCGTGGTTGACACCATCGCTTGGCGTTTGCCGACAAACACTCTTAAGCCCAAATCATTTGATTCTTCACGCTCTGTTTTTTCTGGCTCTTGCAGACGGACGGAAACGCTTAAAGACTTGCTTTGCAAGAACATCGCATCTGCTGTTTCTGCACCAGCCTGTTTCGCTTCTTTCAAAAGCGTTTCGAGGAGAGAGAGATGGTCTGCCCGCCTTTGTTCAGAATCGATTGACGACCCGGTGTTTTCTGGGCTGTTCACATCATTTGGCATTGTCAAAGCTCTCCGCATGGCTTGGGTCAGACCGCATTTATCCTGTAAACAACACAAAGGATAGGCTGGGATTGTCTCATCATAAAGCGCCCAACAGCACAGAAAGAGATTTTAAAACTGCGGGGCTCTTGGCGGCAGTAAGAGAGTGGCTGATATGCCACATTTTCTGTGTAAGAACGTTTCTGGGATGTTGTTTGCTTAAAGATTGGTTAAGATGCCCAACCCTTGAGTCCAGGATCGTCGCTCACGATCCTTGTTTTTAGCCTATGCAAGCACAAGGCAAAAGGGGAGATGGACCTTTCGGGTCTATTTTTTTTAAAACAAAGACAGGACGTCTTGTTTTCAAGGCCATGTCTAAAGGTCTAAAGCGCAATGCTGTGTCCCGAAGGGGGAGTTTTACCATGTCATCAAGTGCTGTTGGCATAAAATATTTTCAAACGCGGCTCTTTCCGCGCCAGATCCCATCCAAAGTCATTGTCTTTTGCCTCACAGGTCTGCTCGGAGGACTTGCACTGGTGGGCTGCACCAAGGAAAGCCCCCGACAACAGCCCTCTTCTCAGATCGAAGAGCGCGTGATTGCGTCCCTTGAAACACCGCAAACCCAACATGTCATTCCCTCAGAAGACGCCGGGCCAACTTATAACCCTGATCTCGCCTTTTTGATTCTTTATCAAAACACCGCCAAAGAAATCGTTGGCATCTGGCAAGGCGGTGTCATGATGGCAGATCCTGCTGCTGTTGCCTGCTATGAAGCGATCCAGAGACAAAGATTGGCCGGTCGGTCTGTGAAAACAACGGCTTTGCCCCCAATTTGCAAGCGGGCACAAATTCGGATTCGCGCGCAAAAATAATTTTGTCGCATCACATTTCTGGCAAAGCTCTACACTCTCCAGAACTTTTTATGCTGGAAAACGTTTCTTCTCTTTCATATGACGGTTAAGGCCCTCACCTTTGCTGGCAAATCTTCAAGGAGCGTGGCTTTTATGATGCCTCGAGTCTTTTTTTTCGTTTTGACTTTTGTGTATGTCAGCACGACGAGCCTTTTGCAGGGGGCTCTTTGGGCGGAAACCCTTGTACCTTTGCCAGGGAAAAGCACAACATCGCAAGAGAATCCAGAGACAGACGCGCCCTCGCCAGCACAAACCACAGAAGAGACCGCGTCCAAACCCATTCTTGTTGAGAAAGAAATCAAATCTCTTACGAAAAAGCCCGTGCTTCATAAACCGAAAGAGCCACCGGCAACGCCGATGCCTAAATCTTTTCAACGCTCTTTGCTGGTTTTACAAACCACACAGGGCCATGTTGTTGGGCTTTGGATGAATAAGGGCGATGGTCGCAAACGTCCTTCTGGCGCTTGTTTGTCTGCTTTGCGGGTCTCAAGAGAAAGCGGTGTTTTGCACCCGCAGATTCGAGGACTTTGCGGCTTAAATCGCATTCGTCGCAAAACGGTTGCAGGCCATAATTTTACCCCACCAGAACCCCGGGACATCCTGATCCCAGCAGAGTATTATAAAATCCAGCCGGTGTCTGGTTTCCTCGGCCCTTCGGACCATAAGGCGGCCCCTATGAACCGCCACCAAGCGACAGGGTCCCCCCCCAGCAAACCGCCTTCTTCTCCAAAAACGCCGCAAAAGGTTCCCCCTTCTGAGATCGATTTAGGCGTAGGGCAAAAAATTTCTGGGAATCGCGCAATACAAGCTGCTTTAAAACAAGGGATTCCTGTGGTTTATCGCCATAAAAATGGCCAATTTGCCAGTTTCCAGCTGCCTTACAGCCGGCGTCCGGATGCTTCTGTCATGCGCTGCCTTTATGCGCTGGAACAAATGCGCCGTCATGATCGGACGCCAACAGTGTGCAGAGGCATTCATTATGCGACGGTCAAACGATAAGCTCTTGATGCGATCACATAAAAAACCACGGCATGAAATATTTCATGCCGTGGTTTTTTGTTTTGCTTTCGATGAACAAAAGACATGTTCTTCTGCAAAGTCTTTGGCCAGCTTCTGCCTTAAAAACAAGAAGCTTTTACGCACCAACGGCGATCTCGCTTGTTGGCGCATGGCCTTTAGGCCATCGCTTTGACGCGGGCATTTAAGCGAGACACTTTGCGTGCTGCTGTGTTTTTATGCAAAACACCTTTTGTCACACCGCGTTGCAATTCAGGCTGACATTCTTTCAAAGCCGCTTTTGCTGCATCTTTGTCGCCACCAGAAATCGCCATTTCAACCTTTTTCACAAAGGTACGGATTCGGCTCACACGCGCACGATTGCGTTCTGTGCGGGTGATTGTTTGGCGAATGCGCTTTTTCGCCTGCTTTGTATTTGCCATGCTTGTTCTTTCTCACACTACAATTCAGAACAGATCCTCATCGCCTCAATTGGCTCTCCGCGTCGAGAGGGAGAAACGAAAAAATGCAGACCAACACCCTTTGTGAGGTTGGCCGGATTCCTATGAGGTCTCTTGAGATCCCAAAAAGCTCTTGGACAGAAAACCCTGTCATGGGCTGTCTTGAAGGGTTCTGGTTAAATGCTTTTCACATCCGTTTTCGATCATAACGTAAGGAAGCACCAAAAGAACCGCTGGAGCCTGAAGAATTCGGAAGATCGCGTTTATACTGGGAAAGGGGAGAAAGGTCAAGTCTTAGAGACCATAAAACAGCTTATAAGCCCAAATATTCCTGTTCTACGAACCCGATGTGATGCGCCTTTGCTCTAAAATCAGAGATGAGGCGATCTGTAACCTTGAAAGAATTGACTTTCGTCTTTTTTGAGGCGACTTTCCTTATCATCTTTCCATAGGATAAAATTTTCTTCTTTTTTGGAATCGAGAAAGAACGGTCTTGGACATGTCGCCCTCATCCTCAGAGAGCATAGAAGCCACGCATCAAACACAAATCGATAATGATTTGACGCGGGTCACCCTTTGGTGTTTGCCGGCACAAACCAATGACCGCTGGCTGAATGAAGGTTGGAACCATATTATTCTGCCCCATTGCTCTGGCCAAATCTGGATTGAAACAGAAGATGGAGAATGGTCCAGCCTGGATTTCAGCGCTGGTCAGGCCTTATATCACCCTTTTGAACGCGCCAGACGGCTTTATAATCGCGGCTTCGAGACATTACACTTCACCGTTACAGAGATCAAGATACAACCTTTCAGCGAAGCTGAGAGCCGCGCGAAAGAAGAAACCCTGACACAATTTTTCGAAGCAAGCCCGCTGGCTTTGGTTCTCACAGGACTGGAAGGGATCATTCTAAGGGCAAACCAAAGAGCACAAGAAGTCTTTGGCATGACCGCCCAAGATATGAACAAAAGTAATTTTGCAGACTTCCACCTGAACCCAGATGATCGCCTGTCCCTAATTTCAACCTTACAAGCAGATGGCTTCATTAATGGTTTTGAGACAGACCTTAAAAATAAACAAAACAAAGAATTCACGGTTCTGCTGTCTTCACGGATGATGGATTATGATGGGCAACCTTGTTTTCTAACAGGGATTGCGGATATTTCTGAACTCAAACGCTTACAGACAGAACTTATCCGTCTCGCCAGTACAGACGCCCTGACCCACAGCTATAACCGTCGCGCTTTTATGAACAGAGCGGAACAAGAATTTTCGCGTGCCAGACGCTATCATCACCCACTGTCTGTTTTAATGCTGGATGCCGATCATTTTAAGCGCGTCAATGACGTCTATGGCCATCGTTTTGGCGATATGCTGTTGCAACATTTGGTCAAGAGCTGCCAAAGCTGTTTGCGACAAAGCGATCTTGTCGGGCGTGTTGGCGGCGAGGAATTTGCTATTTTACTCCCAGAAGCGCCTTTAGATCGCGCCCAGGAAGTTGCCGAAAGACTCCGCAAATTTATTATGGAGAGCGAAGTCAAAAATCAACAAGGCGTCTGCGCCTCTTACACAGTCAGTATTGGTGCCGCCTCTTTAAGTGATGCAAATGATAATTTTGAAGAACTTCTCCATTGTGCCGACATCGCTTTATACCAAGCCAAAGAGCAAGGCCGGAATCGCGTTGTTTCCATAGATCAAAATGACAGCTGCTGCCCTGCCGCAGAGGATTAGGACACATAAATGCTCATCGCACAAATCTCAGATCCTCATATTGCTGAGGATGGGCGGCCCCTTGGCCAAGTGGTTGACACTGTCGCTTATTTAAAAAGAACCATCGCCCATATTAACGCCTTGCCGCAAAAACCTGATCTTGTCATTGCAAGTGGCGATTTAGTGGACAAAGGAACGGCAAACGAATATGAGGTTTTGCGCCAGGCTTTGGCCCCTTTGCAATCGTCTTTCTGGCCATTGCCGGGCAATCATGACAATCGGGTGGCCTTGCGCGAGGCTTTCCCTCAGCTCAACACCTATTGTGCTGCAGACTTTGAAAGCCCTGTCTGCTATAGCCTCTTCCACAAAAACCTTCAGATTATTTGCCTCGACACTTCTGTCCCTAACGCGCCTTATGGTGCTTTAGAGTTTGATCAGCTCGCTTGGCTTGAAAAACAGCTTGCCGCTCATACGCCACAAACAGCGTGTTTGCTGTTCATGCATCATCCTCCCTTCCAAACCGGCTTACAGCATATGGATGGGATTAATTTACGGACAGGACAGGCTGAACTCGCCGAGATCATTAAGAAAAATCCCAGAGTGAAACGTATTTGCTGTGGCCATGTCCACCGCGTGACCCAACAGCATTGGGCCGGCTGTTTGGCTTTAACCGCTCCCTCAACAGCCCATCAATTGGTTCTGAATTTCGATCCCAAAAGCAGTGCTGCTCTTATTTTTGAACCGCCAGGCTATTTATTACATTGGATTGATGAAGACCCGGATTCCACGCAAAAACAGCCTATCACAGCTGATAGTCTTAACATTGTGACCCATTATATTCCTGTCTTGGAAACGCCCCCCATACAACATTATTATAAAGACCTCCGCCCAACCTGAAAAGGTCTGCAAAACAAAGCGTTTACTCGCCATCATAAAGTTGACCTGCATGGTTCAAAAGCTCCATGCCTAAAGCAGGATTGCCATTTTCACAGAGACCAACCGCCATGTCCAAAAGCGCAGAAACTGTTTTTTGGCGTTCTGGGGACAAAGGATTTTCAGTCAGCGCTTGGTCAAGAGCTTCGATCGCCCCATAACATTCATCAGGTTCAAATATGACAGGATCGGATGGGTCTTTGCGGATCCTGGCTAAAAGAGCATCAAGGCTCTGTGTTTTCTGATGATTTTGCAAGGCTTGGCAGGATAAGCGCTCTAAAGCCTGGCCTTCTGCTTGAAAAGCGCAGTTCGCATCGCGCCAGGCATGCCAAGCCTGGTAGGCTTTTTGGAAAGCGTCTTGTCGCTTTGGGGGGAGCTCGGCTGTGATCTCTTTTTGGAGATCCTGCAAATAGCGCTCACTGAGGTCGTTATCTTTTTCCAGACAAACCCGGCGTTCCATGGGTGCCATGCCCGCACAAGGAGCCTTAAAACCATCATTCAAGCGCGGTTTGTCTAAAAAGGTCGGTTGTTTCTCAGCATGAAGCTCTCCCCCATATACAAAAAAAGATGCGAGGAAAGACAATATCATGCCAAGGATGGCAGCTCTCTGTCTTGGATGTGATTTTATAAGCTGCCGCATGATGTTTCTCTTTTTTCTCATGACAATAGGCCGCCCTCTTATGATGCATTGAAGAAGGGCTGGCGAATATGGTTTTTGATGTGACCAGAACCGTCTTAAGGCTTTGGCCCCATCTTGTCTTTATCCAACCAAATCATGGCCATGAAGGGGATATCGCCATGCGGAAGGATCAAATGCCCCATGGTTGTGACAAGGCGTTTATCCTTGTTCCGAATGGCAGAATTGAGTTCCCAACGGCCATGTTTTGGTGTTTCATGGTGGCGTTGTAAATATTTGAAAAACGCATCCACCACTTCATGGGCTGGGTGATCAAAAATTTCTTTTTCCATTTCAAAATCATAGCGATCTTCGGCGCCTGTCTCGGCATCCATCATAACCGCATGGCAGAGAGTCATCGTCATGGTCGATTCCTTTTCCCCAAATGTAAAGCAGAGCGCAAAATGAGAGAGACGTCATTTTACGGTAAAACAAAGACAAACAGCATTGTTTTCGATTCCCTGTAAAAGCACAATGCTGTCCTGTCATGGAACCGCTTAAACATATGCTCTCTTGATACAAGGCGGGCCTTCCAGAAAGAAAGGGCTTGTGCTGTTTTAAGCAATCTTCTGTGGCAGGATCGTCTTGCCGAAGAGAGGCTTCGCCTTATCTCTATGGTTATGAAGGACTTTTCGTTGCAAACACGCCTCTTAAGCTATGATGTCTTTATGATAAAGTGAGATCTGAAGACCAAATCGCCTCCTTTTGCCTTCACAGCCTTGCACACCCCCGAAGAGAGACGCACATGGCCCATACAGAAACAAAAAGCCCTTGCTTATTTATCTTTGGATTGGGATACACGGCCACGACCCTGGCCCTTGCCCTCCAAAAAAAGGGATGGCAGATTCGGACCACCTACCGCGATCTCCGGAAAAGACAAAAAAACGAACAAAATGGCTTTACGAGCTTTCACTGGACCCGAGAACATCCTTTGGAAAATCCAGAAAAAGCCCTGCAAGATGTCACCCATATTCTTCATTCCGTGCCAACCGATCAAGATGGCGACCCCGTCTATGATCGCCATGGCCATGATCTCAGCCGCCTGGAAAGCTTGCAATGGTTTGGATATCTTTCAACCACAGGCGTCTATGGCAACCATGATGGTCGCTGGGTGGATGAAACAACAGAAGTCAATCCAAGTTTGGCACGCACAGAACGGCGCGTCCGTGCAGAACGCCAATGGCTTGCGCTTGCAAAAGACCACGGGCTACCAGCCCATATTTTTCGATTGGCCGGAATTTATGGGCCAGGACGGAATCCCTTAGAAAAACTCCGGCAGGGAAAAGCGCATCGGATCCACAAACCGGGACAAGTTTTTTCCAGAATCCATGTTGAAGACATTAGCGGTGTTTTACAAAAAACGATGGAAACGCCTCATCCGGGAGAAATTTTCAATCTCTGCGATGATGTCCCAGAAGAGCCGCATCTTGTTATAGATTATGCGGCCTCTTTATTGAAATTAGCGCCGCCGCCTTTGATTCCAATCGATTCTCCGAAACTGTCAGAGATGGCCCGTAGTTTCTACGCCGATAACCGTCGTGTTAAGAATGAGAAAATGAAAAAGCAGCTTGGTTATCGTCTAAAATTCCCTGACTATAAAACTGGGTTAAATCATATTTTCGAGACTTTATAAGGTTTTTTCTTAAACATTATCCAGAAAATAGCACGCTCAAAGTCAAAAATATCACAACCGGAACTGAAAAAATCTTTTATGACTCCCTCTTAAGCAGGTATTTTTTCTGTTACTTATGCATCTTCTGATATATTTACGCAATAGAAAGTTTTTTCTAGCAGTAAAAAGCATGATGTAACCTCTTCCTCCTGTGAAAATTCTCAGAATTGTTGCATTGCAAGACAATGATTATTTGCCTCTTGAGGGATTGGGACTTATTCTCTTGTCAGCATCATATGGGTGAAAGATCTCTTTTACTAGAAATCTTGAAATGCTCATATGCGCTATTTGTCGTTCAAGGCTTTCAAAAAAGAACAAAGCCGTAACGTTATATGGGAAACGATCTGGGATGGTGCTTTTTTGCGCATGACGCCGTCTTTAGTCTTTTGTTAGAGCAAAGGGCAAAGTGATGGGTTCATTACTTTGATCCGTTTTGCGGCAAAAACAAAAACTTACAGCATTTTTCGACTTTAGGATAAAAGCAAAATGCTGTAGATGCTGGAAAGATGACTGTTTCTTCTTCCCAGTATTTTCTGTTGACCATAAAACATCTAGCAAATGTAAAAAGTAAAAATGAGGAGAAAAGACGATGCGTCTTCTGATGTCAGCGGTTGCAGCAACCGGCTTTATGTTCACAGCCGCCATAGCGCAGGCCGAGCCTGTTGTCATAAAATTCAGCCATGTGGTCGCCGAAAATACGCCCAAAGGCCAAATGGCCAATATGTTCCGGGACTTGGTCAAAGAACGCCTTGGGGATGATAAAGTTAAAGTCGAAGTTTACCCAAACTCACAACTTTTCAATGACAATAATGTCTTGCAAGCTGTGTTGCTGGGCGACGTACAGATGGCCGCGCCCGCTTTGTCTAAATTTGGCCGTTACACGAAAAAGCTCGCCCTTTATGACCTTCCTTTCCTTTTCGAAAATATGGATGCGGTTGAGCGCTTCCAAAAAGGCGAAAAAGGCCAAGAACTTCTGAAAACAATGGAAGACAAAGGCCTGACCGGCCTGGGCTATATTCATAATGGCCTGAAACAATTATCTTCCAGCAAGCCACTGCGGGTGCCAGCCGATGCCTCTGGCCTCAAATTCCGGATTATGTCTTCCAAAGTCTTGGAAGCGCAATTTGAAACCCTGGACGCAACACCGCTGAAAAAGCCTTTCTCTGAAGTCTTCACCCTTTTGCAAACCAAAGCAATCGATGGCCAAGAAAACACTTGGTCCAATATGTATTCCAAGAAATTCTTTGAAGTGCAGCCCTATATCACGGCCTCAAACCATGGCCTGTTGGACTATATGGTTGTGACAAGCACAGAATTCTGGACAGGTTTGCCCGATGACGTTCGGGGTGAAGTGAAAAAAGCCCTGGATGAAGCCATCGTCCATGGCAATAAAGTCGCCTTAGAAAAACATGTTGCGGACCGTAAAAAAATCGCTGAGTCCGGGAAGTCTGAAATCCTTGAGCTCACCGCAGAAGAGCGTACCCAATGGGTTGATGCTGTAAAACCTGTTTGGGAAGAGTTCGCAGATCAACTGGGTCAAGACTTCATTGATGCAGCCTATGCTTCAAACAAGGCTGAGTAAGTCTGATTTGATTTCCTAACGTCCCGCAGAACAGCTGTCGCCCTCGGCTCGTCCCTGCGGGACTGTTTGTATGAAGGTAAAAAACATGTTTTGGCGGTTTCTAGGCAGGTTAGAGGAGAATGTGATTGCCCTTCTCCTCGTCAGCACGACCTTGCTTGTTTTTGTCGAAGTCGTGCTGCGGTTCGGTTTCAATACAGGCATATCTTGGGGGGAAGAAGCAACACGGCTTCTGGCCGCTTGGTTTGTTCTGTTCGGTGTGTCTTGGGGGGTCAAAATTGGCGCCCATATCGGTGTTGAGGTGTTTGTGAATGCGATGCCTCCGACATTGCGGCGTTTCGTCTCAACGATTGCTGTCATCGCCAGCCTCGTCTATTGCGCTTTGATTCTCTATGGATCTTGGGTCTATCTCAGCAAAATGTACAAATTGGATTTTCCATTAGAAGATCTTCCCATCCCAACATGGGTCGCGCATTCCATTCTTTTCATCGGCTTTGTTTTACTCTCAGCGCGTTTGCTGATTCTTTTATGGAACATTGCGCTGGGCAAAGCCGAAGGCTTTAAATTGGCTGATGAGGCTAAGGAAAGCATGCATCTCGCAGTCAATGACAAAGAAGGATCCCCCACGCCATGACCACCACTATGCTTTTTGTCATGCTTTTCGGCTTTATGATTATGGGGATGCCGATTTCTTTGGCCCTTGGCCTTTCAAGCGTGATGACCATCTTAATGTTCTCCAATGACTCTTTGGCGTCTGTTGCGGTCAAGCTTTTCGCCAATATGTCAGAACACTACACCTTGCTCGCGATTCCCTTTTTCATTTTGTCTTCGGCTTTCTTATCCACCGGAGGGGTTGCACAACGTCTCATTCGCTTTGCCGTCGCTTGTGTTGGTCATATTCGCGGTGGCTTTGCCATGGCCGGTGTTTTGGCGTGCATGCTTTTTGCGGCGGTTTCTGGATCCTCTCCGGCCACTGTGGCCGCCATTGGCTCCATTGTCATCACTGGGATGGTCGCGACAGGATACCCGCAGAGCTTTGCCACGGGCGTCATCTGTAATGCTGGCACCTTAGGGATTTTGATTCCCCCCTCTATTGTTATGCTCGTCTATTCTGCTGCGACGGAAGAATCTGCATCACGCATGTTCATGGCCGGCTTTGTCCCTGGGGTGACCATGGGGCTGCTCTTGATGGTGGTGATTTACTTAGCCGCGCGTTACAAAAACTTACCAGCACAGAAATGGGTGGGCTTCAAAGAGATTTGGAATTCTGGTCTCAGCGCGTCCGGCGGTATTATGCTGATTCTCATCGTTTTGGGGAGCATTTATGGCGGTGTCGCCAGCCCAACCGAAGCCGCCGCAGTATCAGCGCTTTACGCTTACGCTGTTGCGGTTTTATTCTACCGCGATATGGGACCTTTGAAGGCTGTATCCTGGGGAGGAAGCGGGCAAAAGGGAGGATTCCTTGGAAATCTTGGCCAAATGGTCGTCGCCATTCCCAAAAGCGTGACCGATGAAGAGGTCCGCCAAGTCATTTTAGATGCGGCGAAAGTCAGCATTATGCTGCTTTTCATTATCGGCAATGCCATGCTCTTCGCCCATGTGCTGACGACAGAACGCATTCCGCATATGATTGCGGGAACCATCACAGGCTGGGGGTTGCCACCTTGGGCCTTTCTCATTGCCGTGAATATCCTGCTGCTCATTGCGGGGCAATTTATGGAACCATCGGCGATTATTTTGATCATGGCGCCGATCCTGCATCCGATCGCAATGCAACTTGGGATTGATCCGATTCACCTTGGTATTATTATGGTGGTCAATATGGAGATTGGTATGATCACGCCGCCGGTGGGGCTCAATCTCTTCGTCGCCTCGGGGATTACGGGACAGCCTATTACATGGGTTGTGAAAGCAGCCTTGCCATGGGTTGCTGTTTTACTGTTCTTCTTGATTTTGATCACATACATCCCGGAGATTTCTCTCTTCCTGCCGAATTTGCTGGATTAGAGTCTCCGGCGATGAAGCCCAAAGCCGCTTGGGGGCTGCTCTTAAGACCCTTCGGGTCTTGAGGCGCCTCTGGCGGCCAAAGGGCTTGCCCTTTGGAATCCCTTTATGGCAAATGGGCAAAATCGAGCCAGAATTGCTGGAAACAACGCAGCATTCTAAGAAGCTCATCAAATTCTTCTGGTTTTGTCACAAACGCATTCGCCCCCAGAGTATAGCATTTCTGCACATCCGGTGGTGAGGCGGATGTTGTCAGCACAATCACAGGAATAACGGCCAATTCAGGGTCTTGTTTAAGATCTTCCAAAAATTCATAGCCTGATTTTCTGGGAAGATTTAGATCCAAAAGAATAAGTTCAGGCCTTGAAGAACTGTTCTCTTTATAGCCTGTGCGCAAATAGTCTAAGGCACAGAATCCATCACCAGCAAGTCGGATATTGCAATCAATCCGCTCATCCTTAAAGCCTTCCAAAATAATACGAACATCGCCTGGATTGTCTTCGACAAGTAAAATTTCCTTGCGGCGGTAATCGTTTTTATATGAAAGCTCGGTGTTTTGTTTCAAATTAAATACCATTCTGTCATAATCTCTTAGGTTCTAAAGAAAGTCCTATTGAATATAGGCTTTTCTTCTGTCATGACAAGGGATCGCTTACGTCCATGATAGGCGAAAACTTGACACATTTATAGAATAGAATTGTTTTTAATTTTTCTTTTTATAGCAACTGGCAAAAACAGGTGTGGCGACGTCACGGCCTTCTCTAGAGCAAAGCTGGTTA
>DDLW01000106.1 GCA_002340345.1 Alphaproteobacteria bacterium UBA2562 | reverse complement strand
ACCTCGCAGCGGCGGTGATAAACTCCGCATGAATCTCAACAGACCCTAGAGTATATGTTGGTATTGCGAATAAGAGGCATTATTATTTTCTGGGCTGCCTGGTGGAGAAGGTCGCAATGTCTGAATATGCCGGTAATGATATCGCTTTAACGCCTATAGGTAAGATCTGGACCGGGTTCAAAAGCCCAGCGGACTGCCCTTTTAATGCGCATTTGAACGAAGGGACCAGCCAAATCGAATTGGACCCAGCCTATCTTGACGGTTTGTTCGGCCTTCAAGACAGGGCAACCCATTTGGTGGTGCTGTACTGGTTTGATCAAGCGGATCGCAACCGCTTACAAACCTCACCGCCGCATGTGAAAGGGGATGATGTCTTTGGCGTCTTTGCCCTACGGGCCCCCCACCGACCCAACCCGATTGCACTGAGTACCGTCGAAATTAAAGCGATCGACGGCAATGTGATCACGGTGAGCGGTCTTGATTGCTGTGATGGCACGTTCTTGCTGGATCTGAAACCTTATGTGCCAGCGGTTGATCGCCAGGACACGGCTATCTTCAATGTTACAAATAACGCACTTTGGGAAGAGACCAGCCCAGTGCGCTGAAACTGTGTTTTCTAAGATGCATAAATATGAACAAAGAGACGATCATGGCGATGACTTTTTCAATTTTGAAAAAAAGCTTTCTGGGTGTTGGGCTGTTGGCTTGCGCTTTTGGCGTTGCTCAGGAGGTAGAGGCCTCCGAGCGTCTTGTCATGGCAGAGCGCAAGGGCGATCGTGGCATGTTGGCGCCTTATGTTCATCATAAGAATGGTCCTGGTTATATTTTCACCAGCTATTTGTTTGATACTTTGATCGGGCAAGATGATGCGGGTAAACCCATACCGGCTCTGGCCTCTTCCTGGAGCGTGTCTAAGGATGGTTTGACCTATACGCTGGCGCTCAATGAAGCCGTCACATGGCATGATGGAACAGCGTTTACGGCCGAAGATGTGGCCTTTACCATCGAATATATGCAAAAACATCCCTATAGCTTTATTTCTATTGCCAATATTGCCTCTTATGAGGTGATGAGCCCCCATAAAATTCAAGTGACGCTCAAAAAGCGTGATGCTGGCATGATGACCTCTAAGTTGGTGAGCTTGCCCATCTTGGCCAAGCATATCTATGAAACCATAGAGACACCGGCGCGTTTTCTGGAGACAAAAGCAGCGATTGGCACCGGGCCTTACAAGCTGGTCCGGTATGAAAAAGCCCAAGGGCGTTATCTCCTGGAACGCAATGAAGCTTATTATGGGGGCCGACCGAAATATGAACAGCTCGCCATTTTCAAAATGGCTCCCCAGGCGGCGCTTAAAGCGATGACATCTGGCCAGGTCGATCTGTATAACAGGCTGCCTGTTGAGGATATTGACGCGGCACAAAAAGCAGGGCTTAAGGTTTTTCGCTATGTTTCTCACCATCCCTCGCGGTTGATTTTTAACCATAGAGGCCTCTTCAAAGACAAGGCCATGCGCCAGGCTTTGGCCTTTGCCATCGACCGCCAGGCCCTTGTTGATATTGTGTATAGAGGGAAGGCAGAAATCGCTGATACGGGCTTTTTGCAAAAGGGGACCGCTTGGTATAGCGACATGACATTGCCCTCTTATGCGGCAGATCCGGCGAAAGCCGCTGATATGCTCACGCAGCAAGGCTGGCGTAAAGGGGATGATGGACAATGGGGCAAGGCGGGCAAGACAATTGCCTTGCGTTTCATCACCAGTAAATCTTTTAAAAAAATGGCCACGGTTCTGAGCCAGCAATTGACCGCGTTTGGCTTTGCGGTAGAGCTCCGTATTCTCGAAAAAGCAGCGGTCAATGCGGCTCTTAAGAAAGAGGATTTTGACCTGAGCCTGCAAACATCGTCGACCTTGGGGGATCCGGACAGTTATTTCCATCGTGTTTTCTCGAAATCGCCCAAGAGCGACGATTATCAAGGCGATGGCAAAATGAAAGAAATGCTGAAAAAACAACAACAGGCCACAAGTGCCGCAGAGCGACGCGCCATTGTGAAAGAATTTCAAGCGCTCTATGCCGAAGAGCTTCCCTCTTACATGTTGATTAATCCCGTTTGGGTGGTGGCGCATACAGACCGTGTCCAGCCGGTTTTCTTCGATTCCGGGATCGCTTTTGGCATTCCCATGGCCATTCCTAAAAATATTCTTATGCCGTAATATGGGCTCTTTTTTGAAAATAATATGCCGTCTGGGTGTGGGCGGCATATTTCTGTGTCGGACCTCAGCAAATGGCCGTGACCATGGCAAAACAGTCAGAACAGCATTCCGGACTTCTTTATGGTCTGGTCAATCGCATGATCATTTTGGCTTTACTGATTCTTTTGACATTTCTACTGCCACGCCTCATGCCAGGTGATCCGGTGGATATGTTGATTTCTTCTGATGTCGCGCGTGACCTTTCTGCGGCCGAACGGACTGCTTTACAGGTGCAAATGGGGCTGAACGCGCCTTTATGGGAGCAATTTGGAGGGTATGTCCTTGGGATCCTGAAAGGAGACCTTGGCTATTCCGCGCATCATGCGGCTCCGGTGACCAGTCTTTTGGCCAGTGCTTTACCTTGGACCGGTTTGCTGATCATACTGTCTTTGCCGGTTTTTCTCATTGTTGGGGTTGGCCTTGGGATCGAAGCTGGCCAGCGGCCCCATCGCCGGTTGGATCATGCTGTGACAGGCCTGATGACATTATTTGCGAGCTTGCCGCCTTTTGCTGTTGCGGTGCTGTTGCTGGCCGTTTTTGGCTTTCTCTGGCCGCTGTTCCCAGCCTCAGGTGCGGAGCCGCTGTTCCCCTCTGACGATCTTGTGACGAATATCTTCGAGATCTTGTATCATGCGGCTTTGCCTGCTTTGGCGCTGGCAGCCCATGAGATCGTGCGCTTCTATTACCTTAGCCGTGGCGAAGCGATGAAACTCTCGGTGCGGCCTTTTGTGATCAATGCGTATGCGCGGGGCATTACGGGTTGGCGCGCGCGAATCCATTATTATGGCCGTAATCTTTTGCCGGTTCTTCTGGCACGCCTCAGCGATAGTTTATCAACTTTGGTCAGCACGGTTTTGTATGTCGAGATCGTCTTTTCTTATCCTGGTATTGGGACCCTGCTCTATGGGGCCATCCTCGAGCGAGACTTTGTGCTTCTCCAAGGGGTTATCCTTGGGCTTGCGACATGCGTTCTGATGACAAATTGGGGGATTGATGTGGTGGTCTCCAGCCTTGCTGAGCGGGGGTGAGGGGGCAAACCATGGTGACACGATTTTATGGAACGCTGAAACAATGGCAAAATCTGCTGGCAGGGTTGGCCGTTTTGCTGTTTCTTGCTGTGCTTTTTCTAAGCTTTTTGCCGTCTTATGATGTGGGCTATAACACGCTTCAGGCCCCAAGCCGCAGCCATTGGCTGGGGACAAATGATATCGGCCAAGATGTCTTGACTGGCATCCTCACCGCCCTGCCCAACACAGTGTTGGTGGCGGTGTTGGCGTCCCTCATGGCGCTGTTTCTGGCCATTGTGATGGCCGCAAATGCCGCCATTGCCAAGGGGTGGGTCGCGGCCCTGATTCTGCGCCTTGTTGATATCTTACATATTATCCCTTCCATATTGGTTTTGCTCTTGTTTGCAGCTTGGATCCAGCCGGGCTTTTTGGGGATGATTCTTCTGATTGGTTTGACCAGCTGGCATGATGATGTTCGTGTTTTACGTGCGCTTATCTTACGGGAGCGGACCCGTGAGAATGTTGCGTTTGCCCGACAAATGGGGGCTGGCTGGGGCTATTGCCTTTGGCGCCATATTCTGCCGTCTGTGTGGCCTGCAATCACCGGCCTTTTCGTTCAGCATATCAGACAATCAACCATGAAGGTGGCCGGTTTGGGATTTCTGGGCTTGACGGATCCTCGTCTTGTCACTTGGGGGAGCATGATGCAGGATGCGCTCGACTATCTTCACATGTCGGCGGCTCTTTGGTTGCTTCTGCCGCCGGGTCTCTGTCTGTGCTTATTTTTGCTGTTAGCGCTTGCTCTTGGGCGTCGGTTGGAGCGGTATAGCTTGGCTGAAGAGAGGGATCTTTCATGATTTCCGTCTGCGATCTTTCCCTTTGGTTTGGGGAGAAAGCCATTCTCGACGGGCTTTCTTTTGACGTGCAGAAGGGGGAAACCCTGGCCATTATTGGCGAATCTGGTGGCGGCAAAACAAGCTTGGCGCGGGTGCTTCTGGGGCTCATCGAAGGACAGTATTGGCGAGAGGATAAACCGCGCCCGAAAGGCTTCCACTGGTCCGGAGAGGCTCATATCGAGGGCGTTGACATGTTGCGCGCCGATAAGGCGGATCTCAAAAGCGTGCGTGGGTCTAAGATGGGGTTGATTGTGCAGGCCCTTGCCGATGCCCTCAATCCGCATCTGACAATTCTCCAGCATATGCAAGAGATGCTGACCATTCATGGCATGACCGCTCTTGCCGCAGATCAGGCCTTATTGCAGTATAATATACCGCAGGCCCTGCATGATCGTTATGTCGTGGGTTTGAGTGGTGGTGAAATCCAGCGCGTCTTGTTGGCTTTGGCCTTGATCCCTAAGCCAGATTGTCTGATCCTTGACGAGCCGACCGCTTCCCTTGACCCTGGGAACAGAGAGGCGGCGATTGCAAGCTTCAGACAAGGATCGCAACAACGCGCCCAAATTCTGATCACCCATGATCTCGACCTTGCCCGGACGCTTTCTGATCAGGTGGGGGTATTATATTGTGGCCGCCTTGTTGAACAGGGCCCGACAGAGCAGCTTTTTAACGCGCCCTCACAGAATTATACACGATCTTTGTTAAAGCTTGGGGCTGGCGAGAGGGTCTTAAGCGGTGGGTCTTCTGTTCCCCGAAAGCAAAACGCTTCAGCGGTTTCTTGTCCATCACGCTGGAAGGAAACCGCTGAGGATAGAGCGGGACCCCAAGAGGGACTCCATGTTGCTGGCGTTACGCATGCGATTGGAGACAAAATTCTCCTGAAGGCGCAATCTCTCTTTGTCCCCGCCGGTTCTTGCTTAGCGCTGGTTGGTCCCAGTGGCTGCGGGAAGAGCACATTGGCGCGGCTTTTGACAGGCTTTGAGACGCCGCAGACGGGTCGGATCACTTGGTTACTGGCGGAAGAAGGGGATCTGTCTGTGTCTGGGAAGGATGTCTGTCAAGACAGGCCCGGTCACCAGGCGACCGCAGCGCTGATTGCCCAACATCCCCATCGTGCTTTGGCGCGCCATTTCACGGTCGCCGAATGCCTTGCAGAGCCGCGCCGGTTGCAGTCTCAGCAAGGGGGCTGCTGGGGGCGGCGCACCGCCCTCTCTGGGGAAGAAGAGGATGTGAAAACCCTTCTTGCACATGTTGGCTTGCCGACGGAAAACGCTTTTCTTGCACGCAAGGCGTCAACGCTCTCCGGTGGCGAAGCGCAAAGGTTGGTCATCGCCCGGGCGCTGGCGATGCATCCGAAATATCTTGTGGCGGATGAGCCGACTTCTTCCCTTGATATGCGGGCGCGCACCCGTATTTTGCAAGTGCTCCATGATCTGAAGGTGCATCATAATCTTGCTTTGGTCCTCCTCACCCATGACCATGATGCGGCTCATTTTTTGGCGGATCATAAAAAGCAGTTCATCGATAGTCGGTTGCGTCCTTGGTAAGAGTTTCCACAGGATATAGGCTGTTATTTTTCGCTTGCGTACACCTCAAACGCCTTTTTCGAGAAAAAGTCTTTCAAAAAGCTTTTGACTTAAGATTGTCCCCGAACAGCCCAGCGAGTGGAACGGCGCTCAATACGATTAAAAGCCTCATACATGACAATCCCCATTACCGCGATGACAATGAGACCGGCAAAAACGAGCGGCGTATTGAATTGCGAGCTGGCCGACATCATCAGATAGCCAACGCCTTTATTGGCTGCCACGGTTTCAGACAGCACTGAGCCGACAAAAGCTAGGGTAATGGCGATTTTCAAAGAGGCGAAGAAAAAGGGCAGAGAGCGTGGAAAACCAACTTTGATCAGGATATCGCGTTTTGTCGCCCCTAAAGACCGTAAAACATCCTGGAGTTCAGGTTCTAATGTGGCGAGGCCTGTGGCGACATTGACAACGATCGGGAAAAAGGAAATTAAGAACGCTGTCAAGATAGCCGGAACAGTGCCAACCCCGAACCACATGACGAGAATGGGGACAACGGCAACTTTTGGTACCGAGTTAAAGCCGATGAGCAAGGGATTTAAGGCATCATAAACGGCTTTTGAAGACCCAACAAAAGCCCCCAGTAAAAGTCCAAACACAACGGCTATGGCAAAGCCAATAAGGGTTGTGTAAAGGGTTTGCAGAGCATGCAGCCAGATGGCCTCTCGATAGGTGACAATAGCTTCAAAAGAGGCGAGTGGCCCTGGCAAAATATATTCAGGGATATCAAAAAGGCGAACGGCCAACTCCCAAAGGACAATTAACCCTATTGTGGTCAACCAAGCGGGGGCCTGTTGAAGGCCTTTTGACTTTAGAATCTCTTTCATTAGGCGGCCCTCACCGTGCGGATTTTATCGCGGAGTTCATGGACGAGATCCATGAAATCTTGGGAATATGTGCTGTCTTCTGTGCGTGGCCGTGCGAGATCATTTTCACGACGAAGCAAAATACGGCCAGGGCGCTTGCTCATGACATAAATGGTGTCGGCAAGATAAGCGGCTTCGCGCAAATCATGGGTCACGAGAATAACGGTAAAGGGGCGTTGCAGCCAAAGCGTCTGTAAAATGTCCCACAGCTCTTCACGGGTAAAGGCATCCAAGGCGCCAAAAGGCTCGTCCAGCATCAGCAGGTCAGGTTCGTGGATCAAAGCACGGCAGAGATTGGCCCTTTGCTGCATGCCACCCGATAATTGCCAAGGATATTTATCCTCAAATCCTTCAAGGCCAACCGTGGCAAGGAGAGCACGAGCTTTATCCTCATAGTTTTTTCGATGGGACTTCTGCTTGATCAGGCGACGATGGGGTTCGACAATTTCCAAAGGCAAAAGCACATTGCGTAAGGTTGTTCGCCAGGGCAGAAGGGTCGCGTTCTGGAACGCCATGCCACAGATTTTGAGAGGGCCTTTGACCTCCTGATCCGCAACAATAATCGTGCCGGTTGTCGGGGGCATAAGGCCGGTGACAAGTTTCATGAGAGACGATTTTCCACAGCCGCTTGGGCCGACAACGGCAACAAATTCTCCCTTTTTGATTTTCATGGTGGTTTCACCAAGGGCGCATTCATCACTGCCTGGATAGGACAATGTCACACGGTCCAAATCTACGAAGCCTATGGTCACGTCTGAGTCCTTTTTTAAAACCTTTGGTTTTTGAGTTTGCGTTCAAGTACCACG
>DDLW01000210.1 GCA_002340345.1 Alphaproteobacteria bacterium UBA2562 | reverse complement strand
TTTTATCTTGAATCAGTGGAAATGCTCTATGTCTTTGCCTTTTTCTCTAATGTATATAAATAATTTATTCTTATGATATCGTAGATTAATTCTGTATAAATTGAAAGTCTTTATAGAAAGAAAACAAAAAATAGATTTTCGAAGGGTAAATATATTCAGTTTCATCTTATGGCTTAAATTTTTTACGACAAGTTATAAATATTTTTTCACTCGAGAATTCTGGAACTATTTCAAAGGATGTTGGATGGATTTAGAGAGGGTAGCATTTTATTTTAAATTATAACAAGATATCGACGGCCTTTGTCGCGCCGGAAAACGGCAATGATCAATTTAATGGGAAACCTCTCATGACCTCTTTTCTTGATTTTCAGTCTCAAGCTTTTCAATAACTTCCGAGGCTTCGCAACACAAAATCCGAGGTAAATCGAGGGAGCCAATTGATTGAACTTTGCTCTCATACAAACTGGTAAAAGTAAGAACCTGAACTAAAGGGTTTTTAAAATCATTATCGAAATAATTCTACCATTTATAAAAACTAGACTATATCGATAAATTTAGGTATTTAGATAGTATTTTCTTGCCGTTTTTTAATTTTAGAGTGCAGCGTTTTGCTTTTATCTTAAATCGGAAAAATGCTGTAAGAGTTATGTTTTTGCCGCAAAAGGGACCAAAAAGATCAAATTATCTTTTTGCCCTTTGCTCTGAAGGTTTCCTTTTTATGGATGTATATTTCTTAAACTATAGAAACAGAAGAGGTGTATTGTCTATTGAGTGTTTGTTTGTCGCTCTCTGTGTTTTTATCATTTTTTGTATATCCATGGACGCGGTCGCTCAAACGACGTCTCCAAACCGGTTACCAGACTCAAGCCAAGTCGGGCGGCAGAAGGCAGAGCCGAGCTCTTCTATGGTGAGCCTTGAGGACATTACATTTTCGATTCATTTGCCGCCAGGTGCGGATGTTCCTGAAGCGATTGCAGAAGAAGAACTCTATTTAGATGATGTTCTTCTCAATGGAAATGAAATTTATTCAGATGATTTTCTAAAAGATCTCTTTAAAGACTTCTTAAAGACAGACATTACGTTTGGAGACCTTTACGAAATTCCAAATCTTATACAAGAATATTATGCGGGCGAAGGTCATGTTCTTTCCTTTGCTTTTTTTCCACCGCAAGAAGTCTCTGATGGCATTTATAAAGTGACCATTGTTGAAGGCTATGTCGATCGCGTCAAAGTCGAAAATGCGTCCCATCAAGCCTTAAAGAAAAAAATTCTGAAAACACTGCTTCCCATCAGCCAACAACGCCCTTTTCACTTGGGAAAAGCAGAAAAATATTTATTACATGTCAATAGCCAGCCTGGTGTTACGGTCAGTGCAATGTTGCAGCCTTCGCCGACACAAAAGGGAGCGACAGAGCTGATTGCAACAGTGAGCGAAGTGTGGGGAGGGGTTTCGGCCACAATCGAAAATCGTAACTCTGCTTATATTGGTCCCTTAGCGGCGACTGTCGCGGCCACGGTCAATAGCCCTTTTGGCCAGGGGGGGCAATTGCAAACACAAGTCATGCTATCCTTAGATGCAAAAGAGTTGGTCTCAAGCTCAGCGCGGTATGAGATCCCTGTGACAGAAGAGGGGACAAGTGTGAGTGTTGCGGGTCATTATGCTCTGACAGAGCCAGGGCAGGAACTCGACGCTTTAGATGTTGAAGGCGAGATTTTTGGCGTTGATCTGAAAATGCACCACCCTGTGATACGCAGTCGCGCAAGGCGCCTTGATCTCCATGCCGGGCTCTCTCTCCAGCGCAATAAAGTTGATCTTCTTAACGAGACACTCCACCGCGATCGGCTGCATCTTTTGCAAGCCGGTGCCCATTATCGGCAAAATGGTTTTCTCGGCGGGACATCGGCTGTGCTCTTGGATGTGACCCAAGGCTTGCCTATCTTTGGCGCGTCAAAAGCCGGTGACCGTTTTTTGTCACGCCAGGATGGCCAGGCCGATTTTACAAAGCTGACATTGGATGCGACACATTTACAGCCTCTCGACTGGAATTTTGCCATGTCGACAACGGTTCTTGGGCAATTTGCCACAAAACCTGTTCTTGCATTGCAGGAATTCGGGCTTGGGGGCGCGCGGATTGGACGTGGCTATGATGGCGGGGAGATTACCTGCGATCATGGCCTTGGGGGGAGTCTAGAGCTTCAATATGATTATTATGTGCGCGAACCATGGCTGAATAGACTGCAACTTTATGGTTTTTATGATGCTGGTGCTGTCTGGGATGAAGATCCTGCCATTAAACAACAGAGAACTTTAGCATCGACGGGGGTTGGGTTTCGGACTGTGACCGATTTCGGTTTGGCGACGTATCTTGAATATGCAAAGCCTTTGACCCGACCTGCGGCACGGGCAGATCATCGTGAAATGGACCATCGGATTTATTTCGGCCTCAATGCGCGCTATTAGCGCTTTGCCCGATCGGCGTTGACAAGGGAGAAGGCTTTGGAGAGCTCAGAAATGTGATGATAAAGCGGAACGACAATAACACGCACTTTGATGGCAAAATGCCCGCTTTTGCCTTCCAGAAAATGGCTCTGGGAGTGCCTCTTTTTGTCGGTCTTGTTTGTCTTCCCAATACAAAAAGCGCCGCGAATCCGCAAGGGGGGCAGATTCAAGCGGGCAGCGGTACGATTGAAGAGACGGGATCGTCTGTAGATGTCCATCAAACAAGCGATAAGCTGATCATAGATTGGGACAGTTTTTCCATTGCGCCGGGTGAAAAAACGCAGTTCTATCAACCTCATGCGGGGGCAATTGTGCTTAATCGTGTGGTTGGTGGGGATCTTTCTCAGATTTATGGCCGTTTAGAGGGCAATGGTACAGTTATGCTGGTCAACCCTAATGGGGTGATCTTTGGGGCTGGATCCGAAGTCAATGTCGGTAATTTGATGGCCACGACCCATGATATTCTCAATCAGGATTTCATGGCTGGGAAGTTTGAATTTTCTCAAAATGAGGCTTTTCCCCCAGGCATGATTGTCAATGAAGGCACGATTACAGTCAGGCAAGGGGGCTATGCTGCGCTTGTGGCACCGGTCGTCAGGAATGAAGGCGTGATCACCGCACGGCTCGGGCGGGTTGCTTTGGGCTCAGCCCAGGCTTTTACCCTTGATTTATATGGCGATAATCTTTTGACATTACGGTTGCCGACAGAGGCGTTACCGGCTGGCGTTGAAGCCTCGGACCTCAAAGCTTTGGTCTCGCACAGCGGGCGCATTCATGCTGATGGCGGCACGGTCTCGCTCGCGGCAAAAGCAATTCCTGGACTGCTCGAAAATGTTGTGAATATGGATGGCTATGTGAAGGCCAATAGTGTTTCCAAACGCGGCGGGACCGTTATTCTCGGGGGAACAGGCGGGGCTGTGAAGGTTTCGGGCGGGATAGACGCTTTGGGCGAAGATCCAGACAGCCAAGGTGGCCATATTAAGATCTCTGGAGATCGGGTCTTGGTGACCGAAACAGCGGCTTTACGGGCAAGCGGGCAAGAAGCCGGGGGGGACATCACTCTATCTTCTGTGCAAAAGACAACAGTGCAGGCTGGGGCTGTTCTTGAAGCCAAGGGTTTGGCGCAAGGCAGTTTTGGGGGACGGGTTGTGACCGCGTCCCAAGGCAAACTGGACTTCAGGGGGCGGGTCGATACTTCAGCGCTGGAAGGGCAGGGGGGTGTTTGGCGTCTCGAGGCTGCGGATATTGCGCTCATTAAAACAGCCTCTTCAAGCCAGGAGTCTTTTTCACAAATTGTCGCGCACCGTGTCGAAGAGGCTTTAAATCGTGACATGTCCGTTGAAATTGTTGCTGTGGGCGGAGAATCGGTTGCGACGGAAGACACAGGCGGGGATTCTTCCCAGGGGAGCAGGGGCGATATTATCCTGTCGGGCAATCTCGAAAAAACAGAAGGCCATGGCGAAGTCCTTTTGACCCTGAAAGCCGCTGGCGACATTCGCCAAGAAAAAGGCCAGAAGAGTGGGGCCACCTCTGGGACTTTGGATCTTCACTTAGAAGCAGGCCGGGATATGTCTCTTGAAGGTAGGCTGGAGACGCCCCAAGGGCAAATAACAGCCCAGGCAAACCGCCATATTGTCTTACAGGAAGCGAATATTGCCGCAAAAGAGATGTCCTTTGCCGCAAATTATGATGCTGTCGCCGATCAAATTGGCGACAAAACCAGCGCCGGAGATCTGGTCATCACAAATAGCCATTTGACTGCTCAGGGCGAAAATGGCAAAGGCGGGGACATCACCTTAACGGGCGAGCGTGTGGGGCTGTTTGAGAAGACGGTGGTCGATGTGTCTGGCCCCCATGGCGGTGGTGTTTTGAAGATCGGCGGCGATTATCAAGGGCAAGGAGAGGTCAGGCGGTCTTCGGTGACACAGATTGGCAAGGATGTCATCTTACGCGCGGATGCCCATGATCAGGGCGATGGTGGACGTGTCATTTTGTGGTCCGATGGCAGTACTGTCTTCCATGGCCAATTGTCCGCAACAGGCGGCGCTTTTGGAGGCGATGGGGGCTTTGCCGAAATCTCTGGAAAAGACCATCTTACCTTTAAAGGCCTGACAGATCTTGGGGCCGCGCAAGGGCGGATTGGTCATCTCCTGTTAGATCCGACGACAATCAATATTTGCACGGCCTGTGCGACAGACATTGAAGGTCCGATAGCAGGGGTGTTCCAAGAAACGACCCCAACGGCTGTGTCTAATCTGGATGTGGCGGATCTTTTAGCCGCTTTATCGACCGGTGATGTGACCCTTCTGACCGCAAGCGGTGCTGGGGGGGCAGGGAATATTAACATCAATACGGATATTATTTACACAGGGCTGAATGATCGAACCCTCACGCTGACCGCAAATGGCGCTATGACCCTCGCGGCCAATGTTCAGATTGCAAGCACGAATAATCGTCTTCATCTTGATATGACTTCAAACAATTTGCTAACGCTCCAAAATAATTCAAACATTAACACAAGGGGCGGCAATGTTTCTCTGAACGGGCGCCATATTTCTCTTGCAGGAACAACTATAGATACAGGGACTGGAAATTTAAATATTAATTCTATTGCAAATACGGTCTCTGCTGGAGGGAATACGATTACAACAAATGGCGGTTCTGTAAGCTTTACTGCAGGTGGATCTGGCGCGGGGTCATCAATTTCCCTGAGTGGTGGCGATAGTATAACCGCTGCCGCTGGCGGCAGTATGAGCTTTGCAGCGATACATGTTACATTAGATGGCACTTTAACCTCTGGCACAGGGGGCTTTTCGGCCCGTGCGAACAATAATCTCTCTGTGCAAGGAAACATTTCCTCTCATGGTGCGACGACATTGATAGCCGATGCTGATGGTGGCCATAATGGTGGGGCTTTGACAATTCCTGGCACCGTGAATGCCAATGGAAATGATGTTCTGTTGCAATCCAATGCGGGATTCAGCATCACCGGGAGCGTGACAGGAGAGAGAATTTCAGTCCTGCCCTCCGCAACCACCTACCGCCTTGAAGTGGGTGCGAATAGCGGTGCCGCCGATGTTGCGATTGATGCGACTTCGCTGGCTTCTATGACAGCCTCATCGGTCATCCTGGGGGACAGTTCGATGACCAATGATATGATTCTCAGTAGTCCCGTTTTCACAAATGCAACCCGTTTGCGTACAGGAGGGGACATTATCATGAATGGCAGCATCAACACCATTGGCGCGCAGAATATTGTCGTTGGGGGCGCGAGTCCTGGGGTTTTTCAGGTCAATAATGGGGATATTAATACGAATGGTGGCAACCTCATTCTTTCCCGTGAAACTGTTCTTACAGGCACCCATAGCTTTAACACAAATGGTGGCGCCATAAAGGCCTTAACGTTAGATGGCGGCACGTCTTTGACTTTAAATGCGCAGAGTGGTGCCATCAATTTTACAGGCCTGACCACACCAACAGCGACCTTGATCGGCGCTGTGACTGGGACGGGGATGAATGTGAACAGCTTGACTGTGGGAGGGCCGAGTGCGAATCTTTTTGGTATTGTGAACGGCGTGGCTGGAGATTTGACGATTCGTGATGCGAATGTTGCGATTCCAAGCAGTAAAAATCATTTCATCAATAATTGTTCTCTGATTTCTTGCTGGCTGTTAGAAGATGCTCTATCCCCAGACCCCGTCTTTGAGGGTGAGATCCCAGATGTTCCAAGAGCGACCCTGATGCCAGGCTGGGTGTTGCCTCTTGCACCTCCCCCTATAGGGGGCGGGAGTGTGGCTTCTGGTGCGTCTCCCTCCGGGCTTGTGGATGTTTCTGATTTCCCAGAGCTTCTTGAGAATGACTCCGAAGAATTAAGTGACTTTTTGGAAGCCTCAAATGAGGATATGCTCTCTGAAGCCATTCTGGGAGAGTTGATTGGAGAACTCGGTCCGGAACAAGCGCAAGAGGCTTTGGAAATTTTAGGAAATTTAGACAGCTTTGATGCGCTTATGTCCGGATCTGTCCCAGAAGATGCTTTCGGAGGGCAGCCAGCGACTTTGATTCCTGGGCTTCTCTCTTACCGTCCAACCGATCCGAACGCGGAAGATAGCCAGCGCGATCCGATTAAAAATTATCAATTGCCAAGTTTCGCTCTTTATCAATTTTGATTTGAGATGCCATGACATTTCCCCGTGCCCGGCTGCGTGTTTTGATAGGGGTCTTTTGGGCGACCCTGGTGGGTCTGCAAGAGGGCTTGGCCCAACAGCCAGCGCAAAAAGCTGTGCCGTCTGAGATCTCGACACAGATGCCCGAGGCCAACAGCACGAACCGCTCTCAGAATGCAGAAAATATTGAAACCTTTCGCGATCTTATGCAGGTCAGCACCTTGAATAATGTCTTGGGCCGTTATCGAGCGGCAGAGCGGGTCTTACGGTTAGCTTTGACCTTGTGTGAAGGGGTCTTCGGGGTGGAAGATCCCGATTGTGGTGATGTTCTCACACGGATTGCCATTGAACTCAGCAATCAAGAGCGTTTTAGTGAAGCGGATCTGCTGTTCCAACAAGCAGAAACCGTGATCAAAAAAGCGTCCTCACCACTCGATTTCCCAAGATTTTTGACCTATCGCGCGATGGATCACGCCAATCGTGGGGCTTTGGTGCCGGCCTGGACCCTGGTTCAGCAGGCCAATCGTCAAAGGCAAAAAATCATTCAGACAGTTCAAAACCAAAATTTACCGGTGAGAGACTTGCTTGATCGCACGGTTGCAGATCTTGCCCATGGTCTCTATGTCCAAGCAACGGTGGCGTTTCAAAAAGAGGATTGGAAGGCGGCAAAGCTTGCGGCACATTTGTCTCGTGTTCTTATTCGCCGTTCAGAGAGTGCCCCCGATTGGTGGGTGGCCCATCCGGACGAGCTTTTAGGACGGGTGGCGTTGGCGGAAGGCGATTTAGAAGAGGCGCAAAAACGCCAAAAACTTTCTTTAGACACAAAAAAGCTGGCATTAGGGGAAACGCGCCCAACGGCGCTGTCGCATTTATGGCTTGGATCTGTGTTGCGCGCAACACAACAGACAGAGGCTGTGATCACAGAATCTCGCCAAGGTTTGGCGATTCTGGATCGGGAATTATCTGAAACACTCAGCGATCCCATTGATATTACAAGATTACAAAGCTTCCTCCTGACAGCCTATGAACAGGCCCAAGCTTTGGGGGAAAATCCAAGATCTCAAGCGCAGAAAACAGCTCGCTATGAGGATATGTTCCAAGCCGTTCAACTGAATAAGGCCGGGATTGCCGCACGAAGCATTGCCGAGATGACCGTGCGCTTGCAGACAGAGGATCCGACCATCGCCTCTTTGATCCGTGATGCACAAGAAGCCCAAAGACTGCGTGATCTTTTACGCCAACGTTTCGGGCGCGCTCTTGTGACGTCCCAAGGCGAGAGAGATGATCTCTCTCTCAACACTTTGCGCCAAGCCGTGCGCGAAGCGGCCCGCGCGGCAGAGGTTCTGGACACGCGTTTGATCGAGGCTTTTCCACGCTATGCACAGCTTGTTGCCCCGAGCCCAGTGTCTTATGAAGCTTTGAAACCTTTTTTGAAAGAAGCAGAAGCTTTGCTGTTCTTTGCCATTGGGGAGGAAGCAGGGTTTGTGTTCTCTGTTGATCGCACCGGGGTGACCCCTTTTCCCCTGGCCGTAACAGAAGACCAGGTTGCAGACCGTGTTTTGAAGTTGCGAAAAGCTTTTGCGCTGACGGGGGGCGATCTTGGATATTTCGATATGTCCTTAGCCTATGAGACCTATCAAGAACTTTTAGGGCCTCTCGTCCAGCATCTTCCGCGCAAGGATCATCTTATTCTTGTCCCAAGCGGTGCTTTGCTCTCTTTACCTTTTGGGCTTTTGATTGATCAACCGCCGCCGCGTGGGGAAGCTTATCATCAGGCCTCTTGGTTTGGGCAGCGCCATGCTTTAAGTGTTGTGCCATCCGTTCGGGCTTTGGTGAGTTTGCGGGAGACCCCCGAAGCCCCAAAATCACATAAGCCCTTGGTTGCCTTTGGAAATCCCACCTATCGTGGGTCAGACGCTGGGCTTGAGCTTTTAGAGCGCTATTGTGTTCCTGATAAACCCGTGCCCTCTGCGTTATTGGCGGGTCTGGCCCCACTCCCGGGCACCGCAAGGGAGGTTCAGCAAGTCGCAAGGGCCCTCAACGCTTCTGAAGCTGATCTTTTCCTTGGGGCGGCTGCGAATGAACAAGATTTACGGCGACAAGATCTCAGCATCTATCGGACCGTTTATTTTGCGACCCATGGCCTTTTGCCGGGGGAATTGAGCTGTCAAGCGGAACCGGCTTTAGCGTTATCGCCCCCCACGCAAACCGCCATAACGCAAGCCAGCGATGGCCTTCTCACCGCAAGCGAGGTGGCTGGTCTGAAGCTGGATGCGGATTTGGTCGTGTTGTCGGCCTGTAATACCGGCGGGGCGTCGCAAATATCTGATGAGACGGGCGCGGAACGCTTAGGAGGCGAAGCGCTGTCAGGGTTGGCACGCGCTTTTTTCTATGCCGGGGCGCGCTCTCTTCTCGTTTCCCATTGGCAGGTGGAATCAGACGCCACAGTGGCTTTGATGGGGCGTCTTTTCGGTCAATTTCGCCAGCAAAACTTTGCAAATATTGCACAAGCTTTACGCCAGGCGCAAGGCAACCTTATTCGGGATCCGCAGAAAGCGCATCCTTTTTTCTGGGCAGCCTTTACGTTGGTGGGCGACGGTGGGTAGGGGAAAGGGATTTTCATTTTGACAGGCAATTTCGGAAGCGATATTAGTTAGTATGATAATTAATATCGCTCACGCGCGAAATGATCGTTCTTGCCTCAATAGGAAATTAGCATGATAACCAATAAGGACAAAAATCGCACAGCCCTCATTTTTATTGAATTCCAAGAAGAATGGATTGGAAAAGAGGCTCGGCTTAAAAACTTACTCGTCAAAGACCTGCTCCCCTTCGAGCAAGCCGTTAAAAATGCTGGTCATATCCTGATGAAAGCACGGCAGGCCGGGTGGGGTATTGCCCATGCTGGTTTAGATCTAAGGCAAGATCCTGACTATTTGCTCTTTGGTCGCGGTGTTGGGAAACGCGGACTGTCAGGGGCGATCCCTCGGGCAAAGACATGGACGGCCACAGGCGCAGAATTTGTCGCTCCCTTTGTCCCAGAGCCCGGAGAGTTTTGCGTTCAAGGGCGCTCTGGAGCCAGCGTTTTGAAAACTCAACTTTAGATCCTTATTTGCGCCATAATGGCTTTGATAAGCTGATCTTTATGGGCTTTGCGACCCATGTCTGCGTGGAGTCAAGCTTGCGAGAAGCGCATGACATGGGGTATGAAGCCTACAGTGTTCTTGATGCCTGTGGCGCTTTTACCCAAAGTCAGACCGATTATTTTGAGGCGCATATCCTTCATCATTTTGGGGCCAGCCTCATGAGAAAAGATCTTCTTGATCTTTTATAGAAAGCAATGCCGTCGGCCTCGAATAAGACGCCCAACAAAGCGATGGCCTGATGTTTTTTCTCAAAGATCTTCCAACCCGAGAGATGCTGGACCGTTATGCAGCACAATTCCCAGACGTGGCGTGTGATAAGCTTGATAGAACCTTGCATATGTTGCGGCAAGCAAGTCTTTTGATCCGTAAGCTTGATGCCTATTTCATGCGCCAAGGACTTTCACAAACACGATTTTTTATTCTAATTGTGCTAGACCGTGAGTGTGATAGGCAAAAATTGGCCATTCGTGAGATTGTCGAAAAGCTTGATGTCTCCAAGCCGGTTGTCACAAATACATTGAAAAGCTTGCAGCAGGATGGCTTGATCATAATGACAGAAATACAAGAAGATCGCCGTGGGAAATGGGTTGAGATGACGGCAGCAGGTCGTTGCAAACTCTATGAAGTTTTGCCAGGATATTATAAAATCATGCAAGAAGACGTTCAAGAAGACGTGGGGGGTGGGGGAACGTAAAAAATAAGACCTTAGAGTAAAGTGCGATCAGGGGGATCCCCTTGGTCGCTTTCGTTTTGCGGCAGAAACAAAACCGCACAGCATTTTTTCTGATTCAGTATAAAAGTAAAATGCTGTCATAAAAAACCTATAGAGTGTTTTCCTAAGAAGATCCCTTTGTCTCTCGGACTGTAGATTTTAAAATGGCAAAATTAAAAAAAATACTGATCAATGGTTTTTTAGTTGTTTTTGGCCTGTTCTGTTCTCTTCTCCTCATGGAGTTTTTTCTCCAGATTTGGAATCCTTTTGAAACAAGAGTGCAAGCCAATAAAATTATTCTCCCAGCCCATCGCCAATATAAAGTCACAATCCCCGGAACCGAAGGGGCGAAAGATCAGTTGGTTGTGCATACGAAAAACAATCTTGGCTTTCGGGGCCCCAATTGGCCAGAAAGACCTGAGGATTTCCAGAAATGGTTTTTTGTTGGGGGGAGCACAACAGAAGAATTTTATCTCTCGGACGGAGAAACATGGTCAGAAAAGGTAGGGCAAGCGCTTTCTTCTGCAATTCCCAATCTCTGGGTCAATAATGCAGGCTTGGATGGCCATTCAAGTTTTGGCCACACTGTTTTGCTGAAAGACTTTTTGGTTGATCTCAAACCAGAGGTGATTTTTTACCTGGTAGGCATTAATGACATCGGCAATGATATCGCTGTGCGCTATGATCAGCGTTTAAAGCCAGATTGGTATGAGACCCCTGGTTTGGGAGATGTGTCCAATTGGATAAAAGCCAAGACCGAACTTGGTCGTCTCGCAGATATGATCAGCCGCAAGGCAAAAGCAAAACGTTATAGTCGTAATTATGGAAAAATTGATGTTTCAGGGCTCGCCATTTTGCCAGAGGGGGAGGCAAATCCTCGCCCAGCTTTTTCTAAGACTCTGGAACAACATAAAACGCAATTTCTCCCTGGGTTCCGGCAAAGATTAGAAGAGCTGGCTGAAAACACAAAGCAGGCTGGCGCTTTACCCGTTTTCATCACCCAGCCCATTTTATTTGGCCCCCACGCTATGTCTGGGGAGGCTATCGATCTTTCAGCTGTGCTGTTCAATGGCCAGACCGGCAAAGAACATCATAGGCTTATGGAGCTCTATAACGCTGTTACCCGTGATGTGGCTGCGATTCATAAAAGCCCTTTGATCGATTTAGCGAAAGAAATGCCGCATGATCCTATTCTTTATAGTGACATGATGCATTATACGCCTGCCGGTGATGACAAGGTTGCGGCGATTGTCACCCGTTTTATTGAGAGTCATTTAGAGCTTTTTCGCCCTCCAGGGGCTGGGTCTTGAGATTTGAGTCTTTGTTAACCTTACTCGGCAAGCCGATCTTTACGCCTCTCCGTTAAGCTTAATGCTGGCGTGAGAGGTTTCTTGAGCGGCGGTTTTTTCTTTCGTCTGGGAGAATGCGGCACAAGGCCTTTCGCAGAAGTATAAATCGTCACCAATATATCATATTTGGCGCAGGATTTGCTTTGTAGTCTACAGCATTTTGCTTTTTCTTCGAGCCCAAAAATGCTGTAAGTCTTTGTTTTTACCGCGAAATGGATCAAAGTGATGAAGCAATCACTTTGCCCTTTGCTCTCGCAAATAAACCATTGTGCAAAAGCACGGAGAGATTTGCGAAAGGAGTAAACCAATGATTTTCAAAAAAATCACGCGTTATGCCGATCATGCAAAACAGGTTTGCCAGAACGCAAAAGAGTCTTTTCTGACAAAGCGCCGGTCCGCAGAACAAGGTCTTGGGCAGTCTTTGGCAGATGTCGAAAGCATGGCCATTCGCGCCTTTTATCTTGCGAATCCCAATTTATCCGCAGGATCAAAGATGGATTGAAGAAAATGGTCTTCTCGATTTATCGCGGATGTCGTAGGGGGTAATCTGGCAAGCCATTGAAAAGCTTGAAGTTGGAAAGCAGGACAAGGGATCATCAGAGGGGTTCAGGGACTCTTTTGACGAGAAATGTCTTTAAAGTCTCATATCTTTGGACAGTGAGTGCTATGTGATGTAAAAAATGACTCATCCATGGTTTTGAGGTGAGTTATCATGTCCCTTGCAACTGATTTTCCGACCGATGGGAATGGAAATTTTTGGCCGGTGCCGGGGACTCCCTTACCAAAGGGATTTTTGTGGGACGGAACCACCCTTTGGTTTCGGGAAAAAAATGGTGAGCTAAAGGCCGCACCAAAAGATTTTCAATGGTCCCGCTCAGGTGTCTTGCTCTTTTTTACAGGTGAGAAGAATTACGTTATTACAGATGAGGCTCTTGCAGATGCAAAATCGGCTATAGAAAAAGATGAAGATGATGTGCCGATGCTATCGCCTTTTTTCTTCATGATCATGGCGGCCCTTTTTTACGGCGCTTTATCTTTTTTCCAGGGATGGATTTCTATCCTACCAAACATGTATTTTGATGAAGTTTCGTTTGTCCATGCGATTTTAAGTATTATTCTGGCGGCGATTGTCAATTCTGTGGTGGCTGGTCTTTGGATTTGGAAACGCCAGAAAAAAGAAACTCAAAAAAATGCAGAACATTTAAAAAACTCAGAATTTTCTAGCCATATCACTCAAAAAGAGATTACGCCTCAGGATATAATGTCAGGAAGATTGTATCCACATGCAATCACTAGAAAAGAAATGACGATTTCTTTTAGTGTTTTAACAGGCCTTTCTTGTGCGGCTATGATTTTGTTTTTCATACAAGAGCATAATACCCTTCTGGGGTTTTCTATTTTTGGATGTCTTTTCAGTTTTGGTGCATTGATTTTTAGCCTCAGAGCAGGACGTGGCTCTGGTTTTGGAGAGACCGTGCCTGTCCATAGGCCCTATGGGCACAAGTTGACGCCGCCGTCTTTGGATGATTTCACAGCCCATGAGGCCTCTGTTCAAGGCAGGATACCACCGCATATACAAGATGCTTTACGCCTTCGTCAGCAAATCTGGCAAGCTTATCCCCATTTGCAAGGGCTTTTGAAGGCGCAATATCAAGACAGCCTTGCACAGACATCCCCAAAAGAGCGAACAGACGGCATATGGCTTCGGAAAGCCGTGACGCGGCTGTTCAACCTTGATGCGATAGGGGGCAAAACGAGATTTGTCCTTGAGAGCTTTCTGATTGTTATGGTTGGGGGGGCGGTGGTCTGGTTTATCGGTGATTATTACAGAGGCTGGCAAGATCGTTTCCCAACGCGCACGGACAGTCTTGCTTTTGTGCAAATGATGATCTCAGAAGCGCCAAAAGGCCACGCTCAACAGGACGGCGCGACCAAACTTTATCCGCGATGGCGCGACCCGATTGTCATACGAATTAAAGGAGAAGAAGGCCAAAAGATCTTTAAAACGTTAGATGATGACCTTGAAAAGCTGCGTTATCTGACAGGCTTATCGATCCGCTTCGCAGAAGGACAGGAGCCCGGAAATCTGATCATAGAATATAAAGGACGCTTAGAGCGAAAAATAAAAGACAAGCCTGTCCTTTCAGAAGAAGAAAACTCTTCTTCTGCCTGGCATTCTTTAGAAACAACAGAAGACAAGCGTTTTATCCGTAAAGCTTTTATTGAGATTGATTTCGACCTTTTGAACGTGAACTTGGGCGATTCGTTAAAAATATCAAAACGGCGTGAGATCGCTTCTGTTCTTTCTTTATGGGGGGTGGTTGCCTGTCTTGGCCTTCTGTCCGATCCACCAGAAGAGATTGAGAGTATTTTGACATCAAGTGACCATATCACACCTCTTGATGGGCTTAGCCTTTATGTGCTTTACGATCCAAATTTGCCGGCGGCGGCCTCCTATACGGTTGTGGCCGACAAAATTGCCGCCAGAATTGATCAAGCTTTAAAGCATGAGCGGTTGGACACTTTGATCCAATGGATTGCAGAGCCGTCTTCAGGAACAGAAACGAACGTCTCTCGTTTTTAGAGTTTGCTGCGTTTACAGCATGTCACCGGCTTCAAGTTAAAAACGAAATGTTCTGAACTCTGGCGGCGAGATCTTTTTTGGACAATGGGAATTTTATAATGTAAAACAAGACCTTTCCTTGAATGTGAGGTGATGGTCATGTCTCTTGCGACAGAATTTCCAGCCCATAAAAATGGAAATTCTTGGCCGATCCCCGGCATTTCTGTGCCGAAAGGCTTCCTTTGGGATGGGACGACGCTTTGGTTCCGCACTCTCGACGGCTGGCCGGAAGCCGCTCCAAAACATTTCCGCTGGTCGGCCATGGGGACATTGCTCTTTTTTAAAGGCAAACAAGGCCATGTGATCACGGAAAATGCCCTAGAACGCGCACAATTAACCTTTGCCATGGAAAAACGCGCCGAGCTTTTAGAAGAGGTGCAGGTTTTCGTGATGATCATGGCATGGGTTGCGTTTCAGGCTCTTTTAATATTTTTTGATGGCTGGACCTCTCTCTTATTCCAGAGTTCCTCCTTTGATGATGTGAATGCGCTTCACTTTTTGGCCAGCATACTCGTCGCAGCTGTGACTGGGGGGGTCTTGACCAAGCTTTGTCTTGCGATATGGAATCGCAAAGATCGCAACCGCCTCAAAGAAATGGGGGGGCTGCTCAAAACAGACACATGCTTAACGATGAAAGACCGCATTCTCCAAAATATTTTATCACAAAGATTCCATAACCTTGCGCGTCGACGTCCGAAGATATTTTTCCTCATATTTGGGCTTCTTTTTCTGCTTTTTGGTACTTTTTTAGGCCTGGCTATTCATGAGGAAGATTTTGCCATGTCCTTTGTGGCAGCCTCTTTCTTTCTGCCAACGTTGTTTTTATCGATTTATATTCTCTATGGGTTGTGTGGTTCTGTTCTCGGAGAGACTTTGCCAGCACATCGCCCTTATGGAGACAGCCTTATCCCACCCTTTGAGAATGATTTTGCGTCTGGAAAAGGGCCGTCCCAGCGCGGGGCAACAGTTTATAATCATGTGATCCGTAACGCCGAAGAGGCTCTCCAGCTTCGTCGGCACATCTGGAATGCGTATCCACAAACCCATACGCGTTTGGAAGAACAGTGCGATGATGTCTGTGAAGGCCCCTTAAAAGAGGCTCTAACAGGCGAGAGCGATGGCGATTTTTTCCCAGACGCGCCTCAGCCAGAAAAACGACAGTCTCGCTTTTGGCGCGCTGTGAAATGGCTGCTTTTCCCTGATAGGGCAGACACTTACCTTGGCTATACGTTTCAAGGGATTCGGGTTTTTGCTGTGTTCGTGGTTGTCATTTTGGCTGTCCACGCTTGTGGTGGATGGGGCGATCGTTTTCCAGACCGTCATGACAGTCTTGCTTTGGTCAAAATGATGATTTCAGGCCAAGGTCTCTTCAAAGAAGAAAAAAATATGGCGGCGAAGCTCTACCCGAGGTGGCGTGATCCGATTGTCATTAAAGTTGAAGGCGTAGAAGGTCTGAAAATCTTTTCCTCTCTTGATCGAGACCTTTCTATGCTGCGCACGCTCAGCGGTCTGCCCATTGATCTTGCTGCGGCGGGTGCTGAAGACGCGGCGAATATGATCATAAGCTATAAGGGGCAGTTGGCGCGAACAACACAACCAACCTCTTTACCCACTGACATAGAAAAAACATCCTCAGCCATGTGGTCTGTGACATTTACAAAGGATAAGCGCTTTATCCGCAAAGCACATATCACCGTGGATTTTGATATTTTAAATGCCAAGATCGGCGCGATACAAAAAATAGAGCATCGTCATAAAATTACAGAAGCCCTGACCTTATCGGCGATATTTGCCTGTCTTGGCTTTTTCTCGAAGCCTTCAGAAGAGGTTGACAGTCTTCTTTTAAGATCAACGCGGTATATAACGCCGTTGGACGGGCTCAGCCTCTATACGCTCTATGACCCAAATTTGCCGGCGAGAGCCCCCTATGAGGCTGTGTCGGATCAGATCGCAGAAAGAATAAACCAAGCTCTTGCCCATGAAAGCCTAGAAAGCTTGGTGGCGCATAGGGCGGCTGAATAAGACCGACCGACAAAACTAAACCCTGATGGCTGGTTGGACTTTGGCGACACGATCTTTTTTGGACAATGAATATTTTATAATGTAAAACAAAGCCATTCCTTAAGGTTGTGGTGATGGTCATGTCTCTTGCAACACAATTTCCAGCCCATAAAAATGGAAATTTTTGGCCGATCCCTGGCATCCCTGTGCCGAAAGGTTTCCTTTGGGATGGGACAACGCTTTGGTTCCGCAATCTCGACGGCTGGCCAGAAGCGGCCCCAAAACATTTTCGCTGGTCGGCCACGGGAACATTGCTCTTTTTCAAAGGCAGACAAGGTTATGTCATCACGGAAAATGCCTTAGAACGCGCCCAATTGACCGTTGCCATGAAAGACCGTGCCGAGGCTTTCGTCGGAGCGCAAATTTTAATGACGGCCATATTATGGATTGGATTCCAAGTTCTTTTGGCATTTTTTGATGGCTGGGTTTCTCTCTTACTCCCGAGTTCCTCCTTTGATGATGCGCATGCGCTGCATTTTTTGGTGAGCATTCTCCTCTCAGCTGTGCTTGGGGGAGGGTTCGCTAAGCTTTGGCTTGTGATGGGCGATCGCAAAGATCGTCACCGTCTCAAAGAAATGGGGGGGCTGCTCAAAACAGACATATGTTTAACGCTGAAAGACCGCATTCTCCAAAATATTTCATCGCAAAGATCCCAGAACTTTGGGCGTCGGCGTCCGAAGATATTTTTCCTTATATCGAGCTCTCTTATTGTGCCTCTTCTTTTTGGCGCTTTTTTAGGTCTGGCTCTTTATGAGAAAGATCTTGGCATGTCCTTGGTGGCAGCCTTTTTCTTTTTTCCATTATTGTTTTTATCGATTTATGTTCTCTATGGGCTGTATGGCTCTGCTCTCGGAGAGACTTTGCCAGCACATCGTCCTGATGGAGACAGTCTTATCCCGCCCCTTGATCATGATTTTGCGTCTGAAAGTGAGCCGTCTCAGCTTGAGGCAACAGTTTATGATCACCTGACCCCTGACTCCAAAGACGCTCTCTATCTTCGTCGGCAAATCTGGAATGCATATCCACGAACCCATGCGCGTTTGGAAGAACAATGTGACGACATCTTTGCGGAGACTTCAGAAAAGGCTCTCCTAGACGATAGCGATGATGCCTTTTTCTTAGAGGCTCAACCGGAAAAACAACGGTCCTGGGTCGGACGGGCCATAAAATGGGTTTTTTATCCTGATATGGCGGAAACCAACCTTGGCATGGTGTTTCAATGGCTTCGGTTTTATGTGCCTATGTTCGTGGTTGTCATTTTTGCGGTCAATGCTTATGAGGATTGGCAAGATCGGTTTCCAGGCCGTAACGAGAGCCTTACTTTGGTCAAAATGATGATTTCAGACCAAGGTCAGCCCAAAGAAGAAAAAAAGACAAACGCCAAGCTTTATCCAAGGTGGCGTGATCCGATTGTCATTAAAATTGAAGGCGCAGAAGGTCTGAAAATCTTTTCCTCTCTTGACCGAGACCTTTCTACGCTGCGCACGCTCAGCGGTCTGTCCATTGATCTTGCTGCGGAGAGCGCTGAAAAAACGGCGAATATGATCATCAGCTATAAGGGGCAGTTGGCGCGAAAAACACAAGAAAGACCTCTGCATAATGG
>DDLW01000372.1 GCA_002340345.1 Alphaproteobacteria bacterium UBA2562 | reverse complement strand
TTAACCAGCTTTGCTCTAGGCGTTCGAACAAAACGGAAGAGTCCGGCATCAGCCGGGCCTTTTGTTTTAAAAAGTGAACCAGAATTAATACAGGAAAATGTAATTTTGGGTTGCCTGATGTAATGCTATAAAGCCCTATTTTATTGAAATATGAAATCTTTAATATTCATATGAATAGCTTTTCTAAAGAATTGCTTAAGGTGGCAATATGAAAATATTTATGCAAAGAATAATTGGTTGGCTCTTTTTAAGATTTCTTATTCTCTCAGCGGCAGTCGGTATTGGCGTTTCTTCTTTATTGCAAGATGTTCAAGAGGAATTACCTGTCGGGACATTGGAATATCACCAGTTCTTAGCTGAACTTATCCAACATATGACAGCATTGAATACCAGATTAGATGATATGCGGCTATCAGGAGAAGCCACATTATTATTAGACAAAGTTGATGAACAAATTGACGCTCCTTTAATACTTCTTGCTGATTATGAAACATTTTTAATAAATAGAATAGAGGGTTCTTTGCATCATGATCTTAAAAGAGTGCAGAAAGACCTTTTCTTCTTAAAGTATAAATCTAGAATTTATGAGAAGGTTTCATTAGAAGAATTAAAAGATATTAGTGATCGTTTTAAGCTGGTCATAGAGGAAATTTTAGATCTCTATATATATTCTAATGATAATGTTCTTAAAACAGTGAGCCAGCAACAAAAACAAGTTATGAAATTAAGAAAAGGCTTGTTTTTTCTTGTGGGTTTAACAGTCTTTGCTGTTATTGGGATATTCCTTTTATTTATTTTAAGACAAAAAGCCGCTAAAGCAAAACAAGACGCTCAGAGAGCGATGGAGAAAAGTGAACAAAGATATCGCAATTTATTTCATGGATCTGTGCAAGGTATTATTCTTTCAGAACATGGAAAGCCACTTTTGGCAAATGATAGGGCCGCTGATATTTTTGGTTTTGATACCGTCGAAGCATTGCTCGCTTTAGAAAGTCTCGATCAACTTTACGCTGATGAATATGCGGTCATGGCGAGGGATTATCGCGTAAGACGCATGTCAGGCGATCGGACTGTTCCTGAACGCTATGAGTTCAGGGCTAAACGTGTGGATGGGTCTGAAATATGGATTGAAAACCACATCAAATTAACACATTGGAATGATGAGGTGGTCATTCAATCAACCTTAATTGATATTTCGAAAAGAAAGATGATTGAACATACTCTTTTGGAGGCAAAAGATGCCGCTGATGCCGCAAATAGAGCGAAAAGTGACTTCCTAGCGAATATGAGCCATGAAATTAGAACGCCAATGAATGCTATTCTAGGAATGGTACATTTGGCCTTAAAAACAGATTTATCAGAGAAACAACAGGATTATTTACGGAAACTTCAATCTTCAGCGCAATCTCTTTTATATATCATTAATGATATACTTGACTTTTCAAAAATTGAGGCTGGAAAAATTGAAGTTGAAAAAGCTGTATTTTCTGTCGAAGATATTATTTCTGATGTTCATAGTCTCTTCTATGAGAAAGCTCAGGAAAAAGGTTTGATATTTACTGTTAATATTGATGATATTGTTCCAAAAGAGGTCATAGGAGATTCTTTTCGTTTAAAACAAGTCTTAATTAATCTTGTTGGGAATGCGATAAAATTTACTGGTAATGGCTATGTTTCAGTGCATGTTAAAGGCTCTCGAACGGGTGAAGAGGGCGTCCAGTTAGACTTTTCTGTTGAAGATACGGGGATTGGTTTGACAGAGACACAAAAACAGCGCCTTTTTCAATCATTTGCACAAGCTGATAGTTCAACAACAAGAAAGTTTGGCGGCACGGGACTTGGTCTTGTGATTAGTAAGTCTCTTATTGAAATCATGGGGGGGAATATTTCTGTATCTTCTATAAAGGATAAAGGCAGTTGCTTTGCATTTAATATTTTTTGCCATATTCCTAAAGATAATACTCTAGAAAGCAGAAGATTTGAATTCAATACACAAAACAACATAAACTATCTTGATATCAATAAACATCAATTCCTCAAAGGAGAAAATTTAGAAGGAAGTTTGGCAACACTTCAAAACGCAAGGATTCTATTGGTCGAAGACAATGAGGTCAATCGGCAAGTTGCTTGTGAAATCATGGAAGACGCTGGTCTTATTGTAACAAATGCGGGCAATGGCTTAGAAGCCGTGCAAAGGTTGCAAAATGATCGAGAACAGTATGAGGCGATCCTTATGGATATTCAAATGCCAGAAATGGATGGCCTCGAGGCAACAAGGATTCTGCGACAAAATAAACATTTAACGAATGTACCTATTATCGCCATGACAGCGCATGCCATGGCACAAGATAAACAAAAATGTCTGGCTGCTGGCATGAATGATCATGTTGCGAAGCCTATAGATCCGGATATTCTTTTTAAAACTTTACGTCAATGGGTTAAACCTGATCCTTTTAGAATTCTAGATAGATCAAGACATCAAAGTGAAAATTTAGATCTCGATCATAGCTCTGACGCTATAAAATTTCCCGATCACATTCCTGGGATTAACATTTCTTTAGCGCTGCGGCATTGTATCGGCAGACATGCCTTGCTCAGCAAAATTTTGCTGACTTTTTTAGAGGACTATGATCAAGTGGGATCAGAGATGATGCTCTGGTTCGAAGCGCATAATTGGACGGCCATGAGCAAAAAAGCTCATGCTCTGAAAGGGGTTGCCAGTACTATCGGTGCTGAAAGGCTCTATTCAGTCGTAGCTGAAATGGAAAGATCCTGTCAAGAGCATGTATGTTCTCAGGACCAGATGGCCGCCTTTCTAGAGGCTTTAAATGAAGTTCAAGCGGGGATTAAACAGGCAGAACTCCACACTGTTCTGACGGGTTTTAAAGCAAAAAATAAAGGTTTTGAGGGGAATACATCTCTGAAAAGCCAATCCTCGGTTTTGGATGTGTTAGAGTCTTTAAAAACCAGCCTATTGTCCGGAGATTCAGAGGCATTAGACATCGTCGAAGATTTGTCTTCCTTGTTGGTGCTTAATAATCCGGAATTACTTGAAGAGCTTAAAGCACAAATAGCAGATTTTGAGTATGAAATGGCGATGGCGACGTTGATGGAAATTTACAAATCTTTAGAGTCTTGAACCTGTTAATGTGATCGATAAAACGGCCCTAAAGTGGTAAGGCATGATAATTCATATTGATCGTGGGAGATTTTTAAAACAAGTTCTCTCTATCTATAAAGCTTTTATCGAATTGGTTGTAAAATGCAAGAGAAACCACGCATTCTTATTGTGGATGATGAAAAAACAAATTTGCAATTATTAATAGATCTTCTTGCGGTTGATTTCAAGGTTTTAGTTGCAAAAAACGGTGAGACTGCTCTTAATCGGCTTGAAGGCGATCATTTGCCAGACTTAATTTTATTAGATATCATAATGCCCGGAATTGACGGATTTGAAGTTTGTCAGCACATTAAATCCAATGAAAGATTAAAAAATATCCCCGTTATCTTTTTAAGTGCCAAGAACTCCCCAGAAGATGAGCAAAAAGGGATCGCGCTGGGCGCCGTTGATTTTATTTCAAAACCAATGACGCCATGCTTGGTCCTCATACGTATTAAAAGCCATTTAGAGCTTGCCTATTATCGTAAAAAATATGCTGATGGGTCTTAAAGCATATCTCGAGAAAATAGGGCGTTATCTTGCTTTCTCAAAGTTTTGGTAAAAATCAGCTTCCATTCCCGCTTTTTGTCGTGCTTCGTCATTGAAAGGGGGCTTTAAATCCCCTTTAAAGCGCTGCTTAACGAGATCCTGCCAGGTGGAAATGGGGTCTATTTTTCTTTCAGACGCGAGATATTTAAACCACTTTGTCCCTATAGCGACATGGCTAATCTCATCAAGGAAAATTTGATGGAGGAGGTCGGCCGTTTCATGGTCCTGACTGTGACGTATTTTTTCGACCGTTGTTGGGGTGACGTCTAGGCCTCTTGCTTCTAAAAGCATTGGGACAAGCGCTAAACGAGCCATTGGATCGTCGCTGGTTTCCTGGGCCGCTTGCCATAAGCCATCATGGGCGGGGAGGGCGCCATAATGACTATCCCAGCTTTTCAAACGATTTTCTAAGCTTTCAAAGTGTCTGGCTTCATCATCGGCAACTTGAACCCAATCATCATAAAAGGCTTTTTGAGAAAAATGTTGTGGAAAACGGGCAATAATATCCCAAGCAAGGTCAATGGCATTCAGTTCGATATGGGCGAGTGCGTGGAGAAGGGCTGTTCGATTTTCTAAGCTGCCAGACGCTTTACGTTTTGGCATTTTCCCGGGCGAGAGTAATTGCGGTTTTTCAGGGCGTGCCGGTCTTTCTCTGAGCTGTGGCGTGCCAATATCACTGAGTCCACCATCGCGCCATAAGCGAGAATATAAAAAGGTTAAAGCAACTTTCTCATGGGGCGTGTCTAGGACAGTGGCCGCGGCTTCGGTCAAGGTCTTGGGAAGAGCGTTCATGTCAGGCATGTGCTTTTGCCGCTTCTAAGACTTTTTCAACATGGCCAGGTACACGCACTTTGCGCCAAATTTCTTGGATAATGCCATGGGAATCGATCAAAAAAGTTGACCGTTCGATGCCCATATAGGTTTTCCCATAATTTTTCTTTTCAACCCAAACGCCAAAAGCTTCACAAAGAGAGCCATCTTCGTCAGAAATTAAAGTAAAAGGCAAATCATATTTTGTTTTGAATTTATCATGTTTTGCAATGCTGTCCTTAGAAACGCCAAGAATAGTGACGTCGAGGCTTTTAAAGTCAGCGATGAGGTCACGGAAGGCTTGCGCTTCTTTTGTGCAGCCTGGCGTATCATCACGGGGATAAAAATAAAGAACAAAGCGCTGACCTTTGAGATCTTCACTGGAAATTTGCCCAGCATTGTCGGTTGGTTTGTCAAAAGCAGGACAAAGATCACCTTTTTCAAGCATAATGGGATAGGCTCCTTAGAAAAAAAGTCATAAGATTATAAAGAATGGTGGCCGGTTTTGAAAGGGCAAGGCCCCCCCAAAAGGCCCCCCAAGGGCCTCATGTCAGAAGAGCCAGATTGTTTTTGAACGAAAATGACTGAAATATAATTTGTTCTGCGCTCGTCAGACATGATTTCAGTGCTATTTTAGACCAAGAGCGAGAGAACAGAAATGCTTTACCGATTTGTTTAGAAGTAAAAACAAAGACATGCAGCATTTCTCCTGGGTTTAAAAACAAGATGCTGGAAACCTAAAACTTCAGAGCAATTTTGTCACTCTAAAGGCAAGACATTTGCCTCTAAACACTAGGGTAAGATGCACTTTATGCCAAACGAATTATGCAATGATCGTTTTGAGACCGCAGCGCAAACACCACTTGTTGATCCTTATGGACGCGGGGTCGAATATCTGCGCTTGTCTGTGACAGACCGCTGTGATTTGCGCTGTGTGTATTGCATGGCAGAAAATATGGTCTTTTTGCCGAAGAAAGAAATGTTAACTTTAGAAGAGCTTGACCGGCTGTGCGCTTCTTTTATTGGTCTTGGCGTGCGTAAAATCAGATTAACAGGGGGAGAGCCCTTAGTCCGTCGAAATGTCCTTTGGTTAATCGAACAATTAGGACGTCATCTTGAAAGCAAGACGCTTGATGAAGTGACCTTAACAACGAATGGTACACAGCTTGTGAAATATGCCTCGGCACTTTATGAAGCCGGTGTGCGTCGCATTAACGTGTCTTTGGATAGTCTTAAACCCGAAAAATTCCAGAAAATAACGCGCTGGGGGGAGATCGATAAGGTTTTTGCGGGGATTGAAGCGGCACAAAAGGCAGGCTTGCGTGTTAAAATCAATACGGTGGCTCTGAAAAATGTGAATCAAGAAGAACTCTTTGATATCGTTGCATGGTGTGCGGCGCAAGATCTGGACTTAACCTTTATCGAAGTTATGCCCATGGGGGCCTTAACGGCGGAGTCTGATGCGAATATGCGCTTTGACCAATTTTGGTCTTTGGCTGATCTTCGCACAGAACTAGAAAGTCGTTATGAGATACAAGATGTACCTATACGCAGCGCAGGACCCGCAAATTATGTGCGCCTGAGGGAGAGCGGTCAAAAAATTGGTTTTATCACGCCCATGAGTCATAATTTTTGCGAGAGTTGTAATCGTGTCCGGATCACTTGTACAGGCCGTCTCTATCTTTGCTTAGGACAAGAGGATTCCGTCGATCTCCGCCGCCCACTGCGTTTGTCTGAGAGTAATGCGCTCTTGGAGCAAGAGATTCGTCAAGCGATTATGCAAAAACCAAAAGGACATGATTTCATCATTGAAGCAGAAAAGGATAGACCTTCTGTGCCGCGACATATGAATGTCACAGGGGGGTAACCTTCTCTCTATAGACTTCAACCTTAAGGTTTTTAGGAAAGCGTAAAATAGAAAATTCTATTTGCCCTTGGCTTCAAAAACGTTTTCTATCGTCATTAAAAATAAACACCAATCATCATCGAACCTGTCGATGGGGATAAGGAAAGACTGTTTTGATAGACCTGCGGGATCGGGCAATTGCAATTGTCGCGGCACAAACTGAAAATGCCGAAGAAGCACGGGCGGAATTGCTCACGCGGTATAAGACGGTCTCACCAGAGAGGGCGGATATTATTGTTGCGCTTGGCGGGGATGGTTTCATGCTGGAAACACTGCACCGCTATTTAGACCGTAATGTGCCAATTTATGGTATGAATCGCGGAACAGTTGGGTTTTTAATGAATAATTTCGATCTGGAGAATTTGACGGATCGAATTGCCAGGGCTCAAAAAGCAGAACTCCATCCTCTTCATATGCGCGCGACGAGCATGACAGGTGTGACATCAGATGCGCTGGCGATTAATGAAGTTTCTTTACTGCGCGAGACACGGCAGGCTGCAAAATTGAGGCTTTTTGTCGATGGGATTCAGCGTGTTGACGAACTTATTTGTGATGGGGCTCTTGTGGCGACCCCAGCAGGGTCAACGGCATATAATCTCTCAGCCCATGGACCGATTTTACCGATAGGGGCCGGTATTTTGGCTTTGACGCCCATCAGTGCGTTTCGGCCTAGGCGTTGGCGCGGGGCTTTATTGCCTGATAAAGCCGAAGTGCGGTTTGAAATTCTCGAAGCGCAAAAAAGACCTGTCTCTGCTGTTGCGGATTACACCGAAGTGCGTGATGTTGCTGAGGTGACAATTCGGCAAGATCGTTACGTCACAATGCATTTACTATTTGATCCAGAGCATAATTTGGAAGAACGTATCTTGAAAGAGCAATTCCAGCCATAAGGGGATTGCCATCAATCTTACTTTATATTATATATTACCCTATATTCATATTTCCTTGGCCCTAAAGCAAAGCTTGTTAAAGGAGCAGCCCCTTTGACAATGCTTTTTGGGTCAAAACAAAAACAGAGAGCATTGCACCTGAGTCAGGATAAAAGCGAAAGGCTCTAGAGCATTTTACGTGATGATA
>DDLW01000271.1 GCA_002340345.1 Alphaproteobacteria bacterium UBA2562 | reverse complement strand
CAAAGCCACACACCGCCCCAGAGAATCATACAAAGCTGGAAAAGACCATCCAATCCGCGCAAGACGCTGGTGCAGCGCAGAATCGCCCTTTGCAAGACGCCGCGCTTGCGCATAAAACGCTGGTGAAATGGGTTTCACACGCCATGTTGCCAAAGCGTTTGGCGCCTCTTTGGGGGTTAAAATATGATCCAAAATCTCTGGATCCTCAATCGTCAGTGCAAAACGACGATCCCAAAGCTGCTCTGTCGTCAAAAGATCTTTCAGAGAAACGTCATGGGTCACAGTCCCAGAATCGCGACAGATCAAAAGCCGCTCTTTTTTCTGCTGTAAGAGGCACCCCCCCAGACTGCTCCCAGAGAAATTCTGGCCTTGGGCATCCTGCAATTGCGTGAGACAAGCGGCCACTTTCCGCCCTTTCGGCGCATAGGGGGCACCGCTGACATGGCGTATTGCGTCTTGCAGGATCTTCTTTTGGTCGTCAAAAGCCAGGGCGAAAAAAGGAGCCAGGGTCAGCCAAAGCGCACCACAGGCCTGGAGTTCCACAAAAGTCACCGCTTGCGCCGCACGCCTTTTCTCCTCTGCCTGCCGCAAAATCCCATAGGTCCGGGCCGAGGAGAGGCCAGGCCTTCCTGTCACTGTCTCTTCCTGGCGAAAAGCGCCCCGCCAATAGCGGCGGTCCATATTGCTCGGATCCTGCACCCAGCCATAGCCAAGGGCCACTAAAAAACTTTCTAACTGGCTTTTGGAGATCGCCAATAAGGGACGTAACAGACGGACAAAGCGCAGCTCGCGAATCGCCGCCATGGCCGCCAAGCCAGAGGGACCGCTGCCCGCTTGCGCCCGCATCACCACCGTTTCTTCTTGATCATCAGCATGGTGGCCAACAAGAAGATGCAGACAGCCATGGGCCTGGCAGGCTGTCTCTAAAAGTGCATAGCGCGCCAGACGGGCCTTTTCCTGGAGCGAGGCCCCCCTTGTGTTTTGTCCAGGGGTGTTCTGCTTGGCCCCAGTTTCCCGTCCAGTCTCAGGCCCCTGCTCCCAGGTCAGAATCTCATGGGTGAGGCCCAACGCCTTGGCATGCCGACCGACCGTTTCGGCTTCTTGGCGCGATTCGGCCCGCAGGCCATGATCAACCGTTAGAATCGTCACACGGCCTTGGCGCTGTTGGCACCATAGAAAAGACAAGAGCATCAAAGCTAGGCTATCCGCACCGCCAGACACCGCCACCGCAAGATGAGGCCGGGGCTCGAAAGGCTCCAGCCCCGCCATCGCAGTTTGAAATGCCGTCCACAGCCCTTGACCGTCGCGATTCTCTGCAAGGCGCGCAGATAGAAAAGAGGCCCCTCGTTCTGACTCTAACGACCGCATTTCGAACTGTTTTTAGAGCGCTCCACTTGCGCGCGCAAGTTATTCGGAATATTAGGGAATTGATCTTCCAATAAAGAAAAAGTCTCACAGGCCTTATCATTCTGGCCAATGGCCGCTAAAGACCGCCCCAACTTCCACAACATATCCGGTGCCCGGTCGCTTGTGCTGTATTTCTGAAAGCCGCTGCCAAAAATCTTCGCCGCATTGGCAAAATCATTGCGGCCATAATAGGCTTCTCCCAACCAGAAATTCGCACTTGGCGCCAATTCATGCTCGCCATGGGCCGCCAAAAATGCTGCAAGAGCTTGGGTCGCACGGCCATAATCTTGGCGCTTGAGAAGATTAAACGCATAGTTATATTGGCTGCGTGCATCTCCTGGTGGCAGAACACCCGCTGTGCCAACATTCTGGGGGTCTTGGCCTGGTTGAACCGGAAGTGTGCCCAAAATCCCGGATTGAGAAGCCCTTGGTGGTGCTTCGGAAGATTCACCACTGCTTTGGTCCACATCCCCCGCCGCAGCCCTTTGATCTTCTTTTTCTTCTAAATAGCGCAAGCGATAATCAATATCTTCGGACAATTGGTCCAAACGCTTTTCCAACGTATTGACCACAAAAGACACTCGCTCGATCTGGCCGGTCATGGTCCGCATTTGCTTTTCAAGATCAGACATCCGCACCGTCAGCCCCGCCATACTAGCAGCACCGCCACTGGAACCGCTGCGTTGCATCGCCGTCAGCTCTTGCCGGATTTGCCGAAGCTCCGCTTGTAGCTGGCCAATCGATTGCGCCTGGCTCTCCCCCGCCAGGCCCGACAGAGCCACAACAAAAATCATAGCGGACAGCCAAAGATGTGTCAGAGAGCGGAACCAGCCTTTTTGGCGTCTTTCCTGGCATGCCTTTTCCATTTTTCTGCCCCTTGATCTTTTCTACGTCTCTTATGTTGTTATCGTCATACCAACCGGCAAAATAAGAACCAAGAGTCGGTTGGTTCAGCCCATGCGGCGCGTGAGCAAAAGACCAACCGAAGAATCGGCAGACGCTGTCAGTTGGTATAAGGTCAGTTGGTATAAGATAGCAAATCCTGCTGTCTTTAGCAGAATTTGCTTACCATGCCCTAAACATGCCTTTGGCGACCAAAGGACATGGCCGGCAACCAAAGGACATGGCCTTTGGAAACCATGACTTTGGAGAGATCTCAAAATAAAAGCTGCCCCTTCCGCCTGAGAGGGGGCAGCTTCGTCACAATCCCGTCCTGGAAATCCGTTCTGGAAATCAAAGGCGCAGATCAGTTTGGCACCGTCACAGCACGGCGATTTTGTGCCCATGCTGATTCATTCGAACCAATCACAGCAGGGCGCTCTTTGCCATAGCTGATGGTGGAAATGCGCGATGGCGCCACACCTAAAGCTGTCAAATATTCTTTAACCGCATTTGCACGACGATCGCCAAGCGCCAAGTTATATTCGCGGGTGCCACGCTCATCACAATGGCCTTCGACGGTCACGCTGACAGAAGAAAACTCATTCATCCAAGCCGCTTGCGCTTGCAGAGCTTGTTGGTCACCACTATCTAGGGCAGAGCTGTCCAAATCAAAAAAGACACGATCGCCGATATTGGCAAAGACATCACCCGCATTGCGTGTCGGCGTTGATGGTGTTGTTACAGGAGCTGGTGTTGGTTGAACAGAGCTCGCAGGTTGAACCGTTTCTTCTTCAGAAGTCGAGCATGCGGCCAGCAAAGTAGCGGCTGCAACGAGAGTAAGAGCCTTACGCATATGTAACAGTCCTCGCAATTGCGATCTTTTCAAGATCTGACTGGGCCTTTTGCTTCAGCCCGAACAATAAAATCCCTTTATGAGAGCAAAGGCTGACAGCATTTTTCCGGCTTTCCAGAAAAACTAAATGCTGTAACCAAGGCCGTTCAGTCCCAAATGGTCTCGAGAAGCCTCTGAGACATTTTGAGAGGCCGATCAGCACGCCTTGTCTTGCGCCGTACTCTACGAGAGCTTCGCAGGAAGCTCAATCCATCCTGAACATAAAAAAGCAGAACAGCCCCTGACTGCGCCGCTTCTGCCACAGTTTTGCCTTGGGACGACACAGGAAAAACGGCGCTGTCCTGTTGGGACAACGCCGTTTCAGATCTTTTAGAACAAAGTGCGGCTGGATGGAAACATCCAGTCAACACGTCTTGCGGCAAAAAAAACAGAGAGCATTTCACCCGATTCAAATGAAAAGCGAAAGGCTCTAGGTCTGAAGGCTGCATATGTGCAAAACCTTCATGCCGCCAGTCTTACTGGTTCACAACTGTGACAGCGCGGCGGTTTTGCGCCCAGGTGGCTTCGTCTGAACCCAAAGCGGCAGGACGTTCTTTACCATAGCTGATGGTGGTCATCCGACCGCTGTCAATGCCTTGGGCGGCTAAATAATCAGCAACAGCATTGGCCCGACGCTCGCCAAGCGCCAAGTTATATTCACGGGTGCCGCGCTCGTCACAATGGCCTTCAACGGTAACCGTCACGCCAGAAAACTGGTTCAACCACTCAGCTTGACGATTCAGTGTCAATTGAGATTCCATGTCCAAGCTGGAGCTGTTGGTTCCAAAACGAACACGATCACCAACATTTACAACAAAATCTTCAGGAGACCCAACTTCAGGCGCCCCCATTGTACCACCGTCAATAGCGGCCTGATCGCCATTAGCACCAGCGCTGCCATCGGTGCCAGAACCGTCATTTGCTGTGCTTGTGCAAGCAGCGAGCAACAAAGAGGCGGCAAATAAACTATAAAACTTACGCATTCTCAAAACCTCGCGGATGGATCTCTTAACTTATGCGGCGACGGCTTGCTGTGCTCTGGAGATGTCTTCGTCTGACATCTCCATTTTCCAACAAACAGCACCAATCTCGGTGAGCCGCTTTATTCTTCAGCGGTCTTAACTTTCAAGGCGAACCGCCTGTGGTGTTCCCAATTTTCTGAGTATATGGGTGCGCCACAGGCCGTTTCGCTTACGCTCTTATAGCCTTCCCCCTTTATGGAAGCAAGGGAGACCAAGCAGGATCAGACGCGCTGACCGGTGTTGGCAATTGTCGCTTATTCCGCCCTGTGAGATCAATGGTATAAAGACGTGCTGTCCCACCGGTACCTGCACTATTTTGGCGGTTTTGGCCATAATACATCAGAAAACGACCATTCGGCGCCCAAGTTGGGGATTCGAGCATATAGCTACTGTCCAAAGTGCGCTCTTGCGAGCCGTCAGGACGCATCACACCAATGGAAAACACCCCGCCCGACATCCGCGTAAACGCAATTTGGTCTCCGCGCGGGGACCAGACCGGAGTCGCATAGCGGCCTTTGCCAAAGCTGATCCGGTGGACATTGCTGCCACTCGAATCCATCACATAAATTTGCTGGGAGCCCCCGCGGTCCGATTCAAAGGTGATGCGGTCCATTTTCGGAGAATAGGTTGGGGCCGTATCCGCAGCGGGATGGCGTGTCAAACGACGGACCCGACGGGTCCCTAAATCCATAACATAAATTTCAGAATTCCCCCCCAAAGCCATACTCAAAACAACGGCTTTGCCATTGGGAGAAAAGCGTGGCGCAAAGGTCATGCCAGGGAATGTGCGATTGTCACCGAGAAGCTCTTGCTGGCCTGTATCGATGTTAAACAAATAAACACGGGGTTTTTGGCGCTGAAAATACTGAAAATATGTGATTTCCTGGGCCGTGGGCGAAAAGCGCGGTGTCAAAACCATATGATTGCCATCGGTCAGGAAGCGGTGATTCTCCCCATCTTGATCCATAATGGCCAAGCGCTTTTTACGATGTTTGCTGGGGCCGCTTTCCGCAATATACACAACCCGTGTATCGAAATAGCCGCCTTCCCCCGTGACACGGGTGAAAATCGTATCGGAAATAATATGCCCGAAACGGCGCCAGTTATCAGGGTGAGTTTTTAAAGCCGTTGAAATCATATTTTCTTCGGCAAAAACATCCCAAAGATGAAATTCAACCCGAAGATTCCCATCAGACAAGGGAATCACATTACCACTCAATAAGAGTTCTGCATTCACCGCCCGCCAATCTGGGAATCGCGGCTGATCTTTTAAAGACGCCGCATCCTGAATAAAGCTTCCCTCATCGACGAGGCTGAAAAGCCCAGAGCGCTCTAGATTCGCCGCAACGACACTGGAAATATTGCGACCAATTTCTTGTTCGCGCCCACTGCCGCCAAAAAGAGGGGCAACCGCAATCGATGTTGCTTTGAGATTGGGATCATCAATGGTGATTTGCACCACTGCCTGTGCATCCTGGTTGCTGATCGCAAAAGCCCCAAGAAAAACAGCAATCCCCATAGCAGAACCGTGGATCACTTTACGATAACCTGCCTGTGTAAGGCTGTTTGGGCTCTGGCCTGTCTCTTGAAGCCTGCATCCAGGGATCTGGAACATTTGGTTAAGGCGATCCTGCGCCTTTTTCACCCATTCCATCATGATTTGGCTCTGTCCTTCCTATCGAATTCCTTTAGAGCAAAGGGCAAAGGGATGGTGTCATCCCTTGGATCCGTTTTGCGGCAAAAATAAAAACTTACAGCATTTTTCCTGTCTTAAAGAAAAAGCAAAATGCTGTAAGGGAAAATCTCGTGATTCGACCAAACAGAAGAGTCCGACACTGGTCTGGCCTTTTGTTCACTCTGTTGTACCAAAACAAATAATAATTGCGTGGATGGGAACCGTTTTCGGAAAACCGAAATACCAGCGCCAATCCACAAGAGCAGAGATCAAAAATATTTATTTTCAATCTTCTTCCATAAGCATAAGGACATTACAGCATTGTGCTTTTGCACTGAATCGAAAACAAGGCTGGAGAACGTTGTTTTTACCGCAAAACGGATCAAAAAAAATGTATCCATCATTTTGCCCTTTGCTCTATAGCCTTTTCAAATAGAAAATGCGCGAAAGCGATGCAACCCTTTTTGAAAATTTTATCGCCTATAATGGGCCGCAAACCATCATAGGGGGGGTCTGGCTCTGTCCTTTTTGCCTGAACTTTAGTCTACAGTATTGTGCTTTTACACTGAATCGAAAACAAGGCTATAGGCTTTCCTTTTTACCCTGAAGGGCCGCATTTTGTTTTGCTTTCGCATCAGGAAAAAGGCTGTCCGTTTTGTCCGACCTTCTCTTGTGCTCTCATGCAAAAAAGACCGCTCGTCGAAAAACGAGCGGTCTTAATGACGACATTTGAGGCATTTCTTATTTCTAAAAAGGCAAAACTGCAAAAACTTAAGCTTTATAGGGCATTTCCTTTTTATTCAAACTGAAGTGAAATGCTCTATATGTTTGTTTTTGCTGCAAAACACACCATTAAAGTGATTCTACTTTAATGGTGTGTTTTGCTCTAGATCTCTGCCCACAGATTAGAAGCTATAGGTTACCGCTAGGCCAGCATGCATACCGATATCATCGCCAGCATCTTTAACGAGAGGGCTTTTGCCGCCTTCTTCGATCAGATAAACGGCGCCACCCCGTGCCATCAGACCCCAATTTTGGTTGAACTGATATTCAGCGGTTAAGGTCAGATCCAATTTATGGAGACCGGCCTCTGCTTCATACAAGGCGTTGATTGTGTTTGGGTTCTGAGCATTCAGATTGGCCAATGTCGCCGCATCCGTAGCCCCCATCATGCTGCTGAGCAAGGTGTCACTATTCACACCGAAATAGGTGTTATTATATTGCTGGTCACCCCAGGTCGCACCGACACGTCCGACGACGGTCAGATTTTGGTTCAAAGCCGCGCCAACGGACACACCGAAGTCCAGGGTTTGACCTTCATGGCCATCACCAACATCGATATTATAGGCAGCGTCTAATTTAATGAAGTCGAAGGCAAATTCCACAAAAGCGCCGAGTTCAACGCTGTTATCGATGTCTTTGAAGCCACGCAAAGCACTGTGGCCATCATCGCCTTCGGCTTCACGACCGATGACATAATTGATTGTCGCGCCAGCCTGTAAGTTGGAGCTTTTGAAGAAAGTGTAGCCGAGCCCCTGGTCCAAATTGAAAAAGATCGGACCATAGCTCACATCAATTATCGGAAGATAATCGAATTCAGCTTCAGACGATCCCATATATTCAGGGGCATATTCAATTCCGGCACCCAATTTTGCTTTGAGCCCTTCGATACCCAAAGTTTGAGCGTTCACTTCAGAAGCTGCAGCGGCTCCTAGGAGGGTTCCTGCAACGACTAATGCCGTCGTGGCCTTGTTCATGTCTCTATCGCCTCATTATGTCGGTCCAACCACCCGCCGAGTGTTTTTTACTGTGAAGCCTTCTGGTTCGAAGACTTGACGTTCAACATCTCAACAGACAACGGCGGCAGCCATGCTTATCCTTCGCCTTTATAGCGCTCCTAACTTCCTGCCTGGAACCTAGGGTGATGTCAATCCTAAAACCTTAACGATCAGGTCTGAATGGTCAATGATCTGATCTGAACTTTAGCGGTTTTAAGGGTCTTGTCTGTCACTTTCAATCTAAAATGTCCAGCAAAGACTCTTAACTCCCTAAGAAACACCGCAAAACCAGGTTCCAGAGGTTGCGCACTTGTTTATAGTGATTATAGCAAGGCCCGCAGGCTCGCAAGCTCCCTCTTACGCTTTGCTGCGCTTCCTGTGCGCCTGTCGTCTTCATGCAACAGTTTCTCTCTTCATCGTCCGATGCGGGCAGAGAAAGCCACCGGCCATTAGCGATCCTTTAAAGGAAATAGAGGCACAATCCCCCTTACGAACTTCTTTTGAGCGGCAAAGACAACAAAAGCCCTTTTCAGCAAAGGGAATCGTCAAAGATAGTCTTACTGCCGTCGATTGATCGCTCTAGAGCAAAGCGCGATCAGGTGGAGTCACCTGATCGCTGCGTTTTGCGGCAAAAACAAGAATCTAGAATCATTCTATATCAAATTTGATTGAAACATCACTTGCATTAGGATGCGGGTCCCGCAAGGAGGTTTGGAAAATGGTTTTTTCGCCAGGGAGCAAAATGGGTGTTTCGGCCTTGAATGTCCAAGAATTCAGCTCTTCGCCAGCGCCATCCAGCACGGTCGCTTTTAGCCCTGGCACTTCGAGCGCCTCTTCGGACATATTCATAATTTCGCCATTGATTTTATAGAACAAAACATCCACCCCCCCTTCATTGAGGGTTTGGCTATTGATTTGCGTATTGCGCAAACTCAATTTTTCTTCAATTTCATTTTCTGTCGCTCCATCCGTTCCATAAATCGCAGAAAAAGATGGGAAATTTTCGACAATGGTATCTTTTGCAAGGATTGCGACCGTTGCCAAGGCCGCGATAATCAAAAGACCAACCACAAGTAAAATGATGAAAACTTTTTTGTTCCCCTCTTCACGACGATCTTCATCGTCTAAAGCGTCGAAATCATCATCATAGTCCTCGTCGTCATAGTCCTCCTCCTCCTCGTCATACTCATCCTCTTCGTCATCATAGTCTTCGTCCTCATACCCATCGTCTTCCTCATCATAAGATGGGGCTGGTGTGGGCTGTTGTTTTGCGCTTTCCTCAGGCAAAGGCGGCAAATGCGATGACGGGCCAGAAGGGGGGGAGGATGTCTGAGCGGGCTCTTCAAAAGCAAGCTCGTCTTGTTCATCTTCAGAAAAATCGAAATCTGAAATAAAGTCATCTTTTTCAGCGGCAGGGGGCTGCGCTGTGAATTCTTCTGGTTCTGCCCCTGGTGGGCTTTGATGCCAAACATGGCCACAGCCCGCACAGCGGACTTTACGGCCACGGTCCCCTAAAATGGACAGGTCAATATTAAAGCGCGTGGCACAAGCCGGACAGGAAATAATCATGCTGAATGACCAAGCCCGAATCAGTGGAGTGGAGACGATCAAGCCTACAGACTTGATATGATTTCAAAGGCAAACTGTTTTCTATCAAAAACAGCCTTATTCTTGGTAAATAAAGGACTATCCTCCCAAGAAAATTCTTTCCGCGAGGACCTGCCTTCAGGGTCTAGAGTCCTCCCGCGACCAGGACGAGGTCACGGATAACTCTAAGATCTTGTTCTGCCGCAAGACGAAGGCGACCAGGGGGCCCCTGATTGTGCTTTGCCCTAAAAGGCTTTCTTGCTTTTATCTCTTTATACGGTTTGTCAAGAAACATAGCAAGGCCGCCAAGATTTACAGCATTTTACCCTGTGATTATAATTGCGATGATCATACCAGACTGTTAATAAACGGAAGAAGAGTGAAAAAAACTTCTGTCCTTAAAAGGCATCTTGTCTTTCATCAAAGCATGGAGGCTCTTTTTAGACAATATCTTAATGCCAAGTTCTCCTTGATCAATAATGTGATTGCATATTTTTTAAAGAAGAGCCTATACGGGTTTTTCATCCATCGCCCCAGACCAGAAATTCGGTCCATGTCCCTCTTTTCCTTAAGGCCTCATAATGCGATCTGAACAGAAGCGTTCGACGTCTGTCGGGTCTTTTGTTTGGGAACATGGTGATCACAATGATAAAGTCTTGATTTGCCCCTGTTGCACGGAAAAACAGAGACCTATACGCACCGACAGGGTCTTTCGATCGATCGGTTGATGGGAATGCTCAAACGCCGCGCGGGCTTAACTGGTCGGCGATGCGTCGGTCTCAATGCCGGTCCGCATTACATCCTTGTTTTCGCTTCAGTCCCAAAGCACAATACTGTAAAATTATCATTCAGATAAAGAGATCCATTTATACCATGTCAGGCTATTTGATTTTTTGGTCTAAGAGGCAGACCCATCCTTTCCTTTGTCCTCTGACCATGATGGGGAGCAAGCAAGCGTCGTGATTCGGTTCGAAAATGTCGGAATGCGATATGGCAACGGGCCGGAAGTGCTGCGGGATGTCAATTTCAGCCTCGAGCCTGGGTCTTTTCATTTCCTCACCGGCCCGAGCGGTGCGGGCAAGACATCACTTTTGCGGCTCATGTATCTTTCCGCCCGCCCCTCGCGCGGGTTAATTAATCTCTTTGGCCGCGATATTGCGACGACCCCCCGCCAAGACTTACCAGCTTTACGGCGACGCATTGGTGTTGTTTTTCAAGAATTCCGTCTTTTAGACCATCTTTCCGCCCTTGATAATGTGGCTTTGCCCCTGCGGATTGCCGGCGTGCCAGAAAGCCAAATCCGCACCCATGTTGCCGAACTTCTGTCCTGGGTCGGCCTGGCGGACTATGTGCAATCGCGGCCTGCAACCCTGTCTGGTGGCCAACAACAGCGTATTGCGATTGCTCGCGCTTTAATTTCGCGACCAAAGCTCCTCCTTGCGGACGAACCGACAGGAAATGTCGATAACGCCATTGCCATGCGTTTGCTTTACCTTTTCGAAGAGCTAAATCGCATGGGGACGACCGTTGTCATTGCCACCCATAATGAAGGGCTCATTTCTCGATTCGACTACCCTGTTCTCAGGCTTGAAGATGGGGAACTCAATATGATTGGCTATGGGAGCACCCTTTGATGCATATGGTGCGCACATTTCTCTTTGGCCGGCGCTATGATGTTCCTTTAGACCAAGATTCCGGCTCTAAAGTTTTGCCATGGATCATTGCTCTGATGGTCTATTTGGCGTCTTTATCCCTCACGGCAACCATGACGGTTTCTGGCCTCATCGGGCAATGGAATGCTGATGTCGCTGGCACGCTCACGGTGCAGGTGCCCCCCGCCCATAATGAAGGCCGCGAACGCTCCATCGAGACGGATCCCCGCCTCAAACGTATTATCGCCATTTTACAGGCCCAACCGGCGATTCAATCTGCCACGCCTCTCCCGCAAGATCAGATGGATGCGCTGATGGCGCCTTGGCTTGGCACCGGCGATTTTTCCCGCGAGCTCCCCATGCCCTGGTTAATTGATGTTGAGATCGATCGGACACAACCTCTTGATCTCGATAATCTTGGGATGCAGCTTGACAGCACAGTGCCAGGCGTCACAATCGAAGACCATCAAGTCTGGCTCAAAGATTTGATTGTGTTCGCGCGATCGATTGAAGTCATTGCCCTTCTTATCTTATTTCTGGTCACTTTGGCGGGTGTTACGGTTGTGGTTTTTTCAACCCGTGCTGGATTCGATATTCATCGTAACGTTGTCGAAGCCCTCCATATGATGGGGGCAACAGACGCCTATATTGCCGGGCAATTTCAAACCCATGCTTTCGGGGTTGGTTTGCGTGGCGGGTTGATTGGTCTTGGTATGGCTTTGGTCACATTGCTCGTTGCGACTTATTTTGCGGCACAAATCAACTCGACCCTAATGCCCTCTTTTTCACCAAGCTGGCTGCTTTATCTGTGTCTTGCTTTCATGCCTTTAGCCTCTGCTGTCATTACAATGTATGCCGCACGGGCAACGGTTATGAGAAATTTGAATGCTCTTCCTTAAGAAAGGTTTTTGTCCTTTGCTTGCGAACTGCTGACAGACCCCCATATTTTTTCGAGAAAAAAGTTTTAGGGCGATATCAGCAAAGGGCTTTGTCAGACCTGCGAAAGGACTTGTCCTTTAAAGACCCTTTTGTTTGAATAGAAACGCGCCTTTGTTTTCATTTACGGCCCATAGGCCCATAGGCCCATAGGATAGCTCCATGGCAGAACATGCTCCCGAACAGACATCTCGAAAAGCGTCTCAGAAAACCAATTGGCATGCTTTTGCGAACCCTGCACGGTTTCAACGCTTTTCCGATCGCATTTTGCCATGGGTTGCCGGGGCGACGATCATAAGTTTCGTCATTGGCATCTATTATGCCTTGTTCAATTCGCCCCCTGATTACCAACAAGGCGAAACCGTGAGAATCATGTATGTCCATGTTCCTTCGGCTTGGATGGCGCTCTTTGCCTATGGTGCTTTGGCCTTGTCTTGTGCCTTTGCCTTGGTTTGGAAACATCCCCTAGCAGAAGTTGCCGCGCAATCCATTGCACCGATTGGTGCTGTTTTCACCGCAACGGCTCTCATGACAGGGTCGCTTTGGGGAAAGCCTATGTGGGGGACATGGTGGGTTTGGGATGCACGTCTCACCTCCTTTTTGCTGCTCCTTTTCCTTTATCTTGGCTATATGGCGCTGCAAAATGCTTTTGATGATCCTGTGCGCGGGGCGAAAGCCTCTGCCATTCTTGCCCTTGTTGGTGTTGTGAATCTACCGATCATTAAATATTCTGTTGATTGGTGGAATACGCTTCACCAAGGCACATCTGTTGCGCGTATGGATGGCCCAACCATCGATATTAATATGCTGATTCCGCTTTTGATTATGGCCCTTGCTTTTAAACTGCTCTTTACGTGGTTTGTGCTGTTAGGCATTCGTTCAGAATTGATTGCCCGGCGCATTCGTGTTCTGCGTATGCGTCAAATCGATGCTTTGCATGCTGATTCCTAAAGCCTCATGATCACGACTTTTGCCCCCCATGCAAAACAGGTTTGGTTTGCCTTTTTAGATCTTTTTTTGCCCACAAGATGCTTGCGCTGTGGCGAAATTCTCGATGCCACAGTCGGTCTGTGCCATGATTGCTGGCAGCCTTTAACGTTTTTGCAAGGGCCGTGTTGCCAATGCTGTGGTTTGCCTTTTGCCAGTGATATTGGCGAGGCGGGCTTATGTGCCGCCTGTATTGCGAAAGCCCCCGCTTTTGCCCAGGCGCGGGCGGCTCTTTTATATAATGACCATAGCAGCCCGTTGATTCTTGCTTTTAAATATAATGATCGCACGGATGCGGCGATGCCTTTTGCGCAATGGATGGCCAGTGCGGGCCATACACTTTTAGAGCGTGCTGAGGTTATCATCCCTGTGCCACTCCATTGGACGCGTCTTGTGAAACGACGCTATAACCAAGCCGCTCTCTTAGCCCATAGCCTGAGCAAGCTCTCTGGCGTGCCAAATTTACCCCATGGGCTGAAAAGGATAAAACCCACGCCAAAGCTTGGGCGTCTTTCGCCCTCACAGCGCAAAAGATTGTTGGCTGGCGCCTTTGATATTTCGAAAGCAGCCTCGGCCCATATCGAAGGGAAAACAGTTTTATTGGTCGATGATGTCTATACGACAGGAATTACTTTGGAGGCCTGCAGCAAGATATTGCTTGCTGCAGGGGCTTCACAGGTCCTGGTTCTAACCCTATGCCGCCGCTTGCGCAGTGATGTCAGCGGTCTCCAGGTCACAGAGCCTTCAGAAACCTTGACAAACAACTTCTAAAAAGAGTTGACGGACATATGATTTAACAAGCTTCGCTTGAGAGCAAAGGACAAAAGCTTTTTGACAGACTTTTTCTCGAAAAAGTCGCCCAATTTCGCGCAAGCGAAAAATAAGGGCCTTAAATCCTATTGCCCATCACAATGGGCGTAACGGCCCTTTGTTTTTAGAGCCTTTTGCGTGATGATAGACTTACACAAAATGCTCTCTCTTATTATTTTTGCCGCAAAACGCATGGTTAAAGTGTTTCCACTTTAACCAGCTTTGCTCTAGAGTCGCCACGGATCAAGTTGGGTTATGGAAGACCCCGAACCTGTCAGCTTTCCTGGAAGGGTCAGACTCAAGCTGATCCGCGATCACTCTAGTCTCGCCAAGACGTCCTATTGTCCTCATCATCTTCGCCATATTCAGTCCAGATGAAGCCGCGAATCTCGGCATAATCCATTTCGCGGGTGAGCCGTTCCTCATTTAAGAGGGGACTCGGATTGAAAAGACAGGCTTCTCGAGGCGTGCGGTAGAGGTCTGCTAATTTTTCAAAAACAATAGGATTTCCTGCTGCTCTAACCCCATGCTTGTCCAGCATTTCGACAAAAACAGCAGCGCATGTTAAAGGATCTTCACCTGTAAAAACACGTTCGGCAATGGCCAGACCTGCGCGAATTTCGATAAAGCCAAACAAACGATACATGGGGTTCGGCGCGCCCCAGATTTTCACTTTGACCTGGTCTGTTTCGTCTTTTATCAGTACGTAATGCATACGCCCTCCTGACGAGATCGCTCTTCATATCAGAGCTGGTTAAGGCAAACCCTTCTAACCATATGTTTTGCGGCAAAAACAAAAACTTACAGCATCTTCCTGAGTCAAAATAGAACCGAAATGCTTTAGACAGCATTGCGTCTCATTCACCATAAAAGCGAAAAGCTGTAAAAGATTTATGAAATTTACCCCTATTCATCAGAGACCATATCACATAGAAGTCAATCTTTTTTGTAAAAACCCATGTCGGAGAGGGAAATTTTTAAAGAGAGCAAAAGATAAAGGGATCCCTTCCATCCCTTTGGTCCATTTTGCGGTAAAATATAAAATAAAGGGATCTATTTTGGGCGAAAAAGCTGTTGCGATTTTTGCTTTTCCTCGGTCGTGACCTTGGGGATATCGACTGATTCTCGCCACAAAGCTTCTGCTAATTTCCCAAGTGACTCAGGTGCCTGCGAGAAAATGGGCGTCTTTAAAATCGTCTTTGGCATGTGAGACAATGCGCGTCTTAGCGCTGCTTCTGGCCGTAAATCGGCAACAGCCTCGGCCAAGGCGCTGTCTCGGCGTAAGAAAAAATAGTCCAAACAATTGCGGCCATAGTCTGGATCGGAAAAAGTGAATCTTGGTCGAATCCGTTTAAGGCGCAACATGGCGCTATCAATTTGCGGTGGTGGTGAAAAGGCACGATCCTTGACGACTTCCAAGACTTGCGCTGTCGCAACTCGTTGAAGGCTCACAGAGATTCGACTATAGCCATTTTGGCCGGGTTTGGCTGCCAACCGCCTTGCAAGTCTCTCTTGGATGATGACCACAGCCAGCTCTATGGTTTCTGTTTCCAAGATCCGGAAAATAAGCGGCAAAGACATTTTATAAGGAAGATTGGCCACCACCTTATTCACATCAGGCCAAGAAAGCGCGGCCGCGTCCCCCCAATGGAGTGTCAAAGTCCCTGTTTCTGTCGCAAGATCCGAAAGCAAAGACTCAAATTGCCGATCAATCTCAAAGGCATGGACATGCCCTGCTTTTTGCGTCAATTTCCGGGTTAAATGCGCGATCCCAGGACCGATTTCTAGCACCTGATCCTCTGGGGTGATGTTCGCATAAGCGATCTCCCGATCCAAAATATCTGGGTCGAGCAAAAAATTTTGGCCATGGCGATAGTCCGGGCGAATATCCTTCGGCACCGGCAATAGCGGCGTTTTTTGTTTGATCTTGTCCCCAGTCTTCTGATTTTGCCCTGTTCGTTTTTTTAACGAGGCACGGCTGAGGCGGTCTTTTTTCGGGACAGAGGACGGAGATCGGGTCAATGGCCACCTGCAAGTTTCGCACGCCATAACTCGCGCGTATAAACAGAAAGGGCTAAGTCCATATCCAAACTGATCACTTTTTGGATACTGGTCAAAATAGACGTCAGTTGTAAATCCCCAGAAAATGCATCCGAGGCAATCCGCACCAGCTCGCATGTGAAAAAGCTATAGCCCGCAATGTAAAGATAAGGCGCAACGCCTGCGCGCAAATGGGCGCGACCAATGGTCATGGCGCTTTCAGCATAGGCATGGTCAAATTCACAGGAAAAAAGGCGTTTCCAATGTTTTTCTTGTGCGTCTTTTAAGCGCGGTAGGTGATGTTCACCCCCGATGATTTGGCGGCCTTCGGGAAAGCTCATCAAATGACGGTAAAACCGGTCAATTACCAAAGGAAGATGTTCCCAAAGATATGGTCGAAAAATTTCAACACTGCCTTTTGTATCTTCTTGAATGCGCAGCAGCGCAAGACGGTTTGTGAGATCAATCGGTTTTTGCATAGAACGTGAAGAGACCTTCCAAAAGAGGATTTGACATATTTTACAGCGCGGCTCCAAACAAAAAAGCAATCTAGAGCATTTTGTTTCTGCCGCAAGACGGATCAAAGGGACAAGCCTATCCCCCCTTGTGTTGATCTGCTTTGTGACAAACGCGCTTCATGGGCCTCAAAGCCCTGTATTTGGCCTTCTCCTCACAAAGCCAACATCTGTCTGAGAGCCGCAAGCCGCCCGAATGGAGACATCCCAAGCGGAAGAGAGAGACCGTGCAGCTGTCTGTCTGGCGCTGTTTTCATGGCCATATGCGCGCGAACACGTTTCACACCCTCGCGGCCATAGCGCTCTCTTAAATGGTCTAGAAGCCAGAGTTCGGCTTGACGGTGGCGGGCCAAATCACGCTTTGTGTGGGGGCCCCCTGCGGTCTGATTTAAGAAAGCCGCATGTCGTGTAATCTCAGCCATTAAAGGCGTCACCGCTTCAGGTCCAGACCGCGCACTTAATGTCAAAATCGGGGTTTGCCAATCTTCGGCCATCAAGGCGGTCAAGCCTAAAGCCCCTTCGACATCCGCCCGCGCCTTTACAGCAGCGGCCCCAAGATCCGCCTTTGTCACCGCCACAATATGTGGGATCTCAGCAATCCCGGCTTTCATAAATTGGAGGGAATCACCGGATCCTGGCTGGACGCAGAATAAAACCGTATCGGCAATATCAACCACTTCCGTTTCTGATTGCCCGACACCGACCGTTTCTAGAATAACAATATCATAAATCGCCCGCATGACCACCATGGCAGAGACCGTGAGCCCCGCCAAACCGCCCAACCGATCGCGGGCCGCCATCGAACGTACAAAAACGCCCTCATCATCTGGATCAATGACCAAGCGCGTCCGATCACCGAGTAAGGCGCCCCCGCTTTGCCGAGACGAAGGATCGACCGCGATCACACCAACCGTCTGCCCCAACCCACGATATCCGGCAATGAGGGCTCCCAATAAAGTCGATTTTCCCACACCCGGCGGCCCTGTCACGCCCAAAACATGGGCTTTGGCAAGGGCAAAACTTTTATCGAGCAGGGTGATCACCTCTGGGTCATCTGGGGTTTGTTCTAACCGCGCCAAGACTTTCGCTAAAGAGGCTTTTTTCCCAGACAGCAATCCAGGCGCGTCTTGTTCAAGGGAAGCTGCAATATCATCCATACTGTTTTGATCTCTGTCCCAGCCCCTCTCTTGGGCCTTAAAGTGACATGGCTTTAAGGCATGGTTTCCAAAGGACGCGTCCTTTGGCCGCCGGAGGCTCTTATTTTGCTTGTTCGTCCATAAAAAGAGCAGAAGCCCTTATGCCTTATAAGACGTCGATTGCTTTAAAATAGAGACAGGCGACATCCAAATCCTTCGCTTCCAAAGCGGCCAACCGCCCCTGCCAAAGCGCCCTTTCCTTGGTCACTATGTCCTGAAATGCGGCTGTCACCGCCTCTTGTTCCACATCTGACTGGCTCTGATCAAGCCCCTTGCGAATTTCATCACAATAGGGATCCCCTTGCATAAGACTATGATAGAGAACAAATCCAGCCTGCTCGATGATATGCTGTAACGCTTGTGCCGTGAGAAAATGCTGTGGCATTTCCCCCTCTGCATGCGCCAGGGTCGCTCGGTGGCTTTCTTGACTGTTTTCCGTTTGTACGTAAGCAAAAACAAGCATTTGGCTCTCAGCTTTCATTGCCTGGCGCAATTCTGAGAACAAAGGGCTGATATCTTTTAAGGTCTGGAGGATTTCTTTGACAATTGCAACATCATAATAATGCGGTCGAAAATGCGGTTTCTCTAAAGAAAGCAGCTGAATCCCCGCCGTGCGATCCATGTCCTGGCTTTGCGAGATTTCATCGCCGCGATCACTTAAAGCTTGGCACAGATCAGCCCCATCGATTGTCACCTGATGTTCCCGCACCCAACGGCGCACAACCCCGCCTGTCCCCGCGCCCAGAAAAAGGATTTTTTGCCCTGCTCTTAAGGCCAAAGGCGCGCTGATAGGATCTAAAAAGCTTTTGCTTTCTGGAGCACTATAGCCTGTTCCCCAAAGAGCTTGTACCGCATCGGCACGATTATTCTCCTCTCCATTGCGCGGCGCTTCGGTGATATCGCTTTCTTGGTCCAATTGGTTGAGGATCACGAGTTTTTCGGCATTCACAAAAGCCTCTTCAGAGACTTCTTCCTTCATTTCTTCTAGTCTATGCTTAATAGCTTCGCCAACTGCGAGGGGGATTTCATTCGCGAAATCTCCTTCTTCAGGATAGGCATCATTGCCATCATCGTCTAACCCTAACAGCGATTCCGCACTGTCTAAGGGGGGCTCTTCTGGGGTATTTTTTGGGGGGTCTAGGCTTTCTACAGCGGGCGCTTCTGCAGCAAGACTCTCTGGCACGGTGCCACCGGCTTTGAGTGTTTGATGTTTTTCTTCTTCTGTCGGCGGGCTCATATCCAAGGGGGGCGCTTTTAAAGCCGTCTGACTTTCCCCTTTCGCCTCTGCACGATCTTTATAGCGGACTTCATAGCCTTCCCACCAAGCAACAAGCCGAATACGAAAGGGCACACGGCGGCGGTGGCGAACAGAAGAGGCGGGCTTTGTGGACAAGGAAAACATCCTTCTCAAAAAGGGAGGGATCGATCTTTTTGCCTTTTACTGTTAAATGGCAAGGCTCTCTTAAATAAAAAGCGCATTCCCCCTCTCGCAAGGCCGAATGCACTTTCCATATCTCAAACCAACGCCTCACCTTCTACAGTGTAAAGCGAGCGCCTTCCTGCGAAAACCCCATTTTAGAAAGTTATTATCCACTATGGAGGGCATCATCCAAAGAATAACATATATCAAAAATCGCAGCTGGATCATCATCACTATAGCCATCGCGATTATAGAGAACGACATCGCCAATGCGTAAATCCATTTCTGCCGCTTCGATGATATGTTTTGCGTCCATCTCTGTGAGAGGTTGGTTCGATTGTGCATAGACTGTGCGCAAAACGCCAATGAGCAAAGCCACATCTTCACAAACGACAAGGATGAACGCTGGATTCCGTTTTGACACTAAATCGGGCAAATGCTTATAGCGCTGGGTCGTGAACTCCCAATCCTTTTCGGTATATTCGAAAGGCTGCGCTTCCATGGGGCCAATCAGCAGCTGACGTGTGAAGCCGGATTTCTTTTTCGTGATCACCACAACGGTGCCATCTTCAGCAATATCCAGGATCCGTTTGGAATTATTAATCCCTTCTGCGATCGTCTTGTAATGTTCAACAATAATCGCACGGTTTAGAAAGACCGCTCCTACCCGAATATTTGAATGATCCACCGTATCCACTGTATCACCTATGCTAATTTACATGCCTTAGAGTCAGCCGAAATTGTTCTTTATAGTATTCTCGGCTAGGTTGCTTGCGAAGATGGCTTCTAAATTAAGTTTTAGAGCTTTTCTTCTACAGTAAAGTGCGCCTGAAGGCTATATTCGATTCTACTGCCTTTGCCGCAAAGTAAAGGCTGATACCCTACCAATTCAGAATAAAAGCGCAATGCTGTAAACAAAGTTAAAAACCGCATGCTCTTCATCATTTACAACAAAGTTTTGCGCAAAGGGACAGAGCCTTGCGCTTTCATTGAAACTAAAGTGAAGCACTCTATGTCTTTGTTATTGCCGCAAAAAAAACATCGTTCAAGGGGCACCCACTTTAACGAAGCTCTCCTCTATTTCCGCCCCTTTAGGTCCGTTTTGCGGCTGATAAAGATATAAACTTTATTTTTCCTATGGGGTCTTCAGAGTGCAAGGCTATGATGCGTTCAGAATTGAGGCTATCGCTAAGCTGTTTTTACCCTCTGCATCCTTTTCTGTCTAGAGCCGCATTCACTCTTCGGATGTCAAAATGCAATATCTTTGCCATAACACAAAGCGCGAATGCGCCATAACAGCCTCTCAAATGCCATTTTAGCACAGATTATGATGCTTGATTTTGAGAACGTAGAGGTCTTCAAATATCTTTTTCCAACATATCCAGTTCGGCTCTCAATCAGAGACCCTGGGTCGCTTATTTTGCAGGCTTAAACTTTCAAGGCGATCTTAGATAAAGTGGCTTGAAAAAAGGTTCTTAAAATCTATCTTTATTTGAAATATTATATAAGAAATATCTTACAATAAGAAAAAGATCCAGGGTCCATGCATTGGGTTGGCTGGCGGCAATGCATAGACAAACACATTGGGTTGGCTGGCGGCAATGCATAGACAAACACATTGGGTTGGCCGACTGACGGTAATGTGTGGATAAATATATTGGATCGACTGAGCGTTATGGGATAAAAATGGTGGACGCGGCTGGGATTGAACCAGCGACCCCTACGATGTCAACGTAGTGCTCTACCCCTGAGCTACCCGAACTTTAAAAAATAGATTATATCAAAATAGACTTATAATAAATAAAAATCAACAATTTTTTGCTAATTAATAATAAATTAAAGTATTTTTAAACAGTCTTTAGATAATATTCTAAATTATTAAACTCATAAGGAAAAAGGGTGCAAAAATACGAAGAGATAATAAAACTAAAGGAATTAAGGGAAGAGATAAGACAAGAAATAAGCTGTAGAATAAAATTAATAAATTATAAAGCAAATGAAAAAATAAAATTAGAAGATGAAAGATATAGCGTATATGAGATAAAAGGGAAAAGTGCAGTAAGTAAAACATATAACTTTGAAATAACATTTGTAAGTGAAGAAAGAATAGAAGTAGAAGATATAGTAGATACAGATGTAGAAGTATTATTACAAGATGAAGTAAAACCCTTAATAAAAAAAAGAATATTTGGAAAAATATATAAAGCAAGTGAACACAGTAAAGTAGGGAAGAAGTATTTATATAAAATAAAAGTAGTAAGCCCTTTAAAATATCTAGGCTTAAATAAAAGATATGAGATATATCATGGGAAAAAAACAAGTGAAATAATAGTAGAAATACTAAATAGATATAAACAATTACTAAATATAAATATAGAAGTAAAACTAGATTTAATAAAAGCACCAATAAAAGAATATACCACCCAATACAATCAAAGCGATTTAGAATTTATACAAATGCTATGTGAAGAAGAAGGATATAGTTTAATAATAGATTATAGTAACAATAATCCATATAACATAATCTTATGTGAACTAAATGAACACGCAAGAGTACAAAGCAATAGCTTAACATGTAGCTTTAATCATAGCAAAGAGTTTAAAGCAACAAATATAATAGAAGACTACTATGATAAAGATAAACCAAGCTTAGAATATAAAAGCCAAACAGGCTCAAGAATAAATAGTAGTATAAAAGATAATGAAAGAACAAAACAATTAAGAAATGATATAAAAAGAAATAAGTTTAGAAATAAACTAAACCTATTAGATGAAAGCTATTATAAAGACCTGTCAAGATATACAGAAATACAAAGCCAAAGAGAATACGTAAAATCAAATATAATAAAAGCAAATTCCCAAGAACTAAATATACAAGATAGTATAAATATAAAACTAGAAGATGAAAAAACAAATAAAACAATAAATACAATAATACTAAAAGTAGAATATAAAGGCTTCTTCCCAAATGCCTTAGATGAATATAAACAAAATATAGGTGAAAAAGAGAAACTACAATATGAAGTAAATATTGAAGCCATACCAAAAGATATAGAGTATAAACCCCCAATAAAAACAAAAAAACCAAAAATAAACTCAGTCTTAACAGCAAAAGTATCAAATGGAAACCCTAATACAAAAGAATATGAAAATACAATAGATGTAGATGAACAAGGAAGAATAAGAGTACTATTTCATTTTGAAGAAAACCAAACAACATCAAGCTACCTAAGAGTATCAAATATACACTCAGGGAATACCTACGGAACACAATTTTTACCAAGAGTAAACCAAGAAGTAATAGTAAGCTTTATAAATGGAGATCCAGACCAACCAATAATAATAGGAAGCTTGCATAATGGAGAGAATAAAACTTCATATAATCTTCCCAAAGATAAAACAAAAAGCTTTATAAAAACAAACACCATGCCCCAATATTCTGATAAGATAGGATATAATGAACTTTTATTTGAAGATAAAGCAGGAGAAGAAGAACTAAGATTAAGAGCCCAAAAAGATTTAAATATCCATGCCCTAAATAATAAAAACACCCATATAGAAAATAACTCAAAAACAATAATACAAAATGATAAAGAAGAGACAATCTCAAATAACTCAATACAAACAATAGGAAAAGAGTTAATACAAAATATAAAAACAAATCATATACAAACAATACAAAAAGAGAAAATAGCAAC
>DDLW01000276.1 GCA_002340345.1 Alphaproteobacteria bacterium UBA2562 | reverse complement strand
TTAACCAGCTTTGCTCTAGCGCAAAGCCGAGGAGTCTTCGGCTGACATATTGGTCTCAGACCCTCTCCTCTTCTCTCTTATGCGGACCCTCAGAAGGATGATCCCCATGTATGACTTTGGCTATCAGAAGGTCACCAGCTTGGAAGACGCCGCCCGGCTTTTAGCTGAAGATGAAGACGCCCTTGTGCTTGCTGGGGGGCAAACCCTTCTCCCGACCCTGAAACAACGCCTCGCCCAACCGAGCAAAGTGCTGGATTTATCCGGGATCTCTGGACTGAACACGATTTCCGAGGAGGGTGAGAGCCTGTGGATCGAAGCGCTCTGCCGCCATTGTGATCTCGAGCGTTCTTCTCTTCTGCACCATCACATTCCAGCCCTTGCGGCCTTAGCCGGTATGATCGGCGATGCACAAGTGCGCAATCGCGGGACACTCGGCGGATCTTTGGCCAATAACGATCCCGCCGCTGACTATCCCGCGGCCATTTTAGCCTTAAAAGGCATCATCAAGACCCATAAGCGCACCATTCCCGCTGAGGACTTTTTTGTCGATCTCTTTACCACCGCTTTGGAAGAGGGCGAACTGATCCAGGCCGTTCAGATTTCTCGACCCAAAAAAGCCGCCTATCAGAAACGGCCCAACCCTGCCTCACGCTACGCCATTGTCGGCGTTTTCATCGCCCTCTTTGAAGACGCTGTACATGTCGCGGTCACCGGCGCGGGTCCTTGCGCTTTCCGCGTCCCAGAGATGGAAGCCGCCCTTACACAAAATTTCCACCCAGACGCCCTGAAAGGCCTTTCTCTCCCAAGCGAGACCTTTCATGACGATATCCATGCCAGCAAAGCCTACCGTGCCCACCTCATCGCCGTTCTTGCCCAACGCGCCGTCACAGAAATGCTTTGATCCCATCCGACTTTAGGCCTTATTTCCACAGATTGGTATGGGATCTGAACACTTCGAAAAACCCTAATTTTGCCGCATTTACATTTCGCAAAGCCTTCATATTTAAGCTCATAAAAATCAGTTGATGAGGTTTTTCAGAGTGCCCACCCGCGTGCCCTCAGGCCATGTTTATCTCTGTGGCGAAGGCCCTTATAAGGGACAATTCCGGCCTTTGTTCGATATTATCCGCGCTGACGGTACCATCGTCGATCTCGATGGACAGTCCAGGCGCGCCGCCACAAACCAATTGGTCGGCTTCGAAGCGGATCGCTTTATTAAAGTCAAAGCCGTGCGGCAAGAGACCAAGCAAAGGCAGAGGGCTTGAGGCGGATCTCCTTTTTCGCTGGCGCGAAAATTTGGGGGGCCTTTTGAAAAAGGCCCCCTCATAACCCCCAAAAGCTTTTTGTCAGACTTTTTCACGAAAAAGTCGTTCCCATTTTCGCGCCAGCGAAAAAAGGACAAAACGACACTGTTATGGGCGGATCTCGATCGGTGTGCCATTCGGCACGCTGCGCCAAATCTCTTCTATTTCTGCGTTGCTCACCGCAATACAGCCATCGGTCCAATCGCCTGGGAGTGTGCCCTCCGCCCCTACCCAAGAATGGGCGCCATTGGGTTGGCCGTGGATCATGATATCACGCCCTGCAGAACGCCCTTGGGCCTGTGCCGCCGCCTTTTGCTCTCGGGTTGGATAAGAAATATTGAGGGACAGATGGTATTTGGAGTTCGGATTGCGCCAATTGATATGGTAGTGGCCTTCCGGTGTTTTGCGATCCCCTTCTTGTTCCTTCGGGCCAACCGGCACCCGACCGAGCGCAATGTCATAGCCCTTCAAGGCTTTGCCCTTCTCGAACAAAATCAAACGCCGCGCCCGTTTTTCAACAAGGATAAAGTCAGCGCGGGTATCTGGTGGCAAAATCCGTGGCCGTAAGAAAACGCGCGGGTGGTTTTCATCGCCAAAGCTCCAGAACAGCGGGAGTCTCAACAAAAAGGGTATTTGCTGCAAATAAAGTTCTGAGCGATCCCAAAAGCGCACAAGCAAAGAGGCTGGCTGAACCGATCTGGTCGGCATCAAAGAGACAAAATGATCCTCTTTCTCAGCCGCTGTTGGCGTCTGCCGCCAAGGAAGGTGATCTAAAAAAGACTCCGCCCGCAGCTCTGATGGCCCGAGTCCCATGACACATGCCCCGAGAAGAGCCGCGAAAAGGACAGGCCAACAGCAAAGCCTGTGATACGACACAAGGATCATCCCATCGGCGTTCCGAGGGAAGGATTTTCTGCGGAAGCCTCTCCTGGCGCCGAGGGCCCAGAGGCAAAACTTGCCGCCCCGGATTCCGCCCCAGAAAATTCTGCCTTGTAAAGGCGGCGCCACATGGGCACATCGAGGGGAATCCCATTCTGGTCCACCGCCAAAGTAAAGGGCTCTTGTTCTGGCCATGAGAGCTGGAACAGACCGCCCGCCTCTTCTCCCTCTCCCAAAGCAGCTAAAGCTTCGATTTCAACAGCTTCTTGGCGGCAAGAGAGGGCGGGAATGTCCAAAAATCCAATCGCCTGTTTTTGGCTGTCCCCTGTTTTAAGCTTTAATCGCCGCACAACCGCCGCCCAACAGGCTGGAGACCGTCCAACAATAAGGTCAAGGCAGCCTGCAAAATCATGCACGCTATCGGAAAGGCCATTGATCCAGGCACCAGCCCCATCACTCCGTAAGCGTAAGGCCTCTGGAAAGCCATCTGGAATATCAATGGAGGCTTGGCGCAAAACCCAATGTCGGTCATAGGTCATTTGGTAGATCAAACGATAGGGTTTGGCCTGCGCCATGCCAACCCCCATGGCGCTCGCGAACCAACCGCTGCCATCCCGTTCGAAAAACAAATCTTCGATGGCCGGCTCGGCACCGCCATGGGTGCGTGATTGCCATGTCGCCGCAAGACGCGTCATGCTTTGAAATCCTTCTGAAGACGGGTCTGCCCCGCCCTTAACATTTTATCGATCCATGCCTGCACACAAAGCCTTAAGCGAGAATCTCGACCGCATAATTCTCAATCACCGTATTGGCCAATAACGCTTCACACATGGCTTTGACCTGGGCTTCTGCTTTGGCGGGATCATTTTCCGCAACATCCAGTTCGATATATTTGCCCTGGCGCACATCGCCAATGCCTTCGAACCCCAGCGCTCCGAGAGCATGCCCGATGGCCTTTCCTTGCGGATCCAAAACGCCGCTTTTGAGCGTAATATGAATTTTCGCCTTCATGAATGTCTCTCTTTTCTACCCATGCCTGATCAATTGATAAAAGCTTTTCAATCGAAATGCTTACGCTTTGTCCTGTGTCTCTTCTGTGGGCGTTTTATCCTCTTCGGCGCTCTCGCCTTCTGTCATTTGGCCATTGCTGATCTCCGGCAAAATGCCCAAACGTTGCGCCACTTCTTGATAGGCTTCCGCCACACCGCCCATATCTTGGCGAAAGCGGTCTTTATCAAGAATCTCATTGGTTTTTAGGTCCCAAAGACGGCAATTATCAGGGCTGATTTCATCCGCCAATAAAATGCGCATGTCTTCTTCTTCCCAAAACCGACCAAATTCAAGTTTGAAATCAATCAGCTTCAGGCCGACGCCCATGAAAAGGCCCGTTAAGAAATCATTCACCCGCACAGCATAGGTGATGAGTTCGTCAAGCTCTTGGGCCGTCGCCCAACCCAGCGCTGTGATATGATCTTCCGAGACCAAAGGGTCACCAAGTTCATCTTTTTTATAGTAAAATTCCACAATTGAGCGCGGTAACGCTTGACCATGCTCTAAGCCCAATCTTTTCACCAAAGAGCCCGCGGCAACATTGCGCACAACGACTTCTAAAGGGATAATATCCACTTCCCGTACCAATTGTTCACGCATATTCAAGCGCTTCATAAAATGGGTGGGAATGCCGATTTCAGCCAGTTTTAGCATCAAATATTCGGAAATGCGGTTATTCAAAACCCCTTTTCCGGTGATGACATCATGTTTTTGATTATTGAAGGCTGTTGCATCATCTTTAAAATATTGAACAACCGTACCAGGTTCCGGTCCTTCGAATAAAATTTTGGCTTTACCTTCATAAATACGGCGACGTCGGGACATGGAGATACACTCTAAATGTCTATAGCATTTCATTTTATCCTGACTTAGGAGAAATGCTATATGTGTTTGTTTTTACTGCAAAACTCATGGTTGAAGGGATTTTCACTTTAACCAGCTTTGCTCTAGAGACGCTGGGGACAACGCCAAGAAAGAGGGTCAATCATCAAGATCCCCAACGGACTCTTTCAATAGCGCACTTTTGCCAAAAGTCCAATCCTATAGAACAAAGGACCGCAAGGTCGATCTGCTCTTTTTGGATAGAGGCCTGTGGAGCTGTTAACAACACAAGGCCTTACCCAAAGCCTGCAACGGGCGAAAACACTGCACGATCTGGGGGCCCTGGGGCAAACAGAAAAAGCGGCTTTTGCCCCGCATAGCTTTTTTCCGGACTCGGGAGCGCGACAAAGCTAGAAGACACCGTGCCAAAGCCATCGGGCCGTTCAACGGTCATGGCGGCGCCAGGGTCGTTGGTCTCGCCCCGCGCGCGACTGGAAAGAACCGTAATCCAGTCTTTAAACCCATCTGGCTGGTCTGGTGTGGGGGGGCTGGCGGCTTCGAAATGATGGAAATGGGTTTTCAAGCGTGCGGACTGGTCTAAATCATTCAAATCAAAGGCCGAGAGCATAGAGGCACCCTCGGGAATCGGGATCACATCAATCTGTCCTTCTGCCTGACCTAAATTGCGCAGCCAAAAAGCATCACGATTATCGGCAATCACAAGATTGAAAGAACGATAAGCCTCTGTACGCAGATCTGCAAGCGCTTGCGCGGCGGCGACAGCGTCATGGTGGTCCAAGGCCTCTAAGACCAATTCACCGCGAGAACGCTTATCTGGCGCGGGTCCCAAGGTACCATAGCGGTTTAAGATGACCGCCATGACGCCTTTTTCATTGACCCCAAGCCAACTGCCACCTGCTGTTTCATCCAAGCCCGCAATGACATCCTCACGATCTGGCCAATGGCGCCCGGGGGCTTTCCAGGGGCGGTGCTGCATTTCGTCCCGATTTCCCCCCAACAGAAAAGGCCAGTCTTGGCCTGGGCGCCGTAACATCATCACTGTGCACATCGAAACCTCTTTATGGAAACAACAGCCTTCTACAATCAAGCTTGGTTGTAGAAGGCTGTCGGTTTTATTTCGGCATGTTTCTTGCTTTTCTTTGAAGGCCTGAGATTTCATAGGGGTTTTGCCCCAAGGTGGAGCGATTAAGGAAAGGTGCTAAAGTATTTTTTAACATTCTGTTACTTTTTGTATCTTTGTGATCAAAAAATCACGTTTCTGTGATGTGCATCACCGCCAGCAGGGTCAGAATCAGGCATAACAAATGTATCAAAACGCAATCGGCTCTTTCTCTACCGCCAAAAGAGCCACAGAACCAAGAAAGGGGTACAGCCATGTTACAAAGAGGTGAAACCATCTCCACCACATCAGAACCGCTGGCCGCTGAAGGCGCTTGGTTCGGCTATCGCACAGAAAAATCAAAATGCGAGAAAAACAAACTCAAAATCCAAGAATGGGTTTTGGGCCAGCTCCTCGCCCGCACTTGAAGCCCGACCCCATAGGCATTTCACTTTTATCCTATCCCAGGAGCAAAGCGCTTATCTATGCCTTTATTGTGCGGCAGATCGCATGACAAGAGCGAATTTCGCCTTTTGCTGTTGTTAAAGACAAGCCTTTTGGGGCCACCCTTTTAAGGTCTTGCAAGCTGCTTTAAACAATCGCTTGTCGTCAGAGTCTCGCCTTGCCGATCCCGCTCTTCGATATGGGCTAAGGCTAAGCCTTGGCCTTTATCATAGAGATACAGATCCAAAACACAGGATTTTGCCGCAAATTGCCAAATTTCTGCGGGCTGTTCCCGTCGCACGAGAGAGGGCTTGCCAAAAATTTGCCGAAGATCGCTCTCATTCTTCCCCAGCAAGATATCTGGATTGTCCAACACATTTTTCGGCAACGCTAACAGGCCGCGATTGGCCGCCTCTGCGGCCCCCACAGAACTTTCAAAGCGCGTGGCCTCTGCGCCCGTGTTGCTACAGGCTGCTGCCAAAGACAAAAGCAGTAACGCTCCTCCCGAACGCAAAGCACCCTTAAACCATAGGGCAAAACGGCCCCACAAATGCGCCTTTACGAAAGCAAAAGAGGAAAAGCCTTGTCTCATCGTCATAGGGTCCGATCCCCTAAGATTTCAACATGGCCTGAAATCTGGCCGCCAGAATGTATTTCCAGCTCTTGATAACGCACCTGACCTTCGACACGCCCTGTAGAGGTGATCACCAAGCGGTTATGAACGGTTAATTCACCTGAGAAAAAGCCACTGATCTCGGCATCATACACATCAGCAGGTCCTCGGAAAACGCCTGTTTCTGCGATGGTCAATTGTTCACTGCCTGCCAGCGCGGCCTCGACGCTGCCCTCAACAACAAGGCGTTCACAATCTTTGATTTCCCCTGCCAGCGCAATATCACGGCCAACAACAAGCTGACGGCTCTGATCGCCCCCAGGCTTCAGGCTGTTATCACTCCCACGGCGAGGAATGTCCGGCCGTAACGGAGAATTCGTTTTTTTACCGGCAAGCACGGGCGGACCCTTTCTTTGTTGAATTTGCGGAGACATGGCAGCATTACGCGGACTGAGGGGGGTTGGCAAATTTGTTGAACGCACCGCTTCTTTTTCAGACCCATCGGTTGGCGTTTTTTCATCGGTGTTTTTTTTACGATTTCCAAAAATATCTGCCATATCCTCAACCTAAATCAGTGACTTATAAGAGAGCATTTTGATTTTAATCCGATTAAAAAATGCTCTAGAGCCTTTCACTTTTATCTTGAATCAGTGGGAATGCTCTCTGTTTTTGT
>DDLW01000200.1 GCA_002340345.1 Alphaproteobacteria bacterium UBA2562 | reverse complement strand
GAGCCTTTTGCGTGATGATAGATGTACATAACATGCTCTCTCTATATTGTTTTTGCGGGAAGACGTGTCGACGGGATGTTTCCATCCAGCTGCACTTTGCTCTAAGAGGAACCGGGTCGCTTTGAGGGCCGTGGGACAGCCCATGGGAGAGAGGCGGTCTGCTTTTCGAAAATATTGATGATGAAGCACTTTGTTTGTAGAGGGATATTTACTTCAATTGTTTCACATAAATATTTTCACTTTCAAAGTATATATGAGAAAAACTATAAATTTTTCTGCATATTTTTAAAATATATAACAAGTAAAATCTCAAAAACTATAGATCTTAAACAAAATAAAAGTTTATTTTTGCCAGGTAGGAAAAATTAACCTAGGAAATTCTTTCTACCTGACCTGAAAGGTTTTTGTAATACACAGAATTTTTCTTTTTATCTTTCTTTAATTTTCTCAAATGCGCAAAATTCGACGAAGTTAATGCATTTTAACCACATCCATTAAATATAAAGAAGTGATTGTGCCATAGCATTCGCCTTAAGGACGGCGACCAAAACTGAAAATAACAAATGCCTCAATTTTGGTCTCTATCTTGCTTAGGCTCTCGCATCGCATTTGGCTTGCTAAGTTTAGGCCAAATTTGGGCCGCCTCTAGAATGATGCGATATTACAGGGTTAGGCCCTTACTTTTTTGATGATTTAGCAAAAGTCAAGCTCAGGCGGGGGGAGATATTCTTTTTGAAATTTTCGTCCGAGCTCTGAAAAACGCTCTCGCTAAAGTTACGCCAAGGTTATGGCAAAGTTATGGCAAGGTTATGCCAAGGTTATGATTGTCTTTATTCAGCTCCAAAGGGAGAAAAAAATGGCGTTGTTCGCAAAACGTATGAAAGCTGCTCTTGCTGCCACAGCTCTGGTTGTCGTTCCAGTAAGCTCTGCTCTTGCTGTGACATCGACTTTCGACGTTGAACTCGAAATCGTAAGCCCATTGGCCGTAACAACCACAAACAGCATGGTTTTTGGTCGCATCACATCTGGCGCAACGGCAAGCAATGTCCAACTTGGTGCTGGTGCAGGCAATTGCAATGTGACAACGGGGCTAGCAACCATTGATAATGTGGCGCTCTGCCGTGCCGCTGAATTCCAATTATCAGGGGGTGCAGCAAGCGCTGTCGTTGATGTGACCTACAATACCAGCTTGACAGATATTGGTGGTGTCACGGGTCTGAACTTGACCATGAATGATAACACCGATACGACTAGCTCTGGTTCTGTGACTTTGGATGCTGGTGGGACTTTCGTCCTCAGCATCATGGGGGATTTGACTGTTCCAGCGAATGCTGAATTGCCAGCCACCACAGTTCCTGTGACTGTTGACTTCACTTTCTAAGACGTGGGCGAGGCTCGTGATTTTTTCTCTCTTGTCTCGCACTTTTGGCTTCACCCTCGTTTTGAGCGGCCTTTGGGTCGCTCAGGCGGGGGCGCAGTCGATTGTGGTTGAACGCAATTTGAATTTTGGGCGTATTTATGCAGCCTCTGGCGCTGGAACGGTTACGGTTGCACCGTCTTACACGGCAGTGTGCACGGCGACAATTGTGTCTTCCGATAATCCTTCTGCCTGTGATTCTGCTGTTTTACGCCTATCTGGACCTGCGAATAGTATTGGCAATGTCACTTTTACACCCAATGGCTTTTCATCGATCGGTGGGGTTCCCGGTCTAAATTTAATATTTTTAGACAGCACGGTTGGGGGCCCAGGTGGTACCATTAATTTGGACGCTACAGGGCAGGGTACTCTCTTTATTGGAGGCCAGCTTTCGATTCCGGCATCGCCTTCGGTTGGCGGTGTTCGCTCTCTCACGGTCGATATCGAGATTACCTATTAGAGCAAAGGCCGAAGGGATGCTTTTGCCCCTTTGGTCCGTTTTGCCTCAAAAACAAACACAGGACTGCATTTCCCCTCCGTAAAACGAGAAGTGAAATGTTATAGGGTAAAATGCGGTTCTTTCGGGCCGTCAAACCGTGCCGTTTGGCCTTAAATCACCCGCAATAGAGTCTTTCCCACAGAGATTGGACCTGATGCCATGCCTCAGCCAAAGCGAACGCTGCCTGAAACCAAAATTTTAAAATGGCAGCACTTTGTTTTCTTTTTTCTTTTTGTTATCGCCGCGACAGCCCCTTTTTTCTCGGTGCAGAAGGCCCATGCGCAGGCGGTTACCTTATCAGACTATCGTGTTCTCTTTAACGAACGCACCCGAGCCCATCGTCTTATGGTATCCAACCGTTCGGATATGGCGCAGCGCTATGTTTTGGAAATGGCTGAATATTATCAAGATGAAAAGGGCAAAATGCACCGTGTTGAGGCGCAGCAAGCCCGTTGGCCCCTTGCAAGTCCGATGATTCGCTATTCCCCGCGCCAAGAATTGCTTTTACAGCCAGGAGAAACCCAGCAAGTCCGCCTTGCCTTGCGCAAGCCTGCGGATCTCCCAGCGGGAGAATATCGCTCTCATCTTCGGTTTCGCTCGCTTGGTGGTGTTGAAAAAGGCCCCTCGAAAGGGTTCAAGTTAGAGCCGCGCGTGTCCATGAGTATTCCTGTCGTTGTGCGCCATCAAACGACACCAGCAAAAGCTGCAATTTTAGGCGTGCGCATGGCCCCCCCAAAAGACGGCAGAGGTCCCCTTGCATTTGTGGATATTGGGCGCCAAGGTCAAGAATCGCTCTATGGCGCGGTTGCAATCACTGATACGGCGTCTGGCGAACGCCTTGGCCAAGCCACGGGGGTTTCCATCTACACAACCACACGAGGGCGCCCTGTACCTGTTTTACTGGAAGGCCCTGGTCCCTTTGTTGGACGCAGCGTTACGATTTCATTCATGGATTCAGATCGAAAACAGATTGTTGCTAACGGAACGCTAACCATTCAGAGGTAACGTGATTTCATTAAATTACGTTAAGGTTAACGCGGTGCTGTGATGCAGATCCTTGAAAATCCGAAACAAGCTTTGGCAGTCCTCTTGAAGGTCCCTTGCTGGGGAGCTGTTTTAAGAGCCTCCAGGCTGCGCCATGGAGGAAAAGATTGGGCAAGGGGCGTTTACAGCACCGTTTTTGCGCTTTTCATCGCAAATCTTGTCTTAGGGCCCAATCTTGTTGTTGCAAATGAGAGAACGCTCTCTGCAGCACCGCCGCCGCAAACAGCGCAAAGTGTTGACAGTGACCCCTTTGAAATTGTTTTTGATATTTATTTGCGCGAGACGCCGCGCATTTCCTCCTCGATTGGATTCGAGCAAGGCGATAGACTTTATATCGACCTGAAGGATTTTGCCGACGCACTTGATTTTCCCATCGTGGTGAATATCGATGGCCGGAGCGCTAAGGGCTGGTTCGTCCAAGAAAATAGAGACTTTTTGCTTGATATGACAGGCCGTCGGGCTCTTGTGGATGGGAATAGCTATGGTGTGAGCCAACAAGATGTGATCGCCGACAATGGTGCTCTTTATGTCTCTCAAAAAGTCCTCAGCACCTGGTTTCCCGTTGATCTTGCTTACGACCCGCGGCAGTTAGCCCTCGTTGCCACGCCGCGCGAAGCTTTACCCATCGAAAAACGTCTTGCAAAGCGCCCTCGGACAGTAAGACCACGCCAAAGTCCCCAAAAAGCGGTCTTACCACGGACAGAGGATGGCTATAAAGCCTATGACATGCCCACCATTGATTTAACGCTGAGCCAACAAGTTGTTGGCGATGATGATGATGTGTCCGCGCGGACAGGCTATGTTGTGTCGTCCGCTGGCGATTTACTGTATGGCACAACGCGTTTTTTTGGGGTTGGCAGCACCGATGACAGCATTTCAACGGGGCGCTTAAGTTGGGAACGTGCGGCCCCAGAAGGCCAGCTGCTTGAAGGGGTTCCGGCCAATCGCGTGGTTTTGGGGGATGTCTCTACTGTGACTCTGAAGGATATGATGGGCTCGTCCATCGAGCGCGGTATTCTTGTGGAGAATGGCGCTTTAGGACAGACCATCGGGGGGGGCAGCACAGAGTTTGTTGGCTCTGTTGAACCTGGCTATGTTGTTGAGCTCTATCGCAATGGCATTTTGCTTGAAACCCAAGAAGTTGCCAATGATGGGCTTTATGAATTTCGTGATGTGACTTTGTTTAGTGGTCGCAATGCCTTTGAATTGGTTTTTCTGGGCCCGCAAGGACAAAGGCGAACGGAGACCAAAACGCTCTTTTTCGATAGCGATGCTCCGGATCAAGGCAAAGTGAGTTATAATCTTAGCCTGAGCCAGGATAATAAAAGCCTGCTTTTAGGGGCTATTCGCGAGAACCAGCGGGAAAGTGGCACCTTGCGGGCGGGGGGATCGGCGCGGATTGGGCTGTCTGAAAATCTCTCTTTGCAAACCCGGGGCGCGAGTTATGAGTTCGACAGCAAACGTCATAATTATATCTCCTTTGGCCTGCGGGGGGCTCTTGACGGGGTTTATGGTGCTTTAGATGGGATTTACGATACCGAAAGTGGCTATGGCCTCACCGCAGAGGCCCAATTTAATCTTTTCAGTGTCAATGTGCGGGGCACACAACGGTTTTTCTTTGATGAATATCGCACGGAAAATCGTCTGACGAGCAGCAGCCAGACGGACAGTGAGACAGAGCTGCAAATTTCTGGTGGCGTGCCGATTGTGAAGGGATGGAGCTTGCCCTATGTCTTCAGTGGCCAGTGGGATGAGCGCGAAAATGACTCACATGAACTCAATCTCAGACTTCGGACAAGCCTTTATAGCCCTTATTTCTCCTTCCAGAATGCTCTGAATTGGCGGGATGACAGCGCGACCTCTTCCGAAGAACAGGTGATGGGCAATGCCCTCATCAGTAAGACCTGGGGGCCTGTGAATATACGGGCTGGGCTTGGCTATTCTTTGGGACGAGACTCTGAATTGACCGAATTATCGCTCCGGGGGCGCTGGCGGGTCAATAGTGACCTCGCAGCTGAGCTCGAAGCGCGCCGCCGTTTCATGGAGGATGCGGATGATATCCATGAGATTGGGGGCTCTGTCGAGTATGACGCTGGATTTGCTTCAATTTCTGGAGATGTGAGTGTCGATACCGAGGGGCAAACCCAGGGCTTGCTCTCGATGCGGATTTCGGCCCAGCCTGATCCGCGCACGAAAATGCCACGTTTCACCTCGCAGTCTTCCACCCGCAATGCGGTGGCTTCTGTGCGCCTTTTCCAAGATCTCAATGGGGATGGGGTGCGCAATGCGGGTGAGCCTCCGGTTGTGGGGGCCAAAGTCTCGTCCCTCCAGCAAGCCGGGGATGCGATCACAAATGAAGAGGGCATTGCGCTTATCAGTACGTTACGCGAACATGTGGCAACTGATATTGTGGTCTCGGAAGGTGCGCCTGATAATCCCTTTTCCACGCCATCCACGCCGGGATCCAGCGTTCTTCCTGCTGCGGGGCGTTTGTTTACCTTGGACTATCCCATTGTAAATACCGGGGATATTGATGGTATTGTGCGTCGGCCTGGGCGTGGTGACAAAGGGATCGGCGGGGTGCCTGTGATTCTGATCAGTGCAAAAGGCCAAAAATTAGCGGAAACACGCAGTGAAGCGGATGGCTTTTATGTCTTTGAAGATCTCAAGCCTGGTAAATATGCGGTTGCGGTGCCCACCAAAGCGGCGGTCGAACGCGGGGCTGAGATTCCCTCGGCCCTGTCCTTTACGATTGGCCCAGAAGGCACGGTGATCACGGGGGCTGATTTCATTCTACAGCAAAAAGGTGGCGCGCGTTCACAGCCAAAATCGCAGCCACTACAACGGCTTGCACCCTCCCGTCTTGTCGAGCAAGCGCAGACGGCACAGCCTGTCTTAAACGCCCATCCGCAAGCCTATGCGGCTGTCCAAATCGGTGCCTATCGCCAAGCCGGGATCGCCATAGAGGCCTGGGATGTTTTGCGCAAACGCTTTCCACAGCTTCTGGGTGGGCTGACCCCAGCCCTCCATGAAGTGACATTGCCAGGGGTGGGGCTCTTTTATCGTTTAACGGTGAGTGGGTTGCCAGCCGGGGAAACAACAAATAGCTTATGTCGTCGCATGAAAGCCGAAGGTCTAGAATGCCGCCCTTATCTTGCGAAGCCACATCCAGGCTCTTTACAGCCCTTTGAAGCGCCCGCTATAGCGCAAACAGCGCCAGCTTCGCCCTCTCCCACACTGACACGGCAGGGCCAAAGCGGCACGGGATGGGGCGTGCAATTGGGGGCCTATCGCAAGAAAAATGTGGCAGAACAGGCATTGCCGCGCTTGCAACAAAAAGTCGGACAGGCGCTTTCTGGTTATGCTCTTTTCATCGAGCAGGGCCAGCATAAGGGACCGATTTTCCGTCTCCGGGCTTATGGGCCTCCGTCCAAGGCGGCGGCGCAAGCTTTGTGCCGTGATATTAAAACAGGGGGTGTTCCTTGTGTGGTGATTCGG
>DDLW01000213.1 GCA_002340345.1 Alphaproteobacteria bacterium UBA2562 | reverse complement strand
GTCACCAACCAAATCCGGATCAGGCCGGTCTCTCGGTCAATGTCACTGTGGTTTTTATCGCCAAAAACTAGAGCCTTTCTTTTTTATATTGAATCAATGGAAAGGCTCTATGATCTTGTTTTTGCCGCAAAACGCATGGTTAAAGTGATGCCACTTTAACCAGCTTTGCTCTAGAGAACATTTGCGCGACAGGCTCTTTTTTGAGAAATTTTCGCAAGGTTCTATCACATTAGATACTAAAACAATATAGGAATTTTTCTAGCTTTCAGAGAAAAATATATTGAAGATTCGCATATTAGATCTTAAGGCAAAGGGCGCCGTGAAAAAGGCTCCCACTTTAACGACACTCTGCTCTATCCCTCACGAAACAGAAGGCATCAGAACAAATCGCCCTCAATCTTCCTTTTTAGGCTGAAACCGTGCCGCAACCTCCGCCGCACTGACCAAAGGCGGTGCCTCAGGCATGGGCTCAAGGGAGGCTGGCGCTTGGGGATCTGATAGGGGCTGCATTTTTTCCGCGCCCTCCTGTAAGACATCCCCTGAGGGCGTCTGGGAGGCCATGCCCGCAGCCTCTTTTATGGGACGCTCGCTGTCCGCCGGGGTCTCTTTTTGTCCACCGCCTTCACCAGTTTGCGTCTCGGGGGCTTGCACCTCGGGGGGACCATTACGCTGCCGCCCCAGCACAAACACCAGACGCCCAATATCAAGGCATAAAAAGAGTGCAAGCCCGAAAATAACAAACAGAATTGGCCCTAAAGAAAGCGCCTTGAAGTTAAAGCCTGTAGAGAAATCACTGTCTTGCGCCTCGACAGCCTTCTGTTCCATGGCGCCATCAAGAAAAAGCAGGTCCCCAACCGTCGGCGGCTGTGTTTCCAAGAGCCCTGTGTGAAAGGCTTGGGCCTGGAGCGTCTGGGCTGCAAGCGCCGCTCTGGCAAGGCTTAAAACCATTTTTTGCTCTTGGGCCTTTTTGGCCGCAACCGCCTTTAAAAATGTGGTAAAAGCCTGCTTTTGCTCTGTCAGTTTCTGGTTTAGCTGCGCAATTTCAGACGGATAGAGGTCGGCATCTTCAATCGCCAGATGTAAGGTCGCCGTCACTTTTGTCACCTCACCCTGGCTGTCTTGCCAATGGTCTGGCGCTTGCAACACAGAATTCTGTACCATCGCCAGATCAAAATATGCAAAAAACAATGTGTCTTTTTGAAAATGGCGAATATCGCTTAACAAAGCCTGCGCGGTCTCTTTAAAACGCTCTTCTGCTGTTACTGACGTCCCAGAAGTTCGGGAAAACAGAGCTTCCATCTCTGCGGAATAAGACAAAGAGAGCGCTTCAAACGCTGTCAGATTTTGGTGCAGGGCGCGCAAACTTTCCGCCTGTTGTGTCTGTAACGACGCGTCAAAGACCGCTTTGGTCATGAAGATTTTTTGATCCCGCGTGACCTCCGCTAACAAGCGGGTCACGCTTTGTTTTTGCTTCAGACTCTCTGCGGCTTTGAAACTGCGAAAGATGTCTTGTTGCCGATGTTGTAACGCTTCGATATGGCGTTCATAGAGAAAGGCTTTTTCTCCGAGCGCCCGCATGGCGGCCCATTGTTGGCGGTCTTCGGCTTGGCGAAACCAATGCACAATCCCACTCCCAGCGCTCCCCAAGAGTAAAATCGAGAGCCCAAGAGCCAAAAACACAGGCATGCGCAAAGCCCGCCCGTCCTGTTCATGCCTTCCCATAGAGCCAGTTCTCCCTGACGGTCTTTCAGCTCCCTCTCTTGCTCTCTTTGCGCCGCCTTTTTCCCAATCAAGAGACAAGCAAAAGGCTATAGAGCTTTCCGATTGTCTTTGTAGGCAGACTCTACAGGGAAGAAAAGAGGTATTTTTTGCCCTATGGTTAGCTTTTCTTAACCTTAAGAAGATAGGTTAAATTTCGCTGATATTTGGAATTTCTAAAGCGTTCGACCGCATGACGCTTTTCATCCCATGGGAAGCAAGGCGGTTTGCTTGCAAGGTCTTGCCGCAAAATGGATCAAAGGGATGTGCCCATCTTTTTTGCCCTTTGCGCCCGCAATGACAAAGGGATTTTCAAAAGTCAGATAACAGACGCCGGAAAGTGAGGCCATTTTGGCATCGAATTTGCTGTGCACAGACTGTGTTAAGACAATATTCATCCCTTTCCGAAGGGCAATTCATCATAACGGTCCTTGACCGGACAAGGTCGGGGCCAGCGGCGAAAGGATAAAAGCCATGAACCCGAAAAACACTTTAAAAGCAAACGGTTTAGATGACGAAGATCTCTTTGATGTCGAAGGGATGGACGATGATGATCTTGACCGCTTCAGTGATTTAGACGTGCATTTTGGCCATAACCATTGGCGTGATGAAGGCGAGAATGTTTGGGGATGATAATCCCCTTTCGCCAGACGTCTCTTAACCGTAAAAGCAAAAGACAAGACACCTCTTATGGCTGTCTCAAAGCCCAAACAGGCAGAGTCTATAGCCTTTTCCGGCATAAAGTGCCATCGTGAAAAGGCTATAGACTAACACTGACCTTTGCTTTTAGGCCCATTCTCTTGTGAGATCTTGGTTTCTTAGCCGTGAACCGCCTGTTATTTATAGGGGTTGGTCATGCGCTCGAGGCTTTTTGATCCATCTCTTCCAATGTATAGGCGGATGGAATGTCTGTTTCATCCTCACATTGACGTGCAATATCGAGAAGCGTATTGCGAATTGTGTTTAATTCTGCAATTTTTTCATCAATTTCAGAGACATGCTGCATCACCATGGATTTGACGCCCGAGCGTTCTTCCCGGGATTCGCTATATACTTTTTGCAGCCTTTTGACATCATCAATGGAAAATCCAAGCCGCCGCGCCCGCCCAATCATGCGCAAACGTTCCACATCATCTTGGGTATAGATGCGGTAACCACTTTCTGTGCGGGCGGCTTCAGGCAACAGACCTATACTCTCGTAATATCTGATGGCTTTTGCATTGACGCCTGATTTTTTAGCGGCTTCTCCGATATTCATTGTCGGTACGGTTCCTGTTGTTCCAGAAACAAAACATTCGGATCCCTAGGCCCCAAGTGAGAGCCCTTCAAATATTTCTCAAATGTCTCTGCTTTTATACATAATGCCTTTCTGAATCAAATCTCTGTCATGATTATCTCAATTTTTAACAGAAAATCCTAGTCTTCTTTTATGATTATTACGGAAATATCGCGTCTTTTACGTTTAGCCCCTTAAATTATGGCCTTGAAATATTTTTTTGGGGTCTTTTGTCCGTATTCAATGCATTGGGATTCAGGACATGCCCGTTGCTTGCAGGCTCAATCGCAAAACGCAAAGCGAAAAGCAAATCAGAGCAAAACTGTTTTTTTGCAAAAAACTCTAGAGCAGCTTCCTTTCAAGCCTCTGTTTTCGCATGGAAAAGGCTTCTTTGTGACTAAAGTCAAATAGTTACTGTGATTCCAGTCATGTTCTTTTTGCAGAAAAGCTGTAATGATTAAATCAAGATCAAGAGGTAAGACGATCTCTCGCCCTCATGGGAAAATAAAATATCTTCTTATTCCATAGAGTATTTATCTATGGCGCGACATTACAGGGTAGAATGACTCTTTCATCTTCTATTCTCAAGATATTTTCTTTTGCATTGACTGAATGGGCCTTGTACCAGCTTTAAAGAAGTCTTACAATCTTCAGCTGGTCTCGGAGACGCGCTTTTCAGAAAAGGAGCCGCAGCATCATGACCCACCCAGAGGACATAATCCCCGATTTTCTCGCAAAAGCAGAAGAACATGAAAAAGAGTTTGAAACAACCGAGGCCAGCGCTGTCCGTTTCCTGTGTGGAGATCCTGAAACGTCATCAGAGAACATGCCAAAGACACCCCCACCCGCTTCCCCTTCAGAGCCCACGGCAGAGCAGACCCAGCAGGCTTGGGAGACAACGACCTCTGCCATAGTAGGGACCGCAGAGATCACACCGTTAAAAATGGTGGCCGAGGCAGCCCCAGATCCGGCAGCCCGGAATGCCACACAAAAACAAGCCTATTGCCGCACTTTAATGGAAGACATTTTGCGGTGGAGTGGCGAATCCCAAGATCCACAAGTTTTAGAAGCCCGCGAAAAATTATCTGTGGCCTATCAAAGCTTGATGCTGGCCATTTTAAAAACGGCCCCTGCTGAGAAACGCGATTTCATCCGCTATTACCCCCCTGCCAGGGCAGTTTTCCGGGACAGTCTCAAACTTCTCGAAAACGCTTACCCAACCCTTGAAGAGATCCGAGAGGCTCCCGAAGACCCCGCAATCGTCCAAGGACGTCCTTTTGAACGCCCTGTCATCCAGAGCCCCCAAGACCCGCAGCAGAAGGTAACCCCTCAGAAAGAATATGCGTAGTCGGTTTTCTCTGCCCTCCCCCCCTGCAAAACAGAAAGCCCAGAAAGAGACCCCTTCTCTTTCTGGGCTTTTCGATGCCATTTTCTTGTCTGCTTTGAGAAGCCTCGAGAGGCTTAATTTTTGCCGCAAGACGCATGG
>DDLW01000357.1 GCA_002340345.1 Alphaproteobacteria bacterium UBA2562 | reverse complement strand
ATCCCAGACCAGGGCGCCAGCAAATGTCACAACCCTATTCAGCCCAGGGGGTTGTCGCACAATCCCGCGTGGCACAATGGCCCCAGCAAACCTATGGCCGCCCAGACAGTCCCCAATGGCGACCAGAGGATGCCGTGCGGGCCCCAAAAACAGTACAGCCTGTGGCAACGCCGCCCTTAGACCCAGAGGCAATGCCCCAGATTAAAGCCAATCCACAAGGAAATTATGCGGTCCAATTGGCGAGTTTTAAAGACCCTAAAAACAGCGACGCCAGTTGGGCCATGATGCGCCAACGCTATGGATCGCTTCTGTCAGGCTTAAGAAAAGAAATTCGTGAAACAGATTTACCGGGGCGGGGGCATTATTACCAATTGTTTGCTGCGGGTCTTGATGAAGCCGATGCGCAGGCTTTATGCCATCTGATCAAACATAAAGGTCATTGGTGTTCTGTGGCGCGTTTATGATAAGGGTAACCCTGCAAAACACTGTAACGGTTTCAAACGCCCTTAAATATGATAAGCTGTGGTCAAAGCGCACAAATCATTGCCACAACCTGTTTTGGAGTGGAAAGAAAATGTTAAAGCACTCGTGCCGGAATAGGGTTTCTGTTTTAGCTCTCAGCCTGGCTGTTGGCTTTTTGAGTGTTTCCCCAACACAGGCCGAAGATGGAAAAACAGGTTTTTTTGGGGGCGTGACCACCGGGGCGACGCTCTATGGCACCTCGGAGGGGGATCTCAGTCTCAACACGGCTCCAAACACCAAAGTCTCTGTTGACACGGATTTAGAACCTGGCATGCGCATTGGTGGCTCTTTTGGCTATCGTATGCATCCCCAAGCAAGTTTAGAGCTCGAGGGATATTGGGGCTTTAACAGCCTTGATCATTCCTTGTCCAATGGCGCTGTGTCCGGCACAGCAGATGGCGATGTCGGCCAATATGGCTTTTTTGGCAATGCCTATTACCATGTGCCCCTCGAAGCCCCTGTTCAGCCTTATGTCGGGTTGGGCATTGGGGGGCTTGGCTATTATAGTGATGACAGTCATGGGGGCGTCCAGCTTGCCGGACAAGCCCTTGTCGGCATTGATATCCCCTTGACCAATCATTTGGAGGCTCGGGCGGGCTATCGTTATACCCTCAGCTCCTTAGGAGAATGGGAGGGAAATGGCCGCAATTTGGACTATGGGGCTTTGCACAGCCATAGCCTTGATTTTGGGTTGCGCTATCGCTTTGGGTCTGGCCAGGACAAGACAAAAACCGCGTCTTATTCTGCGGTTTCTTCCGACAGCACGCTGGCCGAAACCTCTTTGGGGGAAGAGGCTCCTTATGAGACCCAAACCGCCTCACGCCAAATGGATCTCCAAGCGCCTGATTATGATATGCAAGGACAGGACAAGCGCGGCGCTGTCGAGCGTCTTCCCCTTGAAGGGCGCCCCAAGAGATCTGCTGCGGTGGGACTCGAGGAATTTAACGATCCTAACCGCGCGGCGCTCGCCCCCTTGGATAGGGCGCCCTCTTCTGCTGGTGGTGACGCCCTGATCCCGCCGCCGCCCGCAACAGGAGAGGTCTTGGAACGCTATAGCGATGAACCTTTCCCCGGGCTGCCACGCTATGAACATGATCCTTTTTCAACTGGGTTAGAGCCAGCCCTCCCCGGCTACAGCAATGCCGCCATGACCTCTTCAAGTGCTTACGAGACCAGCATGATGGCGCCCCCCATTGACGGTCCCTATCAGGTGGCCGCCTATCATACGGGTGTGCCCTCTTATATGACAGATGGTCAGGCCCGATCCCAAGCGACACAGGCCCGGACAACAGGGGCATCCTCTTACGGGGTCCAGCTGGCCTCTTATAAAAAAGAACAGCATGTCGAAAAAGGGTGGCAAGACTTGCAAAATCGTCATGCGGATTTGTTGACAGGCATGACACCGACCATCAAGAAGACTTCTGTTCCTGGGAAAGGCCGATTCCACCGCCTTTATATCGGCAATTTGGACTATAGCGCGGCCCAAGGGCTTTGCAAAAGCTTGCGGCGACGCGGGCAATGGTGCCAAATTTCAAAGATCTAATATCAAGTGACAGAGTCTTCCGACTCTTCGATTGATGAAGCCCTTTGGAGCAATCCCTGATAAGAGGGCGGAGAGACATTAAGATGGCCAAACATCTTTTCCATATTGAGACCGTTTTACCGCGATACTCGCGGCCTATGGCGCTGATCTGTGCTTCTTTGCTCATGGTTTCACCCGGTCTTTCCGCCGCCCAAGAAGGGTTTTACACAGGGCTGAGTGGCAGCGGCCTTCTGCCTTCGAACCTTGAAAGCCAAGATCAAGGAGGGCGCCTTACAAATAGTCGCAGTGATCTTGATGCTGGATGGGCGGTGAATGGATCTTTAGGCTATCGTTACAGCGCTTTAGGGGCTGCCGAGCTCGAAATCCGCTATGGCCAAGCACGCTATTCAGGCCACCATCATACCAATGCAGGGCTCCAGCAAGCCCATGACGGTAAGCTCCAGACGGTGGGGGTTGCGGCCAATTATTATTTTTATCCCCCCCTCGAAAGTTCGGTTCAGCCCTATGCGGGAGTTGGCGTTGGCGCCACCAAGGCCATCAGCGATGGTCTGAAAAGTGCGGATGTCGCGCTTTCCCTTCAAGGCATGGCGGGTTTAGAAGTGCCTGTTGATGATCGCTTAGCCTTTCATGCTGGCTATCGCTATATTCACACATTGCTCGAAGACCAAGACAATAATTTCATGGTTGCGCATAGCGGTGGCACAAGTGATTTTGATGCCTTACAAACCCATAGCTTAGAAGTTGGCTTCAAATATCGCTTTAACGGGCCTGACGAAAAACAAGCACAAGCCTATCCGGCCGTTTTACAGGAACAAACCGACGGTGCGATGCGCTCCAGCGCCCGCCAAGGGGCCCCCTTTCCCGCAAAGGCTGTGAGCGTGGGTGCTGCGGGAAGCGATTATCGTGCCCATCTCACTTCTTATGAAAATGCAAGAATTGCTGGCATGGGATGGGCGGTTTTGGAAAAGCGTCATCCCAATCTCCTCGGCCCCTTAACACCGCATTTGCAATATGCCATGGTGCCTGGGAAAGGGAAATTCTATCGTTTGTCGGCGATGGGATTGGATAAGGCCTCTGCCCTGTCTTTATGTCAAAAAATGAAACAACGGGACCAATGGTGTGCGCCTGAACCTCTTTAAAGCCATCAAAGCTCTGTGCTCTCTTTTATGCCCCTCACGTTTTTTATGCCCCTCACGTTTTTTATGATTGTAACGTCCCTTATGCGCTGTCTTTTACCCTCTGAAAAACCGAATGCCCCTCATCCTGTGTTTCAAAGGATGCTTGGTCTTGTGCTCTTTGTGGTTTTTACGCTGGGAGAAATCGGGTTTTGGCAATCTTCTGCCTCTGGGTTTGACGTTATCGCCCATCGTGGCGGGCGTTTTGCGGAACCCGAAAACACCTTAGATGCCTTTGCCCACGCCCTCAGCCTGGGGGTTTCGGGCTTAGATGCTGATATTGTCATCACCAAGGATAGTGTTCCTGTGCTGCATCATGGGGTGCGTTTACATCCCGATATTGCAAGAGGTCCTGATGGGCGTTGGGTCAGTGGCACGCCCCCTCTCATTCGTCGTCTCAGCTATCGCGAGATGCTGCGGGATTACGATGTTGGGAGCCTAGCACCAGAGAGCCGTCTTGGGCGCAGCTTTCCAGAACAAACACGCACGGATGGCGCACATATCCCCTCTCTTGCCGAACTTTTGACCTTGGTCAAGCGCTCACGGAATAAATCTGTTCAGCTCTTTTTAGAAACGAGACTACATCCGAAGGAACGTCATTTAACAGCAACCCCGCGCAGCTTTGCAGCGCTTTTAGCGCGCACGATCAGAGGGTATCGGATGCTAGACCGCACAACGATCATGTCCCTTGATTGGATTACCCTTGGGCCCGTCCGTGATTTAGCCCCCGAAGTCCGCAGGGGCTGTATGACTTCTGAACAGCGCTGGCTCGACACGATTCAAAGAAATCAACCCCAGGGTTCTCCTTGGCTTGCAGGGCGCAATATCAATGATTACGAGGGCTCTGTTCCCGACATGGTCGCTGATTTTGGCTGCCAAACATGGCTTCCTTTTTGGGGCGATGTCACGCCTGAAGCCTTGAAAAGGGCAAAAACATTGAGACTATCCGTCATTCCCTGGGTTGTTGATGACCCAATTGATGTCACAAAAGCCATTCAGATGGGACTTGACGGTATTCTGACGGATCACCCAGCACAGGTGCGCCAAATTATGTTGGAACAAGGCCTTCTTCTCCCCCCGCGAACAGCGATAAAACCTTAAAACAGGATTCGCAAAATGGACCAAAGGGGCGAAACATCCCTTTGGCCTTTGCTCTTAAAAAAAGATTCAATCGTTGGGCTTTCTCTTTATTGCAATAAACAAGAGCGATGGGATTGGCTGTATTCTGTAAGTTCTCTTTGAATATCGAAAATTATATATAGATTAGAGAAAAAATTGATCAAATGAGAGCCATTTCATTGCATCTGTTTACGACAAATAGATGAGGTGGAACCATTCTCTATCCTTATAAATTAGAAGATGATCCAATCTCTTGAAAGATATTCTAGGACATGTAGAAATATGACATGCTATTGTTTTTAACGGTTTCATTTATTTCAATTTTATAGATATTGTAAGATTATGATAGCAAATGAAACAATATTATTTCAAATTTTACTTTGCAAAGATGGCCACTTTCAAATTTTCTTTTTTATAATTTCCTTTAGAATATCTTTTGGGCTGTTGTTTTATAAAACATTCCCTTAAAAAGATATGAGGCAATATTAAGTTGCATTATAAATATTCATAACCGAGAGGAGGGGGAAAGCATGAAACGCCTAACAACCAAATTCATGCTGCTTATCACCCTATGCTTGTCCCCTTTTATTTTCTTATCCTTTGTTCATTTGACGCAAAGCTTTGCCGATAAACAATTTATTATTGAAGATAATATGCGTCAAATGGCGCTTTCCTATCGTGCGGAAATCAGCTCTGCCTTACGTGCAGGCCGATATGTTCTCCAAACCATGGCGGAAACAGAAGCGGTTAAAACCGGTGATGAACAGCTCTGTTCGCGCAAAACAGAACAAGTGCTCAAACATTTTGATGGCTATTCCGCCATTGCCCGTGTGAGCAAAGAAGGATTGACCGATTGTGGATCGCGTGCCTCTTTAATTGGCATTGATATGAAATCCTATCCTTCTGTACAGGCCGCCTTGACAAGGCAAAGATTCATTGTGAGCCCTTTTGCACTTGGTAATTTGACGAAGTCGCCTGTGATTGTCCTTATTCATCCAACTTATCGTGATGATGAATCCTTTAATGGTCTTGTCGGTCTTGGGATTCGATTAGATTGGGTGCAATCCATTCTTCTCGGGCATTTAAATAGCCCGGGTTATAAATTGACCGTTTTTGATCAAAATAAAATTGTAATGAATGATATGGGGGATAATAAACTTTTTGGGCCTCCGCAAGATATTGGCAAGCCTTTAACAGACGAGAGCCTTTTTAACCTTGCTAAAGAACATGGACCAGGGAAAATTATAACGCAAATAGGGGAAAAAGGGTTAGATCTTCTCTATATTAGCGAATTAAGAGATATTCCCGGCAACCCTATTATTACAATAAGGGCAAATTTAGCTTCTGTTAGCCAGATTAATATTTATGATATTTTTGTTTATGCTATCCTTGCTGTTTCTTTTATTTTTATATCGCTCTTGGTTGCTTATGGCGGCACGAGGACGTTCCTATCCAATTGGTTGAAACCTTTTTCCCATGCAACCCAAGCCCTTGCGGCGGGTAATTTGAGCGTCCGGCTTCCAGAAGAGTCTCTCCAAGGATCTGAACATCGCCATTTGGCCGGGCTTTATAATGTGATGGCAGATAATATTGTAATTTTAGAAAAATCAATTTTAGACGCCCATACGGCACCAGCCGCCCTCATTACCCCCGATGGTGTGCTGCTTTTGACCAATAAACATTGGGATCAAGATGACAAAACAGCTGTGACGACCATAAAATCCGGAGACAATATCCTCCGACGCTTTACACAAGATGCCCAAGAACATCCCATTTTTGGCGCTTTATCGATCGCCATTCAATCGGTTCTTACGGGGGTAGAAAATAAGAGTTTCGTAGAATTACCTGCTGAAAAAGATGGAAAATGGTATGAGACCATTATCGCTCCCGCCCTTTTTCAGGATAAACGCGGCCTTATTCTTCTTCTCATCGACATGTCAGAGCGAAAACATCTTGATCGCAAATTGGCAGAAAAGTCAGCTCTTTTGGATCGCGCTGAAGCCATGGCAGAATTAGGGCATTGGCGCATCAATTTAAAAGATAAAAATGTTTTTTGGTCACAAGCCATTTATGACATTCACGGACTTTCCAAACAAAGGCAAAGCATACATTATGATGAGATTTTTACGTTCTTCCATGAAGATGACGCAAAGAGCGTTAAATGGATCATAGAAAATGCCATTCAAGAAAAGAAAAGTTTTGCCTTAGAAAAAAGACTTGTCCGCCATGATGGAGAGGTCCGCATTGTCGAATGCCAAGGTAATTGTGAGTTTGATCGCAAGAAAAGGGTCTGCGCTTTATTTGGCATTATGCGCGACGTTACAGAAGAACGTGTTAAACAGCAGGCCTTGGAACAGGCGAAATTGGAAGCTGAGACCCTCAACCGGGCAAAGACTCAATTCCTCGCCAATATGAGCCATGAATTACGAACCCCTTTAAATGCGATTATTGGCTTTTCAGAAATTCTCACGATGAAAGAATTGCGCAATCGCACCTCGGATCAAGTACAAACACTTGGTGAAGATATTTTGAAAAGTGGCCATGATCTTTTAAATCTCATTAATGATTTGCTCGACATGGCCCAGATTGAACATGGCACTGTTCAGCTACATGAAACAAAAATTGATATTGCCGATTTGCTTGAAGATGTCATGACCATGATTCGCGATCAAGCGGATCGGACAGGATTGTTGGTGGAAACCCGGTTCGGAGACTTGCCCCAATTGAGGGGGGATTTGCGTATGCTTCGCCAAGTCCTTCTGAATATCTTAGGCAATGCATTACGTTTTACGCCAACGGGAGGACGTCTGGTGGTGGAAAGCGATTATGATAGCTTCGGTAATTTCCAGATTGCGATCTCAGATACGGGACCTGGTATTGCCTCTGAGACCCTTCGTCTCCTCGACCACCCTTTTTCTTTGAACCATGACCCTTACATCCGGGGTAAGCGGGGGGCTGGCTTAGGATTACCCATCAGCAAAGCTTTAATGATGCATCATGGCGGGACGCTTGAAATTGACTCTGTTTTAGGCAAAGGGACATTAATTAAACTGACATTCCCATCCCAGAGACTGATGGATATGCCGAAAAAAACCGCCCAAAGGGTTAGATCTCTGATTGCCGATGCTGAGCCATAAAAAAACTTTAGAATCATAAAGTTAGATTCAATATCCGAAATCTTTCTCTTTCATTTGTAAAATTTATTTGCCAAAGGGTCTTTGTTGCTCTATTTTCACGCTTCTCTTAAGCTCTTTATTTGAGGCTCAAGATTGAAAAGGATGGGTGGCCGAGCGGCTTAAGGCGCACGCCTGGAACGCGTGTGGGGGTTAATAGCTCCTCGTGGGTTCGAATCCCACCCCATCCGCCATATTGCTTTCGCGGTTAGCCGCCACGCCAACCCTAACCGCTGGCTCCGGGTTCGGACTTTGTCTCTCACCCTCCGCCATCGCGCTCAAGTAGCGAAGCGATAGCGCATTCAAAGAAAAGCCGAATACACAGGCGTTAAACGCGTTTGAAGAAACGCCCTCTCTCTCGGCCATATTGCTTTTACCGATAGCTGCCATGCCAGCCTTTTAAGGTTCTTCATCTTAGTTCTTAATAACTTTCCATTCATATTTCGATTTCAAAATTTTATTCTGATCTCGCCTACGGCTCACTTCTAAATAGATCTGTGATGCGCGCTCTATAGATCTTTCATCTGAATACAGAAAAGGCTTCTGTATGAAGAGAAAGCGCAGCAAGGATCTCGGCCAAATCGAACCAGAAAGAAAACGCAACTGTAATACTAGCCGGTTTCGGCCATATGAAGACTGACGGCCATCTTGAGCACAACTTCCTGAAAAGCCCTATGGGAGACAAGATCAACGCCATTCTGTAAAATCAAGTTGTCATCAGAAATAAGGCTCCCCGACCTATGGAGAAACGCGAAGGCGCTCACCGGGGCCATTCCGGATGATGGCTATCGATGACAAAATCATGCTGATGGCGTATCGCAGCATGGCGATGTGGATGGACATGTGGTTCTGGCCCTTCCCAGCCTTCATGATCATGGTCATGATGCGCATCATGGTAATGTGGGTGATCATGCGAAAGCGCTTTATGTTCATGGGGTAAGACCAAGTGATCATGCTTGGGCCAAAGGCGCAAAGCACCGCAAAGGCCCAGGCCAGCCACGAACGCCATCCCAAAGAATGCAACCTCACCGAGGTCAAATAAACTCTGTGCCTCCTGCGTTCCCAACCACCCTGCGAGGGGATAGCAGACGAGCCAGCAAAAATGCGAAAGAGCGAACTGGGCGGCAAAATAAGCGGAACGATCGGCTGCTTTTGCCGAGCGTCGCACCAACCGCCCGGCGGGGGTTTGTGTCGCAGCAAGCCCCACCCCAAGACAAAACCAAAGGGGCATCAGACTCCAAAAACCAAGGGCGGCATTTCCTGGTGGTAAAACCAAGAAAAGAGCACCACCAAAAACCAAAGAGCAAGTTAAGAGCATAGCCCCACCAATCATGAAAAGACGATCGCGGTCTTCCCCCAGCACTTTGGGCAATAAGAGCGCTGTCACCATAGACCCTGCCCCTGCCGCACCATACATCAGCGCCGTGTCGCTCTCCCCAAGACCAAACCGATCCTGAACGAAAATAACCGTATTCACGAGAATCATTGAACTCGCAGCGGCAACACTCCACCCTAAGGCAAAGAGCGCCCGCAATCTTGGCGTTTTGAAATAGGAGCGCACGCCAAAAAGCAAATTCTCGCCCAATCGTCTTGACCGTTCGCTCATAGCGGCCTTCGGCAAAGTCAGGCTTATCAACAGGCTTGCAGACAAAAGAAAAGCAATGCCATTCAAAAGAAAAAGGCTATCAAAAGCCATGAATCCTAAAAGAAGAATAGCCAAGACCGGGCTGGAGAGCGCTTCTATATCATAGGCTAAGCGCGATAGAGAAAGGGCTTGGGTGTAATCTTTTTCATCTTTGAGGATGTCAGGAATACAAGCTTGAAAAAGGGGCGTAAAAGCCGCTGATGCGCTATTCAGTAAAAAGATCAAAATATAAATCTGCCAGATCGCCTCAATCCAAGGCAGGCAACACACCAAAACAGCGCGCAGGACATCAAGGGCGATCAAGAGGGACCGTCGTGGCAAGCGATGTGCGATCCCCCCCACAAAGGGCGCAATACAAACATAAGCGATCATTTTAAGCGCAAAGACGGTTCCCAAGACAAAACCCGCATCCTCTGCTGCCATCTCATAGGCCAAAAGAGCAAGGGCAACAGAGGTCAAACCTGTACCGATCAGCGCAATAATTTGGGCGGCAAGAAGCTTCCGATAGAGGCGATTTTGTAAAGGATGGAACAGCCCTATTGTCTTGACTGATGACATGCTTGTTCTCTCCCTCTTCTAACACATGATCTTTACCGCCCTGTCTCATGAAAAAGCACAGGTCTCAAAAGACCTCTTTGTTGACAGGGTGCTCAAATTGTATCATGCATAGTGTGTAATGGTTCCTTGCGAAGGATGAAAAGAGAACATGGTGCGGTGTTGCTTTTCAAACGTCAATTCCATGACGGCCTCACAACTGTAAGCGATAAGCAAAGCTGAAATGCCGTTGAGCCCAGACGATTCTGCGTCAGAAAGGATTCGGGAAGGTCAGCCAAGCAAAGATCCGCAAGTCAGGAGACCTGCTATTCACTTTCCAATCAACCCAAGGCGGGCGCCTTGGAAGAAGGTCCTATAACATGTCGATGCTGTGCTGACACGCTTTCTCGTCAGCGATCTTTGCTTGCAAATAGGCAAAAATCTTCTACCGAAAAATGGATCGCACAGCACCCCCTTTCTCGTCAAGGCAATTGTCATTAGCGCCTTAAAGTAAGGCGGGTTAAAGTCTGTTTGCTTGAGAGCAGAGGGCAAAGTCATAGGCCATGACTCTGATCTGTCTTACTTCAAAAAACAAGACTTACAGCATTTTTTCTAATGTAAAGAAAAAATGCTGTAACCTTAATCATCGGCAGATCAACCGTCGCCAAAGCACTTTCAAAAGCAGGGTGATAGGCTTCCCATTGGCTCAAAGACCACACAGTCGAGAGCAAAGCTGGTTAAAGGGGGGAGCTCCTTGAGCCGTGCGTTTTGTTCTAATACGCTGATGGCCTGTTCCCTTTTCCTGGAGTCTGCGCCTTTATTTTGCCATGGGATAAGGATAGGTTCAGATCCGCATCAGGAAAAGGGGCCTCATCATGGGAGACAGCAATCACAGTTTTCCCCTGGGCCTTTAATTCAGGCAAAAGCTCTTCATGGAAAAAGCGGCGATAGGTGGGGTCTTGATCTGCGGTCCATTCATCAAGAAGAAGAATGGGGCGGTTCTCTAATAAAGCCGCAACAAGGGCAAGACGGCGCCTTTGGCCAGAGGAGAGGGCTGTTGTTGTAAATCGATTGTTCCGGATCATCACCTTATGTGCCAGTCCGAGAATTTGCAAATGGGCGTTTCCTTGTTCTGTCTCTGCTGGATCTAAACCATACAGGCATTCACTCAGCCAGAAATCTGTAAACACAGTTGAAAAAAGCCCACGCACATCCCAATGATCGACAATCTGACCATCCAACACAATATGTCCGGACGCTAAAGGATAGAGACCGGTTAAAATCTTTAAGAATGTCGTTTTACCGCTGCCATTTCCCCCTGTCATCATTGTGACAGTCCCTGCCCGGATTGTCAGATTAAGAGGGCCGAGGGTGAAGGTTGGTTGTCCTTCTGAATCATAGTAATGGAAGCAACAGTTTTGCAATTCCAGAACGCGAAAAGGCTGCGGCCTTGGAAGAGCATTTTGGGCTTCACGAGATTCTTCTTGGTTTTCTAATGTCACTTCGAGTGTGTAGAAACTGCGGACAGCAATCTGTGCACTGGTCAAAGTCGGCACATAGCTTGCCAAGTCAACAATAGGTGTGCGTAAAAAGGATAGAATAACAATCGCCGTTGTGATGCCTTCGGGGGCGCCAAAAGTTGGCGCTAGGAAAGCAGTTACCCCCATAAATAAAAACCAGCTGCCATGGGCGGCTCTCATCTGGCCTGTGAAGCAGCGTGCCTGGGCCAGGCGAAAGGTTCGTACTTCTTGTACAGCGCGTGTAAGAAAATTATCGTAAAGATCATCGCGCTTGCTCTTATTGATACTCAATTCGCGAAAGCCCGATAGGCTATGGTCCAACAATTCGGTCATCCGTCCTTCAAGCGCGGAACTGGCTTCGTTGGCTTGGGCGAGGGCTTTTTGGCTGCGGCGGTGGAACAGCAGCATGATCCCACTACAGAGCAAAACCACGACACCAGTCACTGGAGAATGCCCCAGAATCATCAAAAAAGAGACCGTTAGCAGGACCGTTGTTTGAACCGCATTGAAAGCGATGGTGAGGGCCCCTGAAATAATGGTCAAATCCCGGGTCATCGCGGTCAAGAGCGGGTCTGGGCCCAGTTTCTCGAGGGTTATGGGAGAAGCATGGCGGATATGCTGTGCCAAACGTAAGGCCAAATGGCGGGAACAGAGGGTTCCAGTCTTCGCGGTCAGCCTAAGACTCACCAGTAAGACAAGTGCAAAACCGAGCAAACCGACCAGAAAAAACACCAAGTCACTAAAGTCGAGGTCATGGCGGGTCAGCCGTTCTGCATCGCGGGCAATCATATAAATGATCGCTGCTTGAAAAACGCCAGAACAGACGCAAGCAAACAAAGCCAAGATAGCCTGCATCCCCCCTTCAGCGACAATGAGGCCAAAGATCAAAAGGCCTTTGTCATCGGTCTGTCGGCTCTTTTTCTGTTCTTTTGGGGGAGAGATCATGACATGATTTGCCCGTTTTCAAAGCGATAGAGAATGTCTGCGGCATCAAAATAGTCTTTATCATGGGTCACGATGAGGGTGGTTTTGCCAGCCCGTCTCATTTCAGGCAGAAAGGTTCGGTAATACCATTCTCTGTGCTCTGGATCCTGTTCTGCGGCCCATTCATCGAGCACCAGAAGAGGTCTGTCTTCTAAGACGGCCACAATCAGAGCCAGCCGTTTGGCTTGCCCGGAGGAAAGCTTGTGATAAATCAGCTTGCCATTTTCAAAAGACACATGAGAAGAGAGCTCTAGACGTGTCAACCAGGCCCTGACTTTTTCGGCCTCAATAGCGCGCTGTCCATAGAGCGCATCAAATAAATGAGGTGTTGCAAAGACGGGGGTGACCAAGTCGCGTAAGGTTTGTTGGCTGCAAGCGTGACCATTCACCAGGATGTCCCCAGCGGATGGTGGGCAGAGACCTGTGAGCAAACGGACAAGAGTGGATTTTCCACTGCCATTGCCGCCGGTCAAAAAATGCAATTTGCCTGGCGCAAAATCCATGTCCAGCGGGCCGAGGCAAAATAACGCCTCGCCAAGAGCATCCCTATAGTAGAAACCTAGCTTTTCCACGCGGAGATGTACGCCTGTTCCTGTCCATGGGGTTTCTTTAGACGGGAGGGGATGGGCAGCAGGGGCATTATCAGCTGTTGTTTCAGCAACGGCTTGGTCAAGATCTCGTGATAAGTCCGATAAGTTTTTTAAAGCAGCCCGTGCGCGCATGAGGACAGGTAAATCTCGGAACACAGAAACAGGCAAAATACCGGCAAGGATAGCGGCTTTGACAGCAATATCGGACAGTTCTGGAATCCACAGGGGTAACACATAAAGGATCATACTCGCGCAGATCAAAAGCAAAAGTACAAACAAAATATAGCTATTAAAAAATGTAATATGTTCTTTCGTTCGAGCAGAGTGCAAAGACTGTAAAGAGTTAATAATATTTTGGTGGAAAAAGCTGTTATATTTTTCTTGATTCAATTTGAGTTCTTTCATCCCGACAATCTGATGTGTGACTCCGTGAAAGAATTGATTTTCGCGATTGCGGGCTTGCCGATGGATCTCTGGGATGTTCAGAGTGTTCAGGATAAAAATAAAACTGACAAAGATAAGCACCAAGGCAACCAGTAAAAAAGCTTCAAAAGAAATATGCGCAAGCATGGCCAGACAGCCAATGGCCCCAACGATATTAAGAATCAGACGGCCAAGCAGGGCTGTGGCGTCAAAAATGGCCTGGATGCCACTGGTCATGTTCAACCAGATCCGCTCGGCTCCAATGGTTTCGAATCTGGCATGATCAAGCTGACAGAGTTGCACTTGGATATGCAAACGCACAGTCATGATACCGGTTTCAAAGCGGGCGACCACACGATAAATCACCTGCCCATTGACCAGTAAGTTCACACCTGCAAGCAAAATAAAACCAATCAGCAAAACAGTCGGTGCCTGCTCTGGTAAGGCGGTGACCGCCTGTCCAACCAGCACGCCCGATGCCGCATAGGAGAGGCCAAGCACCAGAGCAAGACTGGCCATCTGGACCTTTTCGTGTTTTTCTGTACCAAACAATAAAGTCAGTACTGTTGGCAGGCCAGTGGCTTTGCTCATGTCTAGGGGCGCCCTTCCTGGCGCAGTTTTCCATTTTCGAACCAAAGAACTTGATCCGCAATATCGAAAAAGCGGTCATCATGGGAGGCGATGATCAAGCTTTTACCTCTCTTGTGCATTTCTGGCAGGAAAGTACGATAAAACCAGATCCGAAAGTCTGGATCTTGGTCCGCAGCCCACTCATCCAACACCAGAAAAGGCTTATTTTCCATGAGGGCGCCAACCATTGCGACCCGTTTTTTTTGCCCTGTCGAAAGGGAAATACGCGTAAAGCGGCCATTGCGATAGGCTGTTTTGTGGGCAATTCCCCATTCTTGTAACAGTTTCTGGACCTCTTCTGGGTCTGGATTGTCAACACCGTGGATTTTACGAAACAAATGGCTGTCAACAAAGACGGTTGCGAAAATATGCCGCCAGTCTTGCATATCGACAGGTTTGCCGTCGAGCAGAAAACCGCCGGATTCTGGCTTATACAGCCCGATTAGCAATTTTAGACAGGTTGATTTTCCGCTGCCATTTCCCCCAGCGAGAATGGTGATACTCCCTGAAGGGATTTCGAAATCAATGGGCCCCAAGCCAAACCCCGCTTCCCCACTTTGAGTGGGATAGCGATATTGTAGAACGACGCTTTGCAAAGAAGGGGCTGGTGCGGAAGGGAGAGGGGGCTGGCGTCTTTCTGTCGGATCATGCTGTTCAGCTTGTTTTTCCAAATCCAGGACCAGGTTTGCCAGCCTTGTTGCCGCAAGCGTGGCGCGGGTAACCGTTGGGAGCTCCATAAGAAAGGCCAGCGGGAAAAAGAGAATAAGAAGCCCGCCATGGGCTGCGATGTCGGCAAAACTCTGATCAATATAGGGAAGGCCAAGAATAAAAACAGCGGCAAAGCCAAGCACAGAGACATCGGCGACAATAAAAAGAGTGGACAGAAGTATTTTTTCCCGCCTTTTCAAATCAGCGAGTAAATCAAGAGGTTCATGGATTTCAAGATTCAAAAATGACTCTCGTTTCTGACGGTGAAGTCGTAATTCCTTAAAACCAGAGACCAACCCCTCGACACCGCGATAAAATTCGGTTTCTAAAAGGGCAATCTCTTTTTCCATTTGCATGGCACGTTGGAGAATCAGAAAAACGAAACCATAAATAATAGCGAGAAAAACCAGAGAAATAATGAAGATCTCCGGGGAATAATACAACAAATAGAACATCTCTGCAATTTGGAACATAAAGAGGATCGCAAATCGAGACGCCGCATCCACGCCATCAGAGGCCAACCGCGCATCTTCAGAGACACTTGCCAGAACTCTTTCGCGGTCAAGGGCTTCATAGGCGTGACAGGAAAAAGCCAGTAACGCCCGTGCGACTCGCATATTGACATTGGAAATAAAGTCAATACTGATCTTTGGGGCAATCACCCGATAGCGTCGTTCTAAGATCATTTCAATGGGGAAACAAGCCATATAAAGAATAAAAGGGGAGATGCCCGCAAAATAAGCTTCCTGGGTAGACAAGCCTTCCATCATGGTAAAGAGGATCAGAAAAAATATGACACAAATCGCACCATTCAACCACAGGAAATCTCGGAAGGTTGCTCTGCCTCTGTCTGTTAGCAATTCCGCGTTCGCAAGTTTCACAGGCTGTCTCCCTTACTTTGACCGATCGCTTTGATTTCGACAATTTGCCCGGTTTCTAAGCGAATAAGCCAGTCCCCACAGTCAAAATACTGGTCGTCATGGGTGACAGCAATGACGGTCATGCCCTGTTCGCGTAGGCGTGGCAGTAATGTGCGGAAAAAGAAAGACCGAAAATGGGGATCTTGATCGGCTGTCCATTCATCCAAAACGATAATGGGTCGCTGTTCTTCTAAGGCTGCAACCAGTGCAAGGCGTTTGCGTTGTCCTGTGGATAAATCCGTTGTTGAAAAGGCATTGCCGTTCAGATGAACTTTGTGGTCCATGCTCAGCTCTTGGAGGCGTGCCTGAATTGTTTCTGTGTTCAAAGGGTGAAGCCCATGCAATGCTTGGAACAGCCAGAAATCTGTAAACACGGCGGAGAAAAGGCTCTGTCGAGAGGCGATGGGAAGGACCTGGCCATCAACAAGGATTTGCCCTTCATCGGGGACATAAAGACCTGTCAGGACTTTCATCAGGGAACTTTTCCCCGACCCATTTCCGCCTTGTATCAAGTAGATTTTACCGCTTTCAAGGGTGAGGTCAACTGGGCCGAGAGTAAAAGCAATTTGACCATCTTGATCGCGATAATGATGGTGAACGCCTTGAAGTTTTATCTGGTGAAAATGTGTTAGATTCTCATCGACCTGGCGTTTGGGCACAGAGAAGCTTTCGCTCAAAGTTTGGATGCGCTCTAAAGCGCCTTCCCCCAGCCCAATGAGAGGAATCTGCGCAGTAAGCAATTCCACGCGATCGATGAGATAGAAATAGATCCCGGATATGATAATAACATTTTCACTGATTCCTATTTCGGGACCAATGAATATAATAAAGCCAATGGTTCCATAGATATAGATCCAAAATACAATGGTTTGCAAAGACAGTTTTTGTGAGTAGATAGACCGTGTACGACGGTAAAAAGTACTGGCTGGGGCTAAATCTCGATTGACAAAGCTTTTTACTTTAAGGGGATCCATCGCTAAATCGCGAAATCCTGTGACCACATCATGCAAGCGGCTCTGAAAGAGATCGTCAGCTCTGGAGACGACTTCACTCGTTGGGGTGAGTTTTTTGTTGAGGGAGGTGAGCAAGAAAGCTTTGATCAGTGTAAACAAACTGATGATCAAGGCTTCTTCAAACGCAAAATATAAGAGTGCAACGAGCGTTCCGACAAGAAAAGTCATGGTTTGGATCGCGGCCAAGAGGCTCCAAAGGCCAGCGCCTAGGGTTTTGACATCCATGGTCAATCTTGAAGTAATTGTTGAAGCGCCTGTCGTTTCTAGCTGCGTTAAAGAGGCGTTAGAGATTTGCGTGATGGTGTTACGGATCAGTGTGTTGGAAATTTCTTCTGATAAGCGGGCCCACATCGCGAGAGACAGCATTTTTAAGCCAGCGGCAATGGCGAGAAGCAAACAAAAAAAGAGTAATAAGCCTAACCCAACAATGGGTTCATCGCGCTGGGCGGCGTCTGAGCGTATCAGATCTTGTGCCATAGCAACGAGAATCAACAAACACCCCAATTGCGTAAGGGCTCCCGTAATTGCAATGAAGCCCATCTGTATAGCCTCTCGGCTATGGTGAGACGCCATATATCGGACAAGACGATTTTGGGGTAAAAACATCAGAATATTCCGTAAAAGTAGTATCCAATCAATTCACTTTGAAAGAAATCGATTAGCATTTTTGTGATGAAGTGTCTGGAAAGCGGAGTCAACTACAATCAATAATACGGTTCTATTTTTTTTATTATTATAGAGAGCGGCAAGATTCTTGTTTGTTTTTTTCTGGATTGCAAGAAGCATTTATGGTAAGAAAAAAATATTAACTGTAACGATTTGGAGTTTCTTTTACATCATAACGTTTGATTTAGACTGAGAAATGCTCTGTTTTCACAAATCTAAACCTAATATTATTAACTTATATCATTGTTATGGTGCTGGAAAATAATATCTGGTGGACTGATTCCGATATTTCACCCCTCAAAAGTTGGGTCAATTCACTTGACATCTTTCTGTGTTGATTCAATCCTTCCAGACAAAAGGCCCAAAAGACTTTGGGTGGTTCTGTTGGATCGAACCATAAGTTATAGCTTGTTTTTGGTTTATTAGGCTGGGGGCTGTTCATGGCGATATCATGCTGTTGTCTGCCATGGAAATGTTTGGAGGAATAAAAATGGTTGAGGCCACTATGGGTGCCACTGAGGAGCGTCATCCAGATGACGCTGAAAATGCGGATGTCGAAAGCAATAGCATTGATCCGGCGAGCATTGATCCAGCTGAGGTCTCTGCGCGCATTCGCAGCCATGTGATCGCGAGCATGGGATTAGGTTTGATTCCCGTGCCAGTTTTTGATCTCGTTGCCATCATTGGGGTGCAGCTGAAGCTGGTTCATTCCTTGTCGCGTTTATATGGGGTGAAATACACCGAAAACACAGCCAAGACCCTGATTTTGTCTCTTATCGCTGGTGTCATTCCTGTGACCCTTGGGGCCAGCCTGGCGAGCTTTGTTAAAATGATCCCAGGTCTTGGGTCTTTTTCCGGTGCTGCTGGTGTATCCATCTTGTCCGGCGCGCTCACCTATGCTGTTGGCAGTGTCTTTGCGGCTCATTTTGCCTCAGGGGGCACTCTGATGAGCTTTGATGCCAAAGCAATGCGGAAAAAATTCCGTGAGCAATTCCGCAAAGGAAAGGCTGAAGCAGCAAAAATGGCCTCCGAAGAAGAGCAGACAGGTGAGACCTCCCCTGCAGAAACCGGGAAGCCCGCCGCAACAGCTGCTGCCGCTTCCTAAGCTTGACGCTTGCGCGTTTTGTTAAGATGTCGGGTCGCCAGTAAAGGCGAGATCAACAGATCGACAGTCAAATAACACCCCTTGGCGCTCTATAATGCCAAGGGGTGTTATTTTTTCATAGCACATGAAATTCTCTATCGTGATGGTCAAATGATGTGACCCTCAAGCCGGCACCCGCATTTCGCTTTATGTCTTTGTTTTCACCGCAAAACGGACCAAAAGGCCTTTGCTCTCAGGTTTTCACCGCAAAACGGACCAAAAGGATAAATCTATCCTTTTGTTCTTTGCCCTCAGGTTTTTTATCGCAAAACGCAGGGTTAAAGGGGCTCCCACTTTAACCAGCTTTACTATAAACCGGTTTTTTCCGCATTTGTGCTTGGCTGACCTTACGCCCTTCTTGCATTAACTCTCGGATGGCTTTTCGGCCTGACTTGGGGTCGAAATCTTCTAGCTGTCCGCCTTTGCGAAAATGACGGGCAAACAGAGTTCCAATGGCCCAGGTCAATGCACCTGCCGTCACCGCCAATGTGGCGCCGCCGACAAGGCTCCCCGTGCCGGGAACAAATTTTGCCGCGCTGGCCATGCCAGCACTGGCAAGCAGAGGTAAGGCCCCCCCAGCCAGCCCGGTCAGTAAGCTGCGCCCCAAAGTGTCATCAAAAGGGACAGCATGGAGAAGGGCCAATTCTCGAATCATATGCAATTGTGTACCCCCAATCGCCACAAAATCAAACAGGGGGACGGGGACAATCCCAAAAGAGATGGCAATGGAAACATGCGACAAGATTGTATTACGGGCTTCTGTTTCTCGTAAGACGGCAATATGATTTGCGGGGAGGGGGTTGCTTTCTGAAGCTGATACCGTTTTAAGATCTGTCTGGTCTGAAGACTCTGCAGGGATCGATGTTGTTTGGGAGGCGTGGGTCTGTGTTGCCAAGGCGCTGGCACGAATAAAGGCACGGGCGTCTGTCGTTTCTGCTTTGGAGGCGGTTTTGTTGCCATTGGGTTGCTTGGCCGTATCACTTTGCTGTGTTGTTTGCTTGTCCTTGGTCTCGCGTGAAGAGGCCGAAAGATGAGGAGATGCTGTATGCTCATCATCCTTGGTCTTGCTGTCACGCGAAGGCTTTAAGGAGGGGCGTTTCCTGATCACCATTGCTTTCTCCCAACAAATATCCGTCTTAAGACGTGCAGAATTGACAGCCCGACATTCATGGCATGGCGTGAGACCTCAGAGCATCCGGACGTGATGTGAGATCACAGAGGTGAAGGCTTGTCCCCTACAGGATGAACCAGGGATTGGTCCGTTTTCTAGAGTCATCCGCAACCAAGCCTAAGTTGCGGATGACTCTAGATTCTTGTTTTTGCCGCAAGACG
>DDLW01000376.1 GCA_002340345.1 Alphaproteobacteria bacterium UBA2562 | reverse complement strand
TGATATTATGCAGAGGTCTTATTGAGGAAGAAATTGGAAGCTTGAATCTCAACAGGCCCTAGAGTAATGGTTTTTGGGAAGGGTTGGTTTTCTGGGCAAGTGAAGGATTTTCTCTTTGTGTCTCTGTCTCTATTGCGAATTCTTGTTGGGCTTCTTGCACCCAAGCTTTGAAGCGCTCTTGGGAAACCGCTTCAATAGCAATTGGCATAAAGCCATGATTTGCACCGCAGAGTTCTGAACACTGACCGTAATAAATGCCTTCTCTCTCAATACGGACCCAAGTTTCATTGGTGCGTCCAGGCATGGCATCTGTTTTTAAACCGAGAGCAGGAACAGCAAAGCTGTGAATAACATCAGCAGCTTGTATCAAAATACGAATATCAGTGTTAATGGGAAGAACGACCCGATTATCAACGGCCAATAATCTTGGCTCACCGTCAAGTTCATCGTCATACAACATATAGCTGTCAAATGCGAAATTGCCGTGGTCTGGATATTCATAACTCCAATACCATTGATGGGCGACGGCTTTGAATGTCATATCAGCATCGACCACCCGATCCATTTCATATAAAAGTGTCCGAGATGGGAAGAAAATAGCGGCTAAGATAAGGACGGGGATGACGGTCCAAATGATCTCGAGCGGGGCATTATGTGTGCGTTTCGACGGGATCGGGTTTCTGCGCGCATTAAAGCGCCACATGACATAAAGAAGTAAAAATGTAACCAGGACAAGAACAGCCGCCATGATAATATTGAGATAGATGTGAAGATCTTCAATTTGACGCATGACAGGGCTTGCTGGCTCTTGAACCCACATTTGCCAAGGTGTTGGTTGCCCTGCTTTGAGGGATGCTATTGGAAAGGCTGAAAAGGCTAGGATAGAAAAAGTTGCCAGGAGGAAAAATCGAAAAATTTTTTGCTTTGTGCTGTATAAAGATGCTACAGGCAAGCTTATGGCCATGATAGTCAAATGACGCATAATGAAGCCCCTCCCATGATCTTGATTGCTATAAACGGCTATCGTCTACCAAAAAAGACATAGTAAACTCTTCCATGTCTTTCTATTTTTTTCTGTGCTTTTGGTTGTGTTTCTTAGTATAGTTATCAGCTATGTTTCTGGAATAAAGACATCTTTCAGTTTAAGAAATATTCTGAATATTTTACAATAAAAACAAGATTATAGCATTATGCATCAGTCAAATGAGAATGTCTTTCTTCCAACTCATTCCCGATTAATTAACTTGGATATATGGTAAGATAGTTTGACATTATTCTCAAGGTAAATATCTATTGAAATGTCATAGAAGTTATTGATGGCGTGATTTGAGATCATACCAACCGGTAAAAGTGAAGACCTGATGGTCGCTTGGATGTCGCTTTTTGCTTTTATTTGGACACAGGTGAAATGTTCTCTGCCTTTACCGTAAAACGCATGGCGAAAGGGTTTTTAGGGCCTTTCACTTTTATCTTGAATCAGTGGAAATGCTCTCTGTTTTTGTTTTTGCCGCAAAGCCCATGATGAAAGGGGCTTCCACTTTAACCAGTTTTGCTCCAGGAGATTTCCAGGGTGCGATTTGTGATCAAATTGATTTGGCTTTATTATATATCTTTTCTGGTTGTTGTTTCTGTATTATTTCTATTTTTTATAAAAAGCTTAGAAAATCTCGAGGCGTTGTTAAAAGGGAAGAATTGTCATAATTTAAAATAATACAAATAAATCAAATATTTGAATTTTCTAGAGAAGATTAAACCGTGCAAATATGTTGGAACTCACATTCTGCGCTAGAAATAAAGATAAGCCATTTTATAAAATATGAAGATCTATAATGTAGTTAATATCAAGATTTTATATAGTAAAGAATTAAATTTTAATCTGGAAAAAGTATTCATTTTAAAGAAGCTAAATTATTATTGTCATTGTGTCTTTGTCGTTTGCATAAATATATAATTGCTAGCAGCAATATTTTCTTTATTGACTCGTGATTGACATATTTTTTTAAAAAAAGACTTGCCTTGATGCGATGCAACATACATAATGTTTATGTATCGAGGTTTTTCCTCATGCGGACGCCTAGTGGCGATTCCTCCCTAAACTATGAGCCGTGCCGAAAGGTTACGGCTCTTTTTTTGTGTATTTTGAGTCTTTAAGGTATGATTCTTGCTTGGTCAAGATGCGTATTATGGGGCGTGATAGAGTCTTTTGCTTTTATCCTGAATCAGGAAAAATGTTGTAGAGCGCTTGTTATGGGTCTAATCCATTGCAATATATTGAAAAGGCAGGGAATGATGAGAATTTTAGGGTTATTCTTATTATGCTTTGGGATGATCTCAACAGAAGGGATGGCGCAGCAACAGGAAGATGAAAGGAAAAATATCCTTTCTCCCCGTGAAACGTCAGAAGGCTATGATATTTTAACAAATCGAAAATCTGGCCAAACCGAAAATGATATTTTGCAGCCTGCCATGGGAGTGAAATCTCGAGACATGCCTACGGCATCGGAATGTCGTGCAATGATGGTGCATGTCCCTGCCAGTGATGTGAATTTTGTGCCTCATCAAGGGAAGAATTCGACGAATGCCGTGGTGCCAGCGGATGTTTCAGGTGCTGTTGATTACTTTCCAGAGGGCTTTACGATGTCCTTAGGTCTTGATATTGCCAAACAATATGGCCTGAAAAGTGATTTTGGGGCTTTTGAAGGGACCGTGGGCGCTGCAACATTGCATGTGCATAAAGGGCAAGTAACTCTGAATGGACAGCCCTTGGCACCGGAGTCGCTATCAGGACTTATAAATCTGTGCCGTGAACATTATAAATGATGCGAATATTGGTAAATTGAGAATAGCGAAGTCTTCATAAGCCTTTTAAATAAGGTTAAAATTACACAATTTTCTCTATATTTTAAAGACCTCTGCATAA
>DDLW01000139.1 GCA_002340345.1 Alphaproteobacteria bacterium UBA2562 | reverse complement strand
CTTTTGATAAAACCATGCGTAAAATTTCTTGACAAAACCATATTAATTTTAATGAACTAAACATATTCTCGCCATAATGGCAGAATAAATATGGTGGGTTTTAAGAGAAAAAACTTTGAAATCGAGCATGAGATGAAAAAAAAGCAGACCCTAAAACCAAGCCGTAAGAATGTTGGCCAAAAAAAACCTTTTACCCCAGATCAAGTGCGCTTGATCCGCAGTATGATAGAGGCCGAAGACAATAAACGGGATTTAGCACTTTTTAATTGTGGCATCGACACCCTGCTCCGTGCGGTTGATCTCTTGGCGCTCACGGTCGGGGATGTTATGGGGTTCGACGGACGCATTCGCGACGAGATGACCCTCCAACAACGTAAAACCCAGACAAGCCTCATGGTGGCTTTGTCCCCGCAAAGTCAAGACGCGCTTAGAACCTGGATTGAAGCCGCCGGGAAAAGCTTCTATGATCCTCTTTTCACCCGTCTGAAGGGCAATAAAAAGGCACCCATCAGCACAAATCACTATCGTCGTCTGGTCAAACGTTGGGCTGAATATGCACATTTAGACAGTGCGGGCTATTCTTCCCATTCCATGCGCCGGACCAAGGCAAGCTTGGTTTATGAACGCACTTTAAATATCGAAGTGGTGCGCCAATTGCTTGGCCATAAATCTGTTGCCTCGACATCTCTTTATTTGGGGATTGGCCAAAGGGAGGCCCTCGACATTGCCAAAAAAATTGAGATTTAAGGTGGTATAAGCTGTTAAAAGCTTTTTGACAGACTTTTTCTCGAAAAAGTTGCCCCCTTTCGCACAAGCGAAAATATCAAGAAGGCGTCTCTCCCATGCTGAAACGACCGCGCCGAGGGTTGGAAGTCTTAAGCATTTCGGCTTTGGACCTCTTTGCTTCGGCTCTTGGGGTGTTTATTTTGATGGCGATTTTGCTGTTTCCCTATTATTTGAAACAGCCGAGCCTCGAAGCAGACCAGGCCGCTGCCGCCGCACAACTGCAAGCAGCCGGCGCTGATTTGTCGGATGCGCGCCGCAAAGCCAGTGAAGCCGCCCAAGATCGAGCGGCGGCAGAGGCCAAGCGCAATCGGGCGGTCAATGACCTGCAACAGGCCGAAGCCGCCCATGCGAAAGCCCAACAAGCTTTGCTACAAGCCCAAGCCAAGGCCCGTGAAGCAAAAGATAAACGCGCCTCTGTCTTAGAAGATTTGGCCACACTGCCTGTGAATGATCTGGATCTTGTCTTTGTGATGGACACGACACGGTCCATGCGCGATGAGATTGAAGATGTCCGCCAAAGTCTCCAAAGCTTAATTAAAGTGCTTTATAAGCTTGCGCCGAGCCTTAATCTTGGCCTGGTCGCCTATCGCGATATTGGTGAAAAATATGTCACCCGCAGTTTCAAACTCACCCCCATGACGGGTGCGAATCTGGGACGCGCCCAAGCTTTTGTTGATGCTTTGCGCCCCGATGGCGGCGGCGACATCCCAGAAGCCGTTGAACGCGGCCTTGAAAAAGCGGTTGCCATGCGCTGGCGGCGCAAAGCCCAAGGCTTAATTATTGTCATTGGCGATGCCCAAGCCCATAAAAGAGATGAACAAACCGCGTTTGATTTGGCACAAAACTTTGTCCGCTCCTCCCCCGGAAAGGGCGCGTTCCGGCGCGTGTCCACCATTTATACCGGGCCGCATCATAAACAAAACCACATCCGCTTTTTCCGCACGCTTTCGGAAAAAGGCAATGGAGATTTTGTCCGTCACCGTGGTCGGATTATGGAAAGTGTTCTGATGTCGATTATGGAAACCCCTGGCATGAGCGGCCTGTCTCTCAAAAAATAAATGTCTGCAGAGGACGAGTCCCCAAGGTCCTTTGAGGCCGCCAGAGGCTCTTCTGCTAGCAGTGTGTCTGATTTGAGTATTTCTGTGTTATTTTGATGAGGTTTGATTGTTTTATGCCGCCCTCATCTTAGCCAATCGTTTGCAGTTATAGGCGAGGGCAACAAGGTTCCATTCATTTTGACTTTCTCAAGGCCTCTGAGGTGGAAGCGGGTGAAACCGAGGACAGTTTTGATGATGCCAAAAACAGGTTTTACAGTTAATTGCCGCTGTTTATATTTTCTAAGGCAACCATCATCATACGTGGATGATATTGCGCCTTGCCCGTGCCTTTCTAATTCACCTTAAAAGCACAAAGATCTACTCGCTCCACAGCCCCTATGATAAAATGCGCAACGTCGTCTTCAGGGACCCAATCCCGAAGATCCGGCGGAAATAACAAAGCTTGTGAGCGATCATAAAAAATAAAATTTGCCATAAACATATCATAACATAATAAAATTAAATCCGACACACTGCTAGAGCCCTCCGTAACTCAGGCTTGGTCGCGGAGGGCTCTAGCGCCAATTTCTGGTCCATCTTTATCTTGGATTAGTTCTGCTGGGGCCAGTCCCGCTAGAATTCCGTTATACAGAGTTTCATAGCGTTTGACACAACGGTCCAGCGTAAAGGTGGTCTCAATGCGTGTCCGCCCTTCTCGCCCCATGGCGACTCTTTGATTTGGTGTGTTTAGCAGTGTCTCGAGAGCTTTGGCCATGGCATTGGGATCACGGGGCGGCACAACAAAACCGGTTTCGCCGTCCAGAACCGCTTCACTGTTCCCCCCCACATTGGTGACCACCGTGGGCAAACCAGCCGCCATCATTTCCAGGATGGCATTGGAAAAGCCTTCCTCATGGGAGGCGAGAATGCCAATATCCGCAGCCGGCAGCAGTTGGGGCACATCCCGGCGCGGTCCCAGAAAGCAGATATGTTCGGCAATGCCCAATTCTCTGGCCTGGTCTTCCAGCTGTCCTTGTATTTTCTGGCTATCATTCCCGATGATAAAAAGACGCCAATTCTGGCCGGTCTTGCTTATGGCCTTCATATGGCTACAGGCTTCTAGCAAATCGGCATGACCTTTATAGGCAATGAGATTGGCCACAATCATCATAGCCACACAATGATCCTCAAGACCTAGGATTTCTCTTTGTTTTGCCCGGCTCTCCAGGTCAATATCTGGCACCTGAATCCCGTTATAGAGCAGCAAACTGCGATCAGCAGGGGCGTGCTCCTCCTGGATGAGTTGTTGCACGACGGGACGGGAATTCCCCAGAACAGCATCCATCCGTTGATGCAACCAGATTTCAATATTGCGGAGCAGAGCCGGTTTGCCTTTTTGATATTCATTAAGGCTGCGTCGGCTCATAAGCAAAGGGCGGCGACGGGCCAGTAAAGCGATAGGAGCACCGACTATATAAGAGGCCGGCAGAAAAAAATGCACCAAAGCAGGGCGATGCCAGAGCATATAGAGCCATAATTGCAGGGCCGTCACAGCCCAACGCAATAACTTAATAAGCTTGATATTTGCGATCCGATCGCTGGAGATCCAGGGGCGGATCACTTTGACGCCGGTTCCTGTCAGGTCTTTGGCCAGCTCACCCGTTCTCATGAGTGTGAAAATCTCTGCTTGAAAGCGTGTTTTGTCCAGCTTTGGTAAGACCAGAGACAAATGGGTTTCAGCCCCTCCACGATCCAGAGAACCGATCACGAAAAGCAGGCGCTGGGGTTTTCTTTCTGGGGTCGTTTTGGCAGAGTGACCAGACATCGGATGATCGTTCCCACCACTGTGGTTGCATCTGCCCATGGCAGGATGGTTGACTTTTTTGTCATGATAAAGCGCTCAAAGGCTCCAGTAACGGGCCTTTTCTTGCCAGTCTCCAGGCGTCAGCACAGATTTCACATCCGCGAGAATGGCACCAGTCCGGAGAGCGCGAGCGAAACCGCCCAGGTCCGGCGTCAGATAGCTGCGATGGGGCACCGCCAAGATCAAGGCATCGAGATCGCCAAAAGCCTCGATCGGGCTGAGTGAGACGCCATATTCATGCCTGGCCTCCTCTGGATCGGCCATCGGGTCATGCACAAGAGGTCTTACCCCAAACGCCTGCAACTCCGAAAGAATGTCAGGGACTTTGCTGTTGCGCAAATCTGGGACATCTTCCTTGAAAGTCAGGCCCAGCACGCCAACGCGTGTTTCGCACAAGGCTCGGCTATTGCCCGCCATCGCCTTGATAACCTTTTGCGCGACAAAAGCACCCATCCCGTCATTGATGCGACGCCCCGACAGAATCACTTCGGGATGATATCCGACGGACTCAGCTCTGTCTGTGAGGTAATAGGGGTCAACCCCGATACAATGACCGCCGACAAGCCCTGGGGAAAAGGGCAGAAAATTCCATTTTGTCCCAGCGGCTTGCAGGACATCATGGGTGCGGATGCCCAGACGATCAAAGATCAGTGCAAGTTCATTCATCAAGGCGATATTGACATCCCTTTGGGTGTTTTCGATCACCTTGGCAGCCTCGGCCACTTCCAAGCTTGCGGCGCGGTGGACGCCGGCTTGGACGACACTTTCATAGACCTGGGCAACAATCTCCAAAGTTTCCGGATCTGACCCCGCCACGACCTTGGTGATGGTTTCAAAGCGATGGACCTGGTCGCCAGGGTTGATACGCTCTGGTGAATAACCAACCGTAAAATCAGTGGCAAATTGCAGCCCACTTTCCGTTTCCAGAACGGGAACACAATCCTCGCGGGTGGCGCCGGGATAGACCGTGGATTCATAAACGACAATATCGCCTTTTTTCAGATGCTGTCCCACCGTGCGGCTGGCCGCGATGAGAGGCCTGAGATCGGGTTGGTGGTTTTCAAGCACCGGCGTGGGCACGGTGACAATATGAAAATCCGCGCGGGCCAGGGCCGCAGGATCCGATGAGAACACAAGGCTTTTGCTATCCAAAGCGCGCTTCAGCACCTCTGATGCGATTTCACCTGTCCGATCATAACCGGAAACAAGTTCGGCAATGCGTTTTTCATCGATATCAAAGGCAATGACCGTTTGCCCGAGGGCCGCGAAAGCCACAGCCACGGGCAGTCCGACATAGCCGAGACCAATAACAGAAATTTTGCGGGATTGAAGAGTCATCAATGTCCAGGCGTGTAAGCTGTCTGATCAGGAAAACCAAGGCGCCACAAGCGGGCCCGAATAAGCATTTGCGCTCATCCTTGAAACCCTGGTTCATCACCGCATCCGAGGGAAAACATCCCCCAGAGACGGCAAAACTGCGAGAAAGAAAGGAGCGCACCATCAGGGAACACTCTTTTCACGACTTTATAGTCAGACCATGAATATAAGGGAGAGATCGGAAATCTGACAAGGAGAAATTTCTGCTCTCTCTTGTCCTGATGTTATCGGAGATTGATGAGGGAAGTTTCGCACATGGGGCGACCTCCAAATCTTGGGATCCCAAAGATCCTAACCAGAGAAACCGTGATCATCGCTCTTTATTTTATATTTCCTTAACCTTAATCTGGAATGATCACCAAGCCATTAAGGAGCCGTTTTTTCATGTCTGACTTTATGTATGATTTATTTACAATTGGGGCGGGATCAGGCGGCGTGCGGGCCAGCCGGATGGCCGCAGCAATGGGCAAAAAAGTGGCCGTCGCCGAAGAACGCCATTATGGCGGCACATGTGTGAATATTGGCTGTGTGCCAAAAAAATTAATGGTTTATGCCTCTCATTTTAGCGAAGATTTTGAAGATGCGGCGGGCTATGGCTGGACAGTCCCCCCTGCCGCTTTTGATTGGTCAACGCTGATCGCCAATAAAGATAAAGAAATCGAACGCTTAAATGGCATTTACGAACGGCTTTTACAGAATGCCGGGGTGACCATCTATGACGGGCGCGCCCGGATTGTTGATCCGCATACGGTAAGCGTCAATGGCGAGACCATCACCGCTGAGCGCATACTCATTGCAACCGGCGGTCGCCCGGTGCGGCCAGAGCAGCCAGGGTCTGACTATGGTCTGATCTCGGATGATTTTTTCTATCTGAAAGAGATGCCAAAGCGGGTTTTGGTCGTGGGCGGTGGCTATATTGCCGTGGAATTTGCCGGAATTCTCAATGGCCTGGGGGCGCAAGTGACCCAGATTTATCGCGGGCCTTTGTTCTTGCGCGGCTTTGACGATGAAGTGCGCATGGTGATTGCCGAGGAAATGCGCAAAAAAGGCATTGATTTACGCTTTGAGACCCATTTGGACTGTATCCAGAAAGAAGAGGCTGGCGGCTATACGGCCCTTTTGACTGGTGGCACCCAAGAAACAGACCAAGAGGCTTTGCCGGTCGATGCGGTCTTTTATGCGGTGGGACGCAAGCCCTATGTCGACGATCTTGGGCTTGAGAACACAAAAGTCACCTTGAACAAAGCCGGGGCCATTGCGGTTGACAGCTTTTACCAAACGACAGAACCAAGCATTTATGCCATTGGCGATGTTACAGATCGGGTGAATTTAACCCCAGTGGCCTTGGCCGAAGGCATGACTTTGGTAAAGCATTTGTTCCAAGGCGAACAGCCAGCATTGGATTATAGCAATATTCCAACGGCGGTGTTCAGCCAGCCCCCCATTGGGACGGTTGGTCTGACAGAGGCGCAAGCGCGGGACCTGCATGGGGCGGTGGATGTCTACACTTCCAGCTTCCGGGCGATGAAATTCACCATGAGTGGCCGGGATGAACGCAGCTTCATGAAGCTGATTGTTGATCCGAAAAGTGATAAAGTGCTTGGGGCGCATATGGTCGGGGCGGATGCCGCTGAAATCATGCAAGGTTTGGGGATTGCGATGAAATGCGGCGCCACCAAAGCCCATTTTGATGCGACCATTGGCATCCATCCCAGCGCCGCTGAGGAATTTGTAACCATGCGCGAAAAGCGGCCAGACCCGAGCGAGATGGCGGCTGAATAAGTCCAATGTGGTTTGGGACCCCCCAACCCTTTGCCGTACAGACAAAGCGTGACGAGAGGAGCGCATAAGCATGCCTCACACAGAACAAACCAATCAAAAGCCTTTGATGGCAATGATGGGATGGCTGCTGCGCTCCTTTTTGGCGTTCCCCCTGTTGAGCTTCGCGCTGCCTCTGGCACTGTCAGGAGCGGTGCCAGAGGCCCAGGCGAACTTTGGCGGTGCTGGCCTGCCAGAGGCCGCAGGCTCGATTGCCTCGGTCACTGGAGATGCCAGCTTGTCGCGCAATGGTGTTACCCTCGGAACCCTCAAAGAAGGTCAGAAAGTCCAAGTGGGGGACAGCCTGGTGGCGAGCCCAGAGGGCGGTATGGTCATCGCCTTGAAGGATAATAGCCTGTTCGTCATGGGGGCGAGCAGCCGCTTGCGCATTGATAGCTTTTTCCGTGAGACGGCCACCAATCGTCGCTTTTTCAATGTGACCTTCGAAAAAGGCGCCTTTCGCATCGTACGCGGCGCCGAAGACCGCGAAGGCGGAGCCGTGCCAGATAGCGGCGTGTGTCTGCTCCGCAATAATCGTGGCCAGATCAAAAATATCCAAAGCCAAGAAATTCCTTTACAGATCGATTCCCAAACCGGGGTGATTGAAATGCAATGCCGGCGGGGAACGCCGCCGACAGAGGTCGAATTACGCAGCCAATCGGCCGTGCCAAAGGCCGCCGCACGCTCGGCCCCTGGACCGGCGGTCACGGTCAATGGCACCGCCCCCGTCATCCCTTCCGGCCCGGCCCCAGGACAAGCTTTATCGACACCACCGAATATGGCGGCCCGGCCCAGCTCTGGCCCTTC
>DDLW01000275.1 GCA_002340345.1 Alphaproteobacteria bacterium UBA2562 | reverse complement strand
TGTCTTTCGGTATTGCGCCAGCCTTTATTATGTATTTATGGGCGTTAGAGGTTTTAGGGGCCGTGGGTTGGTATCTGAGCCTTGCCTATGTGATTTGTTGTATGCTGCGCTTGGCCCGTTTTCTGGTCACGGCGGAAGATGAAAACCGACCCGCTTGGCAAGCCACTTATTTTACGGGCTTGCCATCGCCCGCCGGTGCGGCTGTTGCGTTATTGCCTTTGACAACCTCCTTGGCTTGGGACACAGACATGACCGCCTCGGCGAGCTTAAATGGGATTTGGATTTTGGGGGCTGCGCTGTTGATGGTCTCGACCTTTCCAACGTTTTCGGTTAAAGCTTTGCGGCCACCGCGCAAAATCTTGTATATGGCGAGTATTTTTGCGGCCTTCCTCTTGATTGCTTTTTTGATCGAACCGTTTAAGACCTTAGTTGTTCTGGTTGGGTTATATCTTGCGACCTTGCCGATTAGCGCGCTGCGGTTTCTACATTTGCGCAAACGTTGGCGACAAGATTAAAGGTAAGCTTGGGAGAGGTCGTGCGCTCTCGCCTTTCTGACAGTGAGGGCTTATGCTGAGGCTTTCTGTTCCTATGCCGTCCTGGTTGCGATCTCTTGGTTGCTTTTTAAATCGTCCTTATCGGCTTTGCCTTCTTGGGCTTTTGTTTGGGCTTATGACAACCGGATCTGTGGGGTTGTCTCCACATCCCGATGTGTCGGATTCGTCGCAATATACCCTGGCAGCCTATAATCTCCAGACCTATGGCGTTTTTAATGAAACGGCCGATCCATCCCCTGTGGTACCGGGTTTGGGGCGAGAGCCAGGCTGGCCCTTGGTTCTCGCAGGGCTGCGGTTTTTATCGCCAAGCTTGGCGGAAACAACAGCGTCCTGTCTTGCCGCCCATGGCGGTTGCGGTCCTGAGCCTTATGGTATTGTGATTTGGACGCAAAGGCTCTTTGTTCTCTTCAGTGGCCTTTTGCTGTTTGGCACAGTGTTTAGAGTGACGCACCATGGGGGCAGCGCCTTTGCGGCGGGGATGATTCTTTGGGTCAATCCGATGATGCAGAGTTCTATGGATCATGCGGTTTCAGATTATCTCGGTTTAGTCTGTCTTTGCCTATTCCTCTGGACGAGTAGCCATATTGTCATAGGGAAAGCACGCCAAACCACACCGATACAGCCTTCTGCCGCGCCTTATTCTTGGTCGCGTTCTTTCCTACATCTTTGGCATGGGGTCTTTTGTCATGGGCCAAAAGAGCGTCAAAGACTGTATTTTTGGAGTGTTTGCAGCGGTCTTGCACTTGCCGGGCTTATTTTGACCAAAGCGGTGTATTTTTATTTCTTTTTTGTGCTGTTGGTGATTTTACTCGGGCTGAGTTTGTTTTACCGGCCAAATCGCTCTGCTTTGCCGGGGGCGCCCGTAGAGAGGATCCAGAAACGGCATGTGCTTTTTGCGCTGTTCATATTTTCGCTGGTGGCTTTGCTGCCGCCCTTGGCCTGGATGAAGCGGAACGCCGATCTTGGCGGGCCTTGGTCTGTGGCGGGGGACAGTCGTGCGGGCATTGCCTTGAGCACCCGGGTGGTGTTCCATGATCTGGATTGGGAGCAAGGCTTGGCCGCCATGCTGTTCTGGACCCGAGGCTTTGGGGATGATGCCACAAAAGCGCTGTTTGAAAAAGAGGTCTGGGCACCGCTTCAATTCTATGAGCCAGGCGGCTATTACTTGCGTGGCCAGTTGGGATTTGGGCAGCGTGCCAAAGATTATCAAAAAACCCATTCCGTGAATGCAAAACAAGCAGAAAAAGCCATTACCGCGCAAATTGTCGATCAGATGATTTCAAGCCCAGGCACCCATCTTGTCACCAATATTCCTTTATTTTATCGCGGTATTTGGGTGGATGAGTATATTATCGTGACCTTGCCCTTTTTGCTCTGGATGACAACGCTTCTCTTGATCAAGGGGCGTTGGATTGGGCTCTTGCTTTTCCTGCCCAGTTGGTTCTCCTTAAGCTTCTATTCTCTGTTTTCGCTTAATATACCGCGTTATCAGATCACTGCGACGCCGGGTTTGGCTTTGGCGGGTGGGCTTGGGGTTTTGCTTTTGCTGACATGGTGGCAAAGCCGTGCTTTACAGCGAAGACAAAGCCCAGAGTAGACGCTGACAATGGTGAGACCCAGATTGGCCTTATAGAGGAAAAGGAGCCGCATCGGTGACAAAAAAAGTTCTCGTGACAGGGGGGGCTGGGTTCCTCGGATCGCATCTCTGTGATCGGCTCGTTGGGGAAGGCCATGATGTGCTTTGTGTGGACAATTATTTCACCGGCAATAAGCATAATATCGCCTATCTCTTGACCGCACCGAACTTTGAAACGATGCGCCATGATGTGACTTTGCCGCTCTATGTTGAAGTGGATGAGATCTATAATTTGGCCTGTCCGGCCTCGCCTGTGCATTACCAAGCCGACCCTGTTCAGACCATTAAGACCTCTGTTCATGGCGCGATCAATATGCTGGGGCTGGCCAAACGCCTGAAAGCGCCGATTTTCCAGGCGTCTACCAGTGAAGTCTATGGAGATCCGCAAGTCCACCCGCAAAAAGAAGACTATTGGGGGCATGTCAATCCCATTGGTTTGCGTGCTTGTTATGATGAGGGCAAGCGGGCCGCAGAAACCCTCTGTTTTGAATATCACCGCCAGCATAAATTGACAGTGCGGGTGGTACGGATCTTCAACACATATGGCCCCAGAATGGATCCGAAAGATGGCCGTGTTGTCTGCAATTTCATTACCCAAGCTTTACAAAATCAGCCCATAACCCTTTACGGTGATGGAACCCAGACGCGAAGCTTTTGCTATGTTGATGATCTCTTGGATGGCGTCCAGAACTTTATGGCTTTGGACAATGATTTTCCGGGCCCGATCAATATTGGCAATCCTGTTGAATCGACAATGATTGAGCTGGCAGAGACGATTATTAATCTCACGGGCTCGAAATCTGAATTGGTGAAGAGGCCCTTGCCGCAAGATGACCCTTTGCAACGCTGTCCTGACATTAGCCTTGCGAAAGAAACCTTAAACTGGACCCCTAAGGTTTCTCTTATTGAAGGCTTACGCAGAACCATTGCGTATTTCGAAGATTTGCTGTCAAAGGGGCTTTAGGGTGGTATTTTGCCGCAAAGTGGATCAAGAGGATAAATGTATCCTTCTGGCCTTTGCACTTGGGTTTTTGCCGCAAAACGGACC
>DDLW01000243.1 GCA_002340345.1 Alphaproteobacteria bacterium UBA2562 | reverse complement strand
TGCGCATTAAAGTGCTTAGAGCAAAGCTGGTTAAAGTGGCAGCCCCTATCACCATGCGTTTTGCGGCAAAAACAAGACTCTAGAGTCATCCGTGACTTAGGTTTGGTCGCGGATGACTCTAGCGATAAAGTGTTTCTTGGCCTTCCATGCCTTTATAAAGATCGGCGACAAATTCGCCATAGCCATTATAGGGGAGGGTTGGCACGCGTTTCCCCGTGCCGAGCACTTCTTCGGTGGCTTGGCTCCAACGAGGATGGGCGACTTCTGGATTCACATTGGCCCAAAATCCATATTCGCTGGATTGAATTTCTTCCCAAAAGCTTACGGGGCGTTCCTCTGTGAAGGTGAAACGCACAATAGATTTGATATGTTTGAAGCCATATTTCCAAGGCACGGCGAGGCGTAAAGGCGCACCATTTTGCTTGGGAATCGGTTTCCCATAAAGTCCCGTCGCAATAAAGGAAAGGTCGTTGGTGGCTTCGGCAAGGGTTAAACCCTCGACATAAGGCCAAGGATACCAAAACTGTCTTTGCCCTGGCGCCATAGTGTCATCTTTGAAAGTCTCCATGCGGAGATATTTTGCCTTGGACAGAGGCTTAGCATAGGCCACAAGGTCTTTCAGGGCAAAGCCCGAATATGGAACGGTCATAGACCAGGCTTCAACACAACGATGGCGATAGACCCGTTCTTCTAAAGGCATTTTTTTCAAAAGTGTATCAATATCAATTTCTTGTTCTTTTTCGACAAGACCATCAATTTTGACCATCCAAGGGCGGATTTTTAGGGCTTGTGCCGCATCTGAAATTTTTTTGTGGGAACCGAATTCATAAAAATTATTATAGGTGATGGCGTCTTCTTCGTCTGTTAAAGGGCGATCGACGGTGTAACGCTCATTTCGCTTCACAGGGTAGAGGACGGCCGAAGGATCTTCAGAAGGGCTGGCCCAGCTTTGACGGCTGTGAAAAAGAGGGCTGGCGCCGCTGATGCCACTGGCGAGAAAGCCGCTGGCTGCAAGACCACGGATGACATGCCGACGGTTGAGATAGACAGATTCATCGGTGACCTGGGCATCTGGGATTTCCCAACCACGCTTTTTCTTAATGAACATTAAGGTCTCTCCTAAAAGGCCTGTCAAAGATAAAGAGCGGTGATATGGAAGAGGACCACATAGAGATCTGTTCATCCGCCCCATGCCACAGCAACTCATTTTATATAAAGCATTGTGAGGGCTTGAGAAGCGTCAAACTTGTACACATCTCTGTGAGGGAAAAGGCGTGCCTTGAGGGGGCTTTTGTTTGCGCTGCGCGGTGAGAGAAGAGAGCTTTTTGAAATAAAGTTGATCAGAAATGACATATTACGAAAAAGATATGAGAAAAAAGCGTTTACGGTCGTGATGAAACCAAAAATTGATTCTTGACCGGGTAATATTCAAAGATTTGTTTCAGAAAATATGCTTAAATTTACAAAAAGAAGCTTGAGTTCTTTTGCAGCTGTGTGAGACTCTTTCTATCAGAATAGTCAGGTATTTTGCGTAAAGAAGGATGCCGAACAACCTGCAAAAACGTGAAGCTACTTTGGCGCGTATAATGCTTGCATGATACTTTTACGTTGAAGTGGCCGTTTGTCGAAGACTTTGTGAATCACGATAAGTTTTATGTCTTATTCTCTATTCTAGGGCACCGACTCAGACAAAAGATACATCTTTTATCTGAGTCGGTGCACGAGCAATAATCTGAAACCCTCTATGATATCCCATTGAATCATATAGAGGTAAAAAGCGATCGAGAGTGATGAAAAGGCGGGGAGAAAAAAGATGAATCTGGATTTGGAAGATTCAGGACCACTGGATCCGGAATTGAAACAGAGAACATCTTTAATGTGGGTCGCTGCCGAGGGGCTCGACGATGTCGCAAAAATTATGCTGGATGGGGCCCCTGCGTTAGAATGTGCTGATGCGGAAGGGCGAACGGCTCTGATGCATGCAGCTTGGGCAGGGCATGTAACCCTTGTGCAGCAGCTTTGTGATGCCGGGGCTGATTTGAATAAAGTGGATGAAGATGGCCGTTCGGCGATTATGCTGGCCGCTTGGGCGGGATCTCTCGAGGTCTTAACCTATCTTGCAGACGCTGGGGCAGACCTGACAATCTGTGATGATGAAGAGCATGATGCTCTCATGCTGGCCGCCTATCGTGGTCATGTCAGAGAAGTGCAAGCTTTATTGGCTGTGGGCTATGATGTCCATCGCCGTGGTGAAGATGCAGAAACGGCTTTGATCATTGCCGCAAAAAGAGGGCATGCGAACATCGCCACTTTGCTCTTGCAGGCCAAAGCCGATATTAACGCTGCTGACGATCGCCAGCGGACAGCGTTGATTTGGGCGGTGAAACGGGATCATCGCAATACAGCACAGCTTTTGATGGAGAAAGATGCTGATCTTAACCATTATGACGATGACCATATGACAGCCCTCTCCTATGCCATCCAGGTTGGCGATCGTGATCTTGCAAAAGCCCTGATCTCCCATGGCGCTGACCCCACGATTCGGGATGATGATGGCCATACGCCGCTTTCGCAAGCCGCGCGGCTGGGGCAAAATCGTGTTGTCAAGATCTTACTGGAAAAAGGCTGTCCCGTTGATGATCCTGATGATGATGGATGGACGGCTTTGATGTTCGCTGCCGCCAATGGTCATGATGCGGTGCTCTCATCCCTCCTGTCTCATGATGCAAATCCGAATCAGGCTGATGATGAAGGCCGGACGGCGTTAATGATTGCGGCAAGCCATAATCGTAAAGGGTCAGTCTTGCTCTTACTGGATTGTGGCGCGAATCCAAAGGCGCAAGATCAGCGTGGGCGAACCGCAGCAGACATTGCCGTCGAACATGATGCAGAGGATCTCATTGATCTTTTGCGACCAAAAGAAACCGAAGAAGAATAAAAAAGAGAAAAATCACTCTAGGCGTGTTTTTTTGTAAGAGAACTTATAGGAAAACTTTTGGTGAAATAATCTATTTCTCTCATATGAAGATATTCGCGAGAGGGGCTTCAGAAAAATAACAGTGTTTTCAAATTGCCAAGGTCAATTTCATAAAACTGGCATGGAATAGTGTCTATCTTGAAAGTCCGAAAGAGAGAGCATGTGCCACAAAATGATTATGGGGCATGTGCTATATCTTATTGAATATACGCAAGGATCCCCCCAGAGAAGGGTTCGTTGGGACCCCTGGGGCGCAATTTGGATCAAATTGCTTTGACCTTGCTATACCCCCCTTCCGGTGGCTGTTTCTGCGCGGCCATCCAGCTTCTTTAGAGCAAAAGACACAAAGCAAAAGACATCATGAGAGTTCAGCATTTGGTCTGTTCTGCGGTAAAACTCTAGAGCAAAGCTGGTTAAAGGGGCTGCCCCTTTAACCA
>DDLW01000318.1 GCA_002340345.1 Alphaproteobacteria bacterium UBA2562 | reverse complement strand
AAGTCTCTCAAAAAGCTTTTGTCAAGCGATGGAAGACCATCACAATCAAGAGAGCCAAGACGAAAAGGCACCCCCACCGCATGTTCGCTCTATGCTAAAAAGTAAAATATGCTAGATTGCAGCTTCTTTCCCCAAAAGCATGGGATGTAAGATTTTTGTCGTTTCATGACGACCAGGAGACCGGTGCTATTATGACAGCCTCTTTTTCGTTTTCACATGGCGCTTTGCAACCCAGAGCCATGGAATCCTTCCAAACGCTGTTTTGGCTTCTGGCTCGTTTTTTGATGGCGTTCAGTCTTTTGATTGGGTTGAGCACGTTGGCCTCTTTTTCTGCAGCGGCGGCGGATGTTTATTCTGCCGAAGTCCGCATTGACCGCGCCGTTGACAATGCGATGCAAGCCCGGGAACAGGCCTTGCGCGATGCCCAGCCCCTTGCCTTGCAAAAGCTCATGAAGCGCTTGGTCTTTGATGAAGACGTCAAACGCGTGCCCGAGGTCAGCAAAGAGACCTTCGCAAAAATCATTCAAAGCGTTGATATCTCTAATGAAAAAGTCTCTGCCCGCCGCTATAGTGCTGATATTACAGTGCGCTTTGATGCCCATGGCATCCGGTCTTTGCTGCGTAATTCCAGTGTTCGCTATGCCGAAACGGTCTCAAAGCCTGTTCTTGTGCTGCCGGTCTATGATCTTGGCGATAGGCTTGTGCTCTGGGACGAGCGCAATAGCTGGCTCGACGCTTGGGGCTCGATGCCGCAAAATGAAGGTCTTGTGCCTTTGATCACCCCGGTGGGCGATTTGGCCGATGTCTCGGATATCAAAGGCGACCAATCAATTATCAAAGACCCGGTCCGCCTGGCCCGTATTTCCGTGCGCTATGGGGCGGGCGATATTCTTGTCGCCTATGCTGCCCCGCGCAAAGGCAAAGATGGCCGCCCTGTGGTCTCTGTCACCGTCGACCGCTTTGGCGATCAAAGGGAAACGGGCATTTTCAAGAAAACCTATATCGGCGAATCCATGCCGAAACTCCCCGCCGTGCTCCGCCAAGTTTCGGAACAGGTCATGGCCGGTCTTGAAAAACAATGGAAAGAAAAAAATCTCATCGCCTATCGCTATCGCAACACCATCCCCGTGCGGATTCTGATTGAGGAATTAAGGGATTGGGTCGGGGTGCGCAAACGTTTGGATGATACGCCCCTTGTGCGGGGGTATAATGTCATTACGCTCACCCGTGGCCTGGCCGAGGTCGAGCTGTTTTTCGAAGGCAGCACCGATCAATTGCGGCTTGCTTTGGCGCAAAAGGATCTTCTTCTCCAGCCCGGAGGCCGGGATACCTGGACCGTGCGCCTTTCTGATCGCGCTTTAGAAGCCTTAGAGGTCGGGGTCGGCCACCGCGAGGGCATTGTTGAAAAAGAACCTGGCCTTCCCAGCGCGACCCCCGTTCCCGCACGGGGCCAAGGTCCCGTTGAGGGGGGCGTTGGCCAAGACATGCCCAAGGCCTATTTTGCCCCCGGCGCCCAACCGGTTCCAAACCGTTCTTCTGTCCCAACCCCGCCACAGCCAGAAGCGCCGATTCCCGATGGTGAGCAATGGCCAAAAGGGCCAGAACAGGGAGGGCAAGAACGGGGGGGGCCAGATGAGCCTAAGAATGCGCCAAATCCCCAGCTTGCGCCGACCGGCGGTCCTGCGAACTGAAGTCATTCGCGATCAAACCTAAGTCGCGAATGACTGTAGAGTTTTGTTTTTGCTGCAAAACCAAAGCGATCAGGTGACGCCACCGGATCGCGCTTTGCTCTAAAGCACCGATAGCCGGTTCGTCTTCAGTCCATTTCAAGCCGGCTGAGCGATATAAATGCCTTAAAAAAATCAAAGATTGTCTTTTTGAGTCATTTGCTTCTTTGAAGGTTATAAAAAAATTGACGTTCTAATTTTTACAGTTTACACTTTGAATAGTTTAGAATATTTACTTTTATGGTGACTTAAGTGAAAATCTTTCTGTTTCTATATTTGTTTTTGCCGCCAAAGGAACCAAAAGAGTAAAATAAGGTCTTTTGGCCTTTGCTTTCGCGTTTTTCCCACATACCCCCCCTCAAAAAGGCGCTCATTTTAACGAGCCGACAATAGATCACAATGACTCCATCTCGCTTCAAAAGCATTTGGTAAGCTATAGACTATGGGATGTTCTCATGAAAAAACACTTTGGCCTGACCTTATTCTTTTTTTCAATGCTTCTGCCTTCTTTTTCTTATGCCCAGGAAATTGGCTTGTCCGAGGTATCGGTGAACACTGTCAGCCAAATCAGAAATGGTAAAACAATTTCCTTGCCGGAAGGCGGGAAACTTTTTTTCCAATCTGAAATCGTCACTGGCGAAGAAAGTGTTAATGTTGATCTTTTTAATGATGGGACAAAATTATCCATCGGTCCCAACGCACGCGTTATGTTAGATTCTTTCACCTACAATCCAACAAACACAACCGGGAAATTGGCCATAAGTCTCTCAAAGGGGAGCCTTCGCTGGGTTTCTGGAAAATTATCTTCTGATTCTTATAAGGTGAGCACACCAATTGCCGGGGTTGGCATCAGGGGAACCTCTTTTGTTTTAAACCACACGGCCTCTTCAGGGACAGAAATCATTGTCGAAGATGGGCAGGTTGAATTCTCCAATTTAGCACGAACATCATCTGTAACTTTGACAAAAAACATGGCCGGTCGTGTCGCAAATGCGGAGTCTGACCCAGAAAGTTTTAATACGGCCACGCCGACTCAAAAAGCTATTGTTGCAACTTTAAATACAGTTTTGGCAACAGTCTCTGCACCCTCGAAATCTCTTGCGCAAACCATCAAGGGGCTGTCTTTGGAGCCAGCGAACGCCACTGCAACCGCTGCCGAGATTTCTCCTATGGAAACAGGGTCAAGTGATTTTGGCGGTGATGGTCGTTACTGATGAAGGCAATCATTCAATATTAAAAATCACCGCATATTCCCAAAGACTCATCCTAATTATTGAGAAGTCTTAGGGAAGCGCGTTGGTCTATTCTCGTAAGAGGAAAGAATAAAGATGATGTTACAAAAGATTATAGGCTTTACAGCCTGTCTTGCTTTTCTGGTGTCTTGCCAAACAACAGAACCCTCCTCGAGCACCAGTCCAAAAAATTTCACCAATGTATTTGAAACCCAAGATAGAAATTTTGCTCTGCCACCAGGAAATTGGACCCTTGTTTCCCAGGATCGGCTCAAAGTAGGCGGGAACCACTCTGCGGAGCAGAATTTTAGTTTGCTCATCAGTGTCACAGAAAATGTGGTTGATCGTGTTATTATCAGTTGGGTACAAAGAAAATATAACAAATGGCGGGAACATTGGAGTCAATATCCGTCTTGCCAAACGACAAGTAAAGAAAATGTTTTTCACTCTGTTATTGTGCAAAATACAGGATCAGCACAATGGAAAGTTGGGAATAAAGTTAATTGTTGGCATATTCGGACTTTTAGCCTAGGCACGAATGGCAGCGAACTGAGCATCCTTGAAGATCTTAGGGCCTACGCTAAGCAAAATAATTTATATTTGCCTGCAACTTTATTGGGCGTTCGCTATGCCCAGAACCCAATGTCTGATCGACGCGACTATATAGAATATCTTTGGAATCCTGATATTTTACTGCCTAAAAGTGAGGGTGCCTGGCGTCCTGCGGACTGGACAACAAAATCTGTTGCCCAAGACCCTGGTAAAAACGCTGTTATCCAGCAATTGAAAAATTGGGCTGTTCGGTGGCGGCAAAAATATCCTATGGCTTCGGCACCAAATTTATAATAAGACTATAGATAAGGTTCTTGAAGGTCATTGGAGCCTCTTTCTTCAGATCTATCTTATATCTCATAGTGTCTCCACAAATGGATGCGATCAGGTAAACTCACCTGATCGCATTTTGCTATATTAGAGCAAAGGGTAAAGTGAGAGGTCCCTCACTTTGATTCGTTTTGCGGCAAAAACAAAAACGAGCAGCATTTTTTCTGATTCAGAATAAAAGCAAAATGCTGTAACAAAGCATTCATGACAAGGAGGTTTTCATGAGCCGAGAACGCCAGATTTGGTTTTGGGGAATCGGTTTTTGTGTCCTCATAGGCCTGCTGTGGCTGCTCTCTTCGATTTTGTTGCCTTTTGTCGCTGGTATGGCCATTGCGTATTTTCTAGATCCAGCCGCAGATTGGCTCGAGGCCCGTGGCTGCTCGCGCACCCTGGCCACCAGCATCATTATCAGCGGCTTTCTCAGCGCCACCGTGCTCTTGATTTTGGTGTTGCTACCAGTGTTAAAGGGGCAAATCCTGCGTTTGCCAGACTATATCACCAGCTTGCTTGAGTTGGTGAATACGGGCCTTGCCTATATGGACACGGACCAAACCCGGAGCCTGGTGGATCGCGCCCGCGAATTCCTCAATAATTCCGCCGATGAAGCCTTTAAAATCGCCAATGACGCCATTGGTAAGCTTTTGACAGGCCTGTTTTCCATTGCCAATGCCCTGTCTTTGATTTTTGTCGCCCCCGTTGTGACTTTTTATTTATTGCGCGATTGGGACCGCATGGTCGAGCGGCTGCATCAGCTTTTGCCCCGCGATCATGCCGGCACCATCCGAGAGCTTGTGAAAGAGTCCGATGAAATCCTATCCGCCTTTGTCCGGGGCACGGGCATGGTCTGTCTCAGCCTTGGTGGCTTCTATGCCATCACCCTTGGCCTGATTGGTTTGGAGATGGGGGTCATTATTGGACTTGGCGCGGGATTAATTTCTTTTGTGCCCTATCTCGGCACGGTTCTTGGGGCGGTGGCGTCCATCGGCATGGCCCTTGTGCAATATAGCGATCTCACCATGGTGGCGGTGATCGCTGGGGTGTTCATCTTAGGGCAAGTGATTGAAGGCAATTTTCTCACCCCCAAGCTGGTTGGCGATTCCGTGCGTTTGCATCCTGTCTGGGTGATTTTCGCCATGTTTGCCTTTGGCACTTTGTTTGGCTTTGTCGGCATTTTAATGGCTGTGCCTGTGGCGGCGGTGATTGGTGTTCTGGTGCGCTTTGGCGTCCGACAATATTTAATCAGCCCAATTTATGGTGGCGCGCTGCCGCCGGATTTCAAGGAATCGGTTCAAGAGCTTAATGACGCGCTTGCGGACTCCGATGCCTATGAACAGCGCCTGGAGGATCAGAAAAAAGCCCCTCCAAAAGCGCCCGCAGAGGACCCTTCCACGTGACAGACCGCCCTGATCCCAGCGCGTCTCAGAAGGCGCCTTTCTCCGAACCCCAACGCCCAGAACAAATTCCGCTGGCGCTTCCCCATCAACCAGCCCTGTCCCGAGAAGATTTTTTTGTCGCCCCCTCGAACCAAGACGCAGTGACCTGGATCGACGCTTGGCCGCAATGGCCCGATGGGGGGGGACGGCTTGCCGGTCTTGCGCTTTATGGCCCTGTTGGCTGTGGCAAAAGCCATTTGGCCCAGCTTTGGCTGCAACATTGTCACGGGCAAAAGCTGACCGGCAAAGACCTTGTTCATGCCGCCTGGAAACAAAAAGGGCAGGCCTCTCTCCAAGGATCCCAAAGCGAAAATTGGGGCCATGGCAAGGATGCCGCCGCCCTTCTGGACCAAGGCTCGCCCCATCTTCTCTTAGAAGATCTCGACCATTCTGGCTTTTTTGAAACGGCGGGCGCACAAAGGCTGCTGTTCCACATCCACCATTATTTGGTCGAGCGCCAAGGCAGTCTTTTGATCGCCAGCGAGACCGCACCAGCACGCTGGCCCCTCTCCTTACCGGACCTTGCCTCTCGACTGCGTGCTTTGGCCTCTGTTGCGATGGGGCCGCCCGAGGACAGCTTGCTGGAAGCGGTTTTGGTCAAGCTGTTTGCAGATCGGCAATTGCGCTTGCCCGTCGAACTGCTGCACTATCTTAGTCGACATATGGACCGTTCTTTCCAAGCCGCCCGCCATATTGTCAGCGAGATGGACCGCCGTTCCATGGCCCAAAGCCGCCGCTTAACCATCCCCCTCGCCCGCGAAATTCTCTCTGACATGCAAGAGAAAGCCGAAGACCCCTAACCCAAATTCGCTATAGCAAGGTCAAAGTCATAGGTTCCATACACTTTGCGTGGGGCTTAAATTATTGTAGGGCTTGGAAATTGTAAAGAAACGGTCAATCCCTGCCCCTTTGGGCCATCAGAGAGGGCGAGATCGGCTTTATGGAGATCGGCGATTGCGCGTACAAGCGCCAAGCCCAATCCAGAGCCTTTTCCCTGTCGCGTTCTTTCCCCTTGATATAAAGGTTG
>DDLW01000012.1 GCA_002340345.1 Alphaproteobacteria bacterium UBA2562 | reverse complement strand
CAAAAACAATAAGAGAGAGCCTTTTATGTGCGTCACGCATCACACAAAAGGCTCTCACAAATCCCTGACCGCACAACCCAAAAGGACATCATAATGGCCCTGTCTGAAGACCTCAATGGCGGCATCTTAGAGACCTTAACCGCCTCTGAAGTTCAAGAAAAATTAAACCGGAATGAAATCGTTCTCATCGATGTCAGAACACCCAATGAATATGCTTTTGAAAGTATTCGCGGTGCTTTGCTTTTTCCCCTCGCCAATTTCGATCCCGCCAAATTGCCAAATCAAGAGGGCAAACCCATTGTTTTCCATTGCGGTTCTGGAATCCGCTCGCGCAAAGTTGCAGAACGCTGCATTGCCGCTGGCATCATGAAAGTCAGCCATATGGACGGCGGTTTTGGGCAATGGAAAGCCTCACAATTGCCCTTTATTGCCGTTGATCCTGCGACAGGAACCCTCACAGAAAAACAATAGTGATCGGTGACTGAGAGTCTTGTTTTACCGCAAAACGCATGGTTAAAGGGGATCTCCCTTTAACCAGCTTTGTTATGGGCGGAGGGCCCTGGTGCATATGCCTAAAAGACTTGGCGACGGTTACTGCCAATCAGAAGCGGACGCGCTTGTTTTTGAAATTGCGCGGCTGTGACATCAACAATTTTGCGAATCTGCCGGGCGAAAGGGCTTTCTTCGCGATCATCACGGACTTCGAATTGCGCCAATTCAACATCTTCTTGGCTGCCCAAGACCAGGCGTGTGGCAGGTAATGTCACAGTCTGCGGACGATGATAGAGGCGAAAAGAAAAAAGGCCGCTGATTTGACAAACAACATCAGAAGAAATCCACCCTTCGGTATCGCATGTCACGTTATATTCAAGGAGCCGCAATTTATCGATTTCGGCCGAGCGTGGAAAGGATTCTGCCAATTTCACCGCGAGATAATCGCCAATGGGCACCCGGTGGAAACCATCATCGGCGGGGTATCGGACAAGGGCAAACCGAAAGCTTTCATGATCCATACTGCGAAAAGCCGGATGGCTGGCACTGTTGAGAACATCATGGACAGGCACAGAGGGAAAGCGTTGTGGCGCATTGTCAGAGGAACAGGCGGCCAGCCCGAAGAGCGCCAAACCAGCGAGAGCCATTGCTTTTAACGTCATGATGCTGTTCCTTATGCGTCCATCAGATCTTTCACGCGCTTTGCCTTTTTAACAAAGTTTAAGCAATTCTTATACCATAGACTCTGGGATCAAAAGAGACTGAAAACACAAAGGTCAGCGATTTTCCAAAAATAGAGCACGGCAAAAATTTCCGCCCAACCCGGCAATAGGGTCTTGGAAATACCCCTAGAGCAAAGTGCGGCTGGATGGAAACATCCAGTCGACACGTCTTGTGGCAAAAACAAAAACAGAGAGACTTTTTCTCGAAAAAGTCGTCCCCCCATTTTCGCGCCAGTAAGCGACCGAGGTCCCTCACCTCTATTTTGGAGCAAAGCAAGTTGACCTTGTCCGCGCTCATGGTGGTACGGGCCTATGGGATACAGCAGGATCCCCAATGTCATGAAAGTCTTTTCGCTGACGCGTTATAAGGGGCCTTTTAAAAAAGGCCCCTTAAGATCCCTTAAAACTTTTTATGAATTTACTTTGTAAAGTCTAGGCCCATGCCTTCATAACGGTCGGGGTCATCGCCCCAATGCTCCTGGACTTTCACAAATAGAAAAAGATGGACGGGGCAATCAAGTTGGTCTTCCAAATCTTTTTGCGCTTCTGCCCGGATGGTTTTGATCATCGCCCCTTTTTTACCAAGAATAATGGCCTTTTGGGTTTCTCGTTCGACAAAAATGACCTGTTCGATTTTAACGCTGCCATTGTCAAAATTTTGCCAGCGCTCGGTTTCAACGGTTAGGGCGTAAGGAAGCTCTTGATATAATCTGAGGAAAAGCTTCTCTCTTGTGATTTCAGCGGCCAAAATCCGCATGGGTAGAGTCGCCACTTGGTCTTCGGGATAATGCCATGGCCCTTGTGGCATTTGCGCCGTAATCCAGCCTTTGACATCCGCGACCCCATCGCCGGTCAGGGCTGAAATCATAAAGACTTTTTCGAAGGGCCCGGCATTGCTGAGCCTTTGGGCGATGGCGAGCAATTTATCGCGTTTAATCAGGTCAACTTTGTTCAAGATCAGTGCAAAAGATAGCCCCTCATGGCTCTGCAATTTTCGGGCAATCGCCTCAACATCCTCAAAATGGCGGGGTTGGGTGACATCCACAAGCAAAAGAGCAAGATCCGCGTCTTCCACCCCTTTCCAAGCCGCCTCAACCATGGCCCGTTCAAGGCGTTTTCCTGGTTTAAAAATGCCTGGCGTATCAATAAAAACGATCTGGCTCTTACCCTCCATGGCAATGCCGAGCATCCTTGCCCGTGTTGTTTGGACTTTTGGCGTTACAATTGATAGTTTTTGGCCAATTAAATGGTTGAGTAATGTTGATTTTCCAGCATTTGGCGCTCCTAAAAGCGCCACAAAACCACAGCGCATTTGGTCTATCGGAACAGACGCATTGTGGCTCTCCCCGGCCGCGAGACTCCCAGGCATCAGCGTTTCAGAGGCCGATAGGCTGGGAACATCGCGATCATCAGAGGCCTGGGACATGGTCATGAAGCGTCTTTCCCTAAAATGAATGGGGTGGCAAAATCACTTTTGCTCCGTTCACGTCATAACGACTTTTGCGGAGACATCAGAATCTCAAGAAGCGCTTTTGCTGCTTCTTGTTCAGCATTCCGTTTTGAACTGCCTTGCCCCTGAGCGGCGTGGTTTTTGTTTTTTCTATCACAAATACTCACATCGATTGTAAAAAGCCGATCATGGGGGGGGCCTTCCTCTGCAACGACACGGTAGTTTGGTAATTGCAGGCTGCGGCCTAAGGCCCATTCTTGTAAGCGTGTTTTGGCATCTTTTGGTGGGGTTAAATTTTGCTCCATCAAAGGCTGCCACCATCGGCTCACAAAGTGACGTGCGGCATCGAGACCACCATCGAGATAGAGCGCTGCGATCACAGCTTCACAAGAATCCGCCAACACACCTGCATTTTGCACCAAAGTCCCAGGCGACAGCTCCCCGCCCCCTTTGCGTTTATTCTCAAGACCTTCCACAGGGGCCTGCACCAGCAAAGCGGCGAGGCCCGCATGATCCATGACCGAGGCCAAAGTATCTTTCCGTACAAGTTCTGTGAAGCGCCGGGCCAATTCCCCTTCCCGTTCTCCCTTAAACCGGGCCATGAGCAAATCAGCAATGATCAATCCAAGGACGCGGTCTCCCAGAAATTCCAAGCGCTCGAAGGCCGCAGCCCCCCGGCGGCTTGTGGCACTTGTATGGGTCAAAGCACGGTCGAGAAGCGAAGGGCGATCGAAATGATAGTCAAGAATCTGTTCTGCTTGCGCCCGCCCGGGGTGAGAGGTCTCCTGGGGTAAGGAGAGCCGACGATCGGTTTTGCTCCCTTTGGCCTTGCGTTTTTCAGTCTGTGTCACTGGATCACTCAACCGTCTTAAAAATACGCTCAAAGCGAATCGTTTCAGGCCATTTCCAAAATTCCCAAAACTCTGCACGGCGGTTTGTGGAATGCACAATGAATTCGGCCCGCCCGATGAGGAAATTTTTGTGAACAAAGCCGAGGGTCTGATAACGGCTGTCTGCGGAGCTATCCCGATTATCCCCCATAAAGAAAAAATGATCTTCGGGCACGAGATATTCTTTTGTGTCATCTTTATAAGCCGTATTCCCTTGGAGTTCTATCACAGAATAGGCCTTACCATTTGGCATGGTCTCAATAAAATGCGGCGTTTCTTCGTAAAGATACTCACCTGTTTGTGGGTCCCGCAGCCAATCATAGCTGCCCCCATTGACACGCTGTTCAATTTTGATAGGGCCGATATTCTCACGATCCACCGCTTTGCCATTCAGATATAAGATGCCCCGGCGCACTTGCAAGCGGTCTCCTGGCAGGCCGACCAGCCGCTTGACAAAATCAACCTTTTCAGGGCCTGGCTTGCGAAAAATCACAACATCGCCCCGTTCTGGCTCACTATAAAAAAGACGCCCAGGAAAAAGTTCTAAGGAAAAGGGAAAAGAATAGCGGCTATAGCCATAACGATATTTTGAAACAAAAATATAATCGCCGATTTGTAGGGTTGGCAACATGGACCCTGAGGGAATGGTGAAAGGTTCTAGAACAAAAATACGAATCGTGAGGGCGATCGCGATGGCATAAATGATTGTACGAACTGTATCCCAGAGGCTGCCCAATTTAGGAGGGTTTTGTTTACGTGCGGGACCTGCCATGGTGCATGCCTTTCTCGGTTCTTACAGCATTTTGCTTTTTCTGTGAGTCAAAAAATGCTGTAAGTTTTTGTTTTTGTCGCAAAATGGATCAAAGTGATGACTCTATCACTTTGCCCTTTGCTCTAAGAACCAGTCATCCGGCAAAGCATAAACCCCTTGCATCCTGCGTCTGTCAAGAACGGATTACAGAGCAAGCTCTTTTCAGGAGGCTCGGCTGCGGAGACCCTATCATATAAATACGCAAAATGCGCTTTCCAAGCGACACTCTCTTTTTTTGTGTTTGTGCATTGCGAAGGGCTGTTGCAAAAAAGAAAAAGCAGTGCGATACAGTCTGATATTCTCTTTCGTTTTTTTGACAATTATAGAAAATCAACTGGCTTTATCGATAGGCGCACAGGTCGCCTATCGTCCTGAATTCTGGTGTGAGCCCCATGCCGTGAAGGAAATATAAGCATGACTTGGTTGGAACGCCCTGTCCCCTGGGGACGGAGCATGGCGGAATATCATTCGATGTTTGCCTTGGAGACCGTCTCGAAAGAGGCAAGAATTCTTGATATTGCCGCAGGCTCAGCGTCTTTTACCGCAGAATGGAACCATACAGCCACCCAAGAAGGCCATAAAGGCCGGGCTCTGGCCTGCGATCCTCTTTTTGATCACCCTGCCAATGAAATCGCAGCCGATATTCAAGCCGCCCGTGATCAAATTATGCCAAGTGTCCGCACCCGTCCAGAGCGTTATGATTGGTCATATCTCACGTCGCCCGATGGCTTGGAACAAACGCGTTTACATGCCATGACCGCTTTTATCAAAGATTACCGCCGTCCCGACGCCCATCGTCGGTATCGTGCGCTCGCTCTGCCTCATTTGAATTTTCCAGGCGAACAGTTCGACCTTGCCCTGTGTTCGCATTTTCTTTTTCGCTATGCCGGTATGCTTGATTTACAGTTTCATCGTGCTGCCATTTTTGCGATTTTAGACTATGCGCCAGAGCTCCGCATTTATCCCTTGCTGACTTTAGACAACCGGCGCCCAGCAACCTTAGAAATTATTATGAGAGATTTTTCCGCCCTGGGCCACCATGTCGAAGAAGTGCCTGTGCGCTACCGATTCCAAAAAAGTGCGGATCACATGTTACGCATTGTGCGGGCAAATTGATGCCGGCCTTCTCTCTTGAGAATGCGCACTATGGGCATCACACTTTGCTATACGCAACTTCAGGCAAGCAAGTCTTGATGAAAAACCAAGCAAAAATGTTTGAATATTTTATTGTCCTGGAACGAAAGATAGCCACGGTCAAGGTCTGGATCGGACGTAAAAGAATACCCATTGGGGCAAAGTGTTTCCAGCCACTGCTTGATTTCATAGGCTTTTGCAAAAATTTTCATATCCTTCTTAGAGGGTCTTTCAGCACGTTCTGTGATCCAGTCAAAGGGATCTTCGTAACATAAGATTTCACAAAGAATTGCCCCCTCAATCGCCACTGTGCGCGGCGCATTGTTCTTATTGTCGGACATTTCTTGTGAGGCATGAAGTGCTTTCATATGCTATGTTCCTGTCTTTGAAGAGAGGGTGGGTTGAGAGCAAAATGGGTAAAAATGGGACTCATTATATGCTTGTTACCATAAGGCTTTTCAATATTGTGCGTTTGAACAAACGAAGACAATGCTACAAATGATTGTTTTTACTCTAATATACAGACTGAAACACTCTTTCTATAAAGCGCTGTCTTTTTATATAAGCTTTCAAATATTTATATTTTAGATAAATACTCTCTTTTGTTTTGTTGTTTTTTTTGATTATTTTTCCTTTCCTCTTCATCTTATGACAAGATCATCAGGTGAAAATATCATGACCACAAAAGATATATATGAGGGGATCGCCTGGCCTTATGAATAATCAACACACCGCCATAACACTTTCTGATATCCCCGAAGCACAAAATTGTGGGGCTGCTCTTTTTGATGGTCAAAATCGATTAATCGAAGCCAATGATCTTTTTGCAGAAACCCTTCCAACTTCTTTAGATGAAATGTCTTCTGGTCGTTTATCTTTATTTGATATTCTGGCCAGAGCGGTTGCGCAAGGTCACATTACACCGGCAGAAGATCGCCAAGATTGGCAAAAACAGCTTCTCTTGGGTTGGTCTCGCCATGGCTCTATTATTGATCTTCCTCTGAAATCAGGCCAAAGCCTTAAAATGCAAAGGCTGGAAAGACCCGATGGGCTTATTTTGGCCTTGTTGATTTTAGACGATATCAGCGCCAAGAGTGATCTCGAGCCTTCCCAAACAGACGCCCCCGCCCCAGAGAGCCCCACCCCAGAGACCATAGATCAGGAGACCCTGCCCCCGCTGCTTGACGCGGTGCAAGAGGGCGATATGGCACTCCCAGATTTCAAGCAAGACATTGTTCAATTGGCCCTTGAGGCGCTTCCTGTTGCCATGTCTGTCTTTGACCAGCAGCAAAAACTTTGTCTGGCAAATAAACATTACAGCGACTTTTTTCAACTTCCTCCAGAGCTCACCGCACCAGCAACGGACTATCGTGCACTCTTAGAGCATAAAGCCGCGCACGGACATTTTATCGCGGGCACATATGGTGAAACCGATCCGGCAAAAATTATTAATGCTCGCCTCGAAAAACTCTCCGAAGGCTGTGGTTTTACAGGAGAATATGAAAATCAGCAAGGTCAGCGTATTGAAACCCGCTGTGTGCCCTTACCAGGGGGGGGATTTGTTGAAATTTGTGCGGAAGCCACAGGCAATGAGAGTGATGATTGGTTCCAAGAAATGGTGCGCTATGATGACCTCACAGGTCTGGCAAATCGCACATATTTCCGCGCCTTAGTCGATGAGGTGGTTCAAAAAGCCCTCACAGGTCATGGGGACATGGGCGCGATTTTATGTCTCAAAATGGATAATATGCATGAAGTCAATGACTTCTTAGGCTATGGGCGTGGCGATCATGTTTTACGCAGCCTCGCAGATCGGCTCCAGGAATTGGCCGGAGAGGGGGGCCGGGTGGCCCGTTTGGGCGATGTGAAATTTGCCCTTATTGTGCCAGGCCTCGCCGATGAAGGGGCCGCCGCTATTTTCGCAGAAAGGTTGCATCAGCAGCTTTCAACCCATCCCATTGTGATCGAAGACGGGTTAGAGGTCGATATTGTCACGGCCATCGGCGTCACCCGTTATCCCGAAAATGGCACGGACCCCAACGATCTCATCCGGCAAGCAGAGATGGCTTTGGTCCGGGCAAAAGATGTGCGCAATCGCCAATTTTCTTATCACACGGGCATGCGTGAAAAGGCAAATCGTTTAGGACGCCTGACCCATGATTTACGCCACGCTTTGGAACGGCGGGAATTGAAGGCTTTTTACCAGCCGAAAGTTGATCTTAGGTCTGGAAAAATCATTGGTATGGAAGCGCTTATGCGATGGCAACATCCAGATCGCGGGATGATCCCGCCCTCTGAATTCATCCCTGTTGCCGAAAGAACCGGTTTAATCGCCCCTCTTACCAATTGGATGCTCAAAGAAGCCTGCGGCCAAACCCGGGCTTGGAAGGATGCGGGCTTGGCGGATCTGAAATGTGCGGTCAATCTTTCCACCGTGCATTTTCGCCGCCAAAGCGTTGTCAATAGCGTAACACAAGCCCTCGACGACACAGGGTTAGATCCGGAAAATTTGGAAATTGAAATCACAGAAAGCGTTCTGATGGCAGAAGATGATGTGATTAAAGAGACATTTTCTTGGTTTCAGGCCCTTGGCATTCCCGTTGCCATTGATGATTTCGGCACGGGCTATTCTTCTCTTGCTTATCTCCAGCGTTTTCCTGTGGATAAAGTCAAGATCGACGCCAGTTTTGTCATGCGTCTCCATGAAAATGAAGATGATGCGGCCATTTGTCGAGCCGTGATCAGTCTTGCCCATAATCTTGGCATGGCTGTGGTTGCCGAAGGCATTGAAGAACAAGAGCATATTGCCTTTTTGCGCCAGCATCACTGTGATGAAGGCCAAGGCTATTATTTTGGCCGGCCCATGCCAGCCTCAGCCCTTGAAGAGCTTCTTTCTGCGGGAGATAATGGAATCCATCGCGGGTTTTTCTAGAGCCTTTCTCTTTTATATTGAATCAATGGAAAGGCTCTATGGTCTTGTTTTTGCCGCAAAACGAATGGTTAAAGTGATGCCACTTTAACCAGCTTTGCTCTAGCAGGAATTGCGCATGAATTTCAAATACAGAAATGGTAGGTTCTCTTCGAGAAGTTTTGGGTTTTGCTTTAAA
>DDLW01000264.1 GCA_002340345.1 Alphaproteobacteria bacterium UBA2562 | reverse complement strand
AAAACGCATGGTTAAAGGGGCTGCCATTTTAACCAGCTTTGCTCTAGTGCGACATCTTGTTAGGCGGCTGCTTTCGAAGACCAGGCTTTATCGGCAAACTTTTCGTCGAGGGCTGTTCCAGCAACGTGATTTGTGTAGTTTGAGAGCACTTTAAGACTGGTGCCGAGAATGACCTCGAGAACGGTTTGCTGGCTGTAACCGGCGGCAAAAAAAAGCCTTGATATCGGCCTCGGACGGCCAACCCCGTGTTTCATTTATGACAATGGTAAAACGGCGTAGGGCCTCAAGCTTGGGGTCGGCAATGGCTGTGCCCTCTCGCAAGGAGGCGATGACGTCGGCGGGCACGGCTTTATTTTCCGCAATCCAGGAATGGGCGGCCATGCAATAAGTGCAGTCATTCAAGCGATTATTGGTCATTAAAATAATTTGCCGTTCGGTTTCTGTAAGACTTGTTTTGTCAAAAATACCAGCAAGAGTCGTATAGCTTTCGAGAAGAGCTGGGGCTTCTGCCATGTTGGCCAGGAGGTTTGGGATAAAGCCATAAGAGGATTGGATGCCTTTTAACAAAGGCTTGGCTTTTTCGGGGGCGCTTTCGACGGTGTGTGTTGTGAAATTGGTCATGTGAGCACTTTCTTTTTGTTGTTTTGAGGGTGGGTGATGTGTTCTGACAAGGTTTAAACTAGTCGGTCTAAACTCATTCGTCAATACCAATCGGTCAAAACAATTATTTTTTTATCTTTTTGAATTTGAAATTTCTTATGGGAAATATTTTTCTATGATAACAATATACTGATATAGATTTTATAGGCCTGTCATGTATTTTCGGTCTTGTAAGATCGCCGTTCTACCCTCTTGTCTTAACCTTTTGGTATAGACATGCTTCCATAAATCCATGGCAAGTGCTGGAAATAAGGATTTTCAAGAATGCCTTGGGAAAAAAAGTTCGATACAGAGGCCGCTCTTGAAAAAGCGATGCAGGTCTTTTGGGCAAAAGGCTATGCCGCAACCTCTTTGTCTGACCTGACAGCGGCGATGGGGATCAATAAGGGCAGCCTTTACAATGCTTATGGCGGGAAAGAAAAATTATTTGTCGCGGTCATTACAAAATATGACCTGGACTGTCGTCGTCGCTTATTTGCGTCTTTAGACGCTCTGGACGATCCAGTCGAGGCGATCATCGCGCTCTTTGAGGCGTTGATTGAGGAAAGCCTGCAAGATGATGAGGCAAAGGGGTGTTTTCTGGTGAATACGGCGTTGGAATTCCCCTTTCACGGTCCGCTTGTCCAGCAGGTTGTGACCAGCAGCTTGCGTGAGACGGAAGCCTTTTTCCAGCGGATGGTGGCCCGTGGCCAAAATCGCGGTCAAATCTCCAGGCATGTCAACCCAGAAGAAGCGGCAAAAGGACTTTTGACATTGGTGATGGGGCTGCGCGTTTTGGCGCGAGGGGCTGTTATGTCTGCCTCTCTTCCTCCGATTAAAAAGCAGGCTCTGTGTCTTCTCGGGCTTGGCGCGTCTTAAAAGCTTTTTGAGAGACTTTTTCTCGAAAAAGTCGCCTGATTTCGCGAAAGCGAAAAAAGCCTATTTTGCGTATGCCTTTGCATAACTTTTGCACAAAAAAGCCGCTACCTTTGCGCAAGACAAACAAAAGAAGAGCATAAGGGTCTTCCATACTCCCAAACAGAGAAACGAACGGTTTGGGAGGATATGATGGTCTTCGATACCCCATCGACAGAGCAAAAGCCGAAGATTTCTTCGGTTATTTTGCAGAAACTCTATCAGAAAAAACATCATAGCCTCTTATTGCTTGCCGCCTTTCTTTTAGCTTTAGAGCCAGCCCACTGGTTGATTCAAAGTTGGTTGGATCCAGCCTATGATTCCGAAGGCTTATGGGTTTGCCTATTGGTCATGCTTTTATTTGGGGCGAGTGTGACCAGCCCGCGTCGTATAGAGCCGATTGCGCCGCATGCCCAGGGCAATCGCCATGCGCAGTTTGCCTGGTTTCTCTTGCTTTTCGCCGCTCTTTTACGGCTTCTCAGTCAAATTCTGAGCATCAATGTGTTAGGGGCTGTGACCCTTATTGTCGATGTTTTCGCGTTCGCCCATTTGGCGCATCTTTCGCAGAGAACACGGGCGGTTTCTCCCTTTTGGCTGGCTGGGCTGTTTGCTCTGAGCTTACCCCTTGAGCAGATTTTGCAAAGGGTCGGGGGCTATGTGCTCCAGGAAGTCTCGGCTGCGGGGGCCTGTGCGGTTCTGTCTTTGACACCTTGGGGCAGTTCTTGTGAAGGGGTGCAGATCACCTTTGCGGGTCAAAGCCTTGATGTTGATCTGCCCTGTTCTGGGGCGCAAGGTCTGCTGCTGTTACTGACACTCTTTTTATGTTTTGCGGCGGTGCGGCGACCATCGTATGGGCAAAGCGCGCTTGGGCTTGGGCTTGTTTGTTTCGGGGCTTTTGCTGCGAATGTTTTACGGCTGGTCTTGTTGTCTTTTGGTCTTGTTTTTGAGAGCCATCTTGGGATCTCTGTGCTCGAAGAGCCCTATCACGGTCTCCTGGGCTTGGCCTGTTTGGCGTTGGCGGCTCTGCCTTTGCTGAAATGGCAAGCTTATGGCCAAAGTTGGGGTGGGCAGGCGCCGCAAGAGCCCGAAAAGACGCCGCCTCCGTTTTTAGACCGGGTTGGTCGCACAGCATATGAGGCTGTGCGCCAGGATAAAAAGGCCCAGCCGAAACGGCCTTTGACATCTTTGCGTGCGCCACAACAGCCAGAGAAAGGCAAGGCTCATTTTGCCCTCGCCCTCGCCCTATGTGTGTTGGCTTTGGGACTGCCATTCTTGCCGCAAAAGCCTCTTGATGTCAGCGATCCCGTTGCTTTAGCGGCGCTCCCCCGCCAATTGTCCGGTTGGGTGGGGCAAGACAGCCCCTTATCGCCAAAAGAAGAGCTCTATTTCAAGCTCTATGGGGGGGCCGCAGTGCGGCGGCAATATGGTCCCTATAGCCTCTTATTGGTGGCAACCGAAACCCCGCTGCGACATTTGCATGGCCCTGATGTGTGTTTGCGCGGGGCGGGCCACAAGGTGACCTATCTTGGCAATCGCAGAATCACACTGGCAGAACAAGAGATTCCCTCCGCCCTCTATCGGTCTGTGGATCCCCAGGGCCAGGCTTGGCGCGTGGATGTGACCTATCTTTCGGACCGTGGGCATCTTTCCGCCAATATCGCAGAGGTGACATGGCGGTGGCTGCAAGAGCCCGAGCGTCGTTGGACCATGGTCCAGCGGATTGCGCCTTGGTCTGCATCGGAACGACAAAGGCAAAATTGGGAGTTTGCGGCCTTGCGGGCTTTAGATTTGCCACCGTCTTCGCTTCATCGTCCTGGCCTTTATGTGCCGATTTCGACAAATCCTATCCTTGCTTTACGGGAGTTTTAACCATGACATATCCTCTGTCGGACATCTCTATGAGGTCCAGAAACACAACTAAAAGAAGATTTAATGTGGTGCACTACCTTAAAATTATGATTTTTGGCGGCGCACTCTCTTTCTCTTTTGCGATGACATCGTCTTTTGCTTTTGCACAGGCAGAGGCACCCTCCTTAGGCGGGCGCTTGGAAACCGAGATCAATGGTCGGACCCTGTCTCTGCCTTTGCTGAAAAGCGATTATAAGGTGCGTATTGAAGGGGATCTTGCCCATGTGACCCTAACACAAACCTTTGAAAATCCCAGCAAACAGCCTCTCCATGCCCGTTATCTCTTCCCCTTACATCGCGAAGCCGCGGTCAATGCCATGACATTGCGGGTCGGTGATGAGCAAATTGAAGCGGTCATCCAAGAGAAAAAACAAGCCCAAAAGACGTTCGAAGCGGCCAAGGCCAAAGGGGCAGGGGCGGCCCTGTTAACCCAACATCGGCCCAATATGTTCACCCAAGATGTGGCCAATATGATGCCAGGTCTGCCTGTCACTGTGACCTTGCAGTATGTGCATGCCTTGCCGCGCAAAGACAGCCTCTATCGTTTGGTCTTGCCGCTTGCGGTGGGACCGCGCTATCAGCCGACAGGGCAAAAAACGCCTTTATCGCTTGTCGGCGGTCGCGACCAGGGGATCACGCCTGCGATCCAGGATGATCTGATCCTGGATGAGCTCCAAGATCACGCGGAAGGGCAATGGCAATTTGACCCCGCCCCCAGCTTGTCCCAAGATATTGCAGGCTTAACACAGCCTGAAAGTCTGACCGAAGAGCGTGTCTCGATTTCCATTGATCTTGATGGCGGGATGGAAATTCAAGCCATCGATAGCCCAACCCATGCGCTTGCCATTCATCCCGAAGGTTCTGGGAAACGTCGCATCACCCTAGACGACAATCGGGTCATTGATAACCGTGATTTCGAATTGCGTTATCGGTTGGCCAGTGATGAAACCGCCATCGGGTTGACCGCCATGGCAACAGAAGAAGATGGCTATCTGTCTTTGCTTATTGAACCGCCTTTGGCGCCAGAAACCCAGCCGATCATGGCGCGTGAGGTGGTGTTTTTGCTCGATTGCTCTGGATCCATGAGTGGCGCGCCTATGATGGCGTCGAAAGCCTTTATGCGTGAGGCCCTTAAAGCCTTGCGCCCCCATGATAGTTTCCGGATTATTCGGTTCAGCGATCGGGCTACGGAATTCTCGCAAACCCCCTTACCGGCAACAGCAAACAATATTGCCAAAGGTCTGACCTATACAGAACGCTTACAAGGCTCTGGGGGGACAGAAATGATGTCTGGTGTCCGCCAGGCTTTGGAAGCCCCCATTCCCCAAGGCAGCATGCGGCTTGTGGTCTTTCTGACCGATGGTTATATCGGCAATGAGGCGGATGTTTTGCGCGTGGTCGAGCAAGAAAAGGGTGATGCGCGCCTGTATAGCTTAGGCGTTGGCAGCGGCACCAATCGCTATTTGCTGGAAGAGCTGAGTCGGGTCGGCAAAAGCACCGTGCGCTTTTTGGATCCAACAGAAGGTCATGAAGCGCTCATCGCCCAGTCCAAAGACCTCGCCAATCGTATCAACTTGCCTGTGATGACAGATCTGGCCATCCATTGGGGCGATCTCAAAATTAAAGAACTGTATCCGACAACCTTGCCGGATGTTTTCGCAGGCGATAGCTTGCGGGTGATGGCCCGTTATGAAGGCGAAGGTCCCCAGGATATCACCGTGACCGGGCATTTGGCCGCGCGAAATGGCCGTTTGACCTTGAATGCCAATCTGCCCGCCGCGCCCCGAAAACAGGCGGCTGCTGCAACAGAACAAGATCTGAAGACTTCTGCTTTGCCCGCCATGTTTGCCCGTAAAGCGATTGCGGATCATATGTTTGCTTTAATCAGCCCAAGAGACCGCCGGGCGCATGATCTGAGCGATGCCGAATTACGCGAAAAAGTCACGGCGCTGGGGCTTCAACATCATCTTGTCACCCAATGGACGTCCTTTGTGGCGGTCACCAAGGCGGTTCTGAATCCGGAGCCCGCGACAACGGACACTGTGTCTGTCCCGAACAGCAAAATTGCCGGGACGGAAAAAGAAGCCTATGAAACGAGAACGCCTGTTCCCCTACAAAAAGAGGCACAACACGCTACGACATTGCGCGCCAAGACTCAAATTGCCCAGGCAACCCCTGCTGGCTCTGCTGAATTGTCCCCATACAGATTTGCGGGCGCTCCAGCACCAGAACCAGAAAGCTGGGCCGCTCTCTTGTTGATGACCTTGCTTGGTGGCTGGGCCTTTGCCAGGAAAAAGCGCTCCCATAAAAAAGCTTTTTGAGAGACTTTTTCTCGAAAAAGTCGCCCCATTCGCGTAAGCGAAAATTACTGAACGTCCACACTTATTCCCAAGGAGGCCGCGGCCGTCGATTTTGGGGATGCCTGGGGTGGGGCGGGTTGCCTCTTGGAGGCGGCCCGTCCACCGAACGCCGATGATGTGAAGGACCACCGCGACGGCTCCCCCCTTGCGGTGGTCCTTTTGCAAAGCTTGCATCCGGCGTGCCAGCAAAAGAGCGCGGAATGAAAGGAAAACTGTCGGTCAAGAAATAGGCATATGTGCCTTGGGGATAGTCTTTTGTCACCGTCTCACGGCCATTGGCCTCATCTAAATCGCCAAGTCCTGGAACATAGTCATAATCCGCCACAAAGGTGCCATCATAAGTCCCCCCAGGACCGTCTGGACGCTGCCCAGACTTAAGACGATAGCTTGGGCGGAGCTTGCGCACGCCGCTTTGGGGATTTCTAGGATCATTATATCCATTCAAAATATAAATCGGAAACCCATCGGCGGCATAGCCAATCAAGGGGGAATGGGCATTGGGGGACCAGCGCGTGATCAGCCCTTTGGGAATCCCATGATAGTGATAAGAGCCATCGGGTTGGACATGGGCATTATAGCCATCAAGGCCGAGATCTATTTTGCCGGATAAGGCTTCATAGCGCCAATTGGAACGGCGGTCGCGGTTATAATATTCTGCGGTAAAGGGATCAAAAGGAATCCCATTTAAGGCCACGCCAAAGCTGGAATGATCATAGGGGCGGGGCTGACCTCTGCGTTGGGGCGTTAGGGGAATGCGGAATTCATGATTTTGCGCACGAATTTGGTGGGGATTGCGGCGGTTGGGGAAGCTGCCTGTCGGATGGTTGGGAATCCCGTTTGAGCGTAAAATCCGATAGCCATTCACGATTTGAAGTGAGCTTTGAGGGGCTTCAAGGGCCCAAGCGTCCTCATGACTGGCAAGGATCATCAAGGCTGGGCTGAGACCCAGCGCTTTCAGAATTTGACGCCGTGTGGCCTCTTCAGACAGGGGGGTCGAGAGCAATCGGCCATGGGCATGCGGATGGGTGTGATCGGACATATCGCACATGAGAAGAGACTCCCTCGATGGAGATGGTCTTTGACGGTACGACTTTAAAAGCTTCCCTCGGGAAGGGAAAAGGCGCTTGGATTATCAGGGTTTAAAAGATAGGACAGCTTCAAAGTGCCGCCCACCATGTCAGGGGTATCACGGGCGTCTTCTATGGTGCCAGGAAGGATCAATTGCAAAAGTGTTCCGCGGCCCTGTTGGTCCTTGCCACGAAAAGCAATAAAGCTGCCATCTGGCATGACGCCATTCACAACACGCTCTTCTTCTTCATAGCCTTGCAGAATAAAATGGCGCTGTAAAGCGCTGGCAATATGAAGCAAATGCTGGGTTTTAAGAGCGGGTTCCACGGGCGCCCCCCAAATGAGGGTCACACGGTTCAGCTTCGGCGTTTCCACGGCAAAGCCATAGGCGATCACGACCTCTCCAGATCCGGGGATAAGATCTTTTGTTCTTGTGATAAGAACGGGTGATTTGTTCTGTGGGGTTTGGGTTTTGACGACTTTTTCGGCCTCAATCCCTAAATCTGTTGTGATCGCTGCCAAAACAGCTTGCGGGGTCATGCCAAAATGGGCAGAGCGAAAGCCGTCAAGGCGGTAACTGCCTGCGGGCTGTTGTTCGGTTAAAATGTCATTGTCATTTTGTGTGGACACAGCCGAGGTTCCTGGTTGAGAGGCCGGTTTTTGCGCCACCATATCGGCCTCTGCATAAGGTAAAATCACAAAAGGCACACAAAAACCAGAGAAAAAGAGCATAGACCATGCTTTTCTCAGAAATCTTTTTATATGTCTTTGCAAGGGTCTCATTGAAAACTCTTTGGCACAAGGCTGATCTTATTATGGAAAGTTTTGACTCTATTTCTCTGTGAGCACCATAATATTTGTGACCTCACCCGCGTTAATGCGTTTGATATGGAGCTTGATCAAATTATCCTCTGGATATTGTTGCTCTAGAGATTTGAAAATGTCTAAGCTTGTGGCATCGCCCTTGGACATCATGTCATAGGCCCGATTATACTCAAGGCAGAGTGGGGTTTGCGCTATGTCCGCAGGCACAGGCGTGAAAATATCAATGGGTTCGGATTTACCTTTCACGACAGCGCTGGCCATGGGACGGAAGGAGACGCCTGTCGTGGCTTCCATGACCGCACGGCTGACAGCGATGCGCGTGCCGAATTGCTTATTCAAACTTTCCAAGCGTGCCGACGCATTCACCGTATCCCCAAGCGCGGTGTAATCGAACTTCATCTCTGAACCGAAATTGCCGACCGTCGCTTCCCCCGTATGGCATCCCATGCGGGTCAGGCCAAATTTAACGGGATTGCCCTGGTCATCCACAGCGCGTTTCATGAAGTCTTCGGCGAAAGCATCCAGCTCTAAAAGGCAATTCACCGCCCGTTGGCATTGATCGTCTTGGTGCACAGGCGCCCCAAAAATCGCCATAACCGCATCGCCAATAAATTTATCAATGGTGCCGCCATGTTTGAAAATAATTTGGCACATCCCATCCATATATTGGTTCAAGACATAGCCCAAAGTCGTTGGCGGCAGGGATTCTGAAATGGTGGTAAAGCCAGCAACATCGGTAAAAATAAAGGTTAGTTTACGGCGTTCCCCATGAAGGTTGAGCATGCTGGGATCATCCACAAGCTGATCGACCAAGGTGGGGGGGAGATAGCGGGCAAAAGCGTCTTTAATAAATTTCTTTTGCTGGCGGTCTTGTCGTCCTGCATAAATGTCGCCGATCCAGGCACCTCCAAAGAGCGCAATCGACGGCGCAATGAGCGGAATCATCGGTCCGCCCATATCGTAAAGTAGAAACCCCGTAGCCCAAAGCACAACCAAGGTGGAGAAGGCCATCAGAACGCGTGCCCATGTCGGGACATCGAATTTGGCAAAACTAATGCCTATGAGGGCGATGAAAATACAAAAAAGAGCTTCGGCCGTTTTGGGGAGAACATCAAAGGTTTCGCCAGACATAATTTGCGCTAAAGCATGGGCATGGATCATCACCCCCGGTAATTGTCCTTCTGCTGTACCTAAAAGAGATGCAAAAGGGGTTTTTTTCATATCCAAATCGATTTCGGTGAGTTCAGCGCCGACAAAAACGATTTTGTCTTTAATCCAGTCCTCGCTGATCACATGCATGAAATGAGCTGGGTAGCGTGCGAAAGAATCGATAATGGATTTGTCATCGCCCTCAGGATAGCCGCGATAGACGAGGCGTTTTTCTTTTGTGGGAGGGACAAAGCCAAGTTCTTTCGCAATCGCACCAGGCAAACCAGGGACCCAGGCGCCATCAGGGGCTTTCCGGCCTGGAAAAATGTCACGCACAATGCCATCAGAGGGGTTTGTCACCACATTGGCATAGCCGCGTTTCGAATCCGAGAGAAAGGCGTCAATAAAATTTTGTTGTCGTTCAATCAGTTGTTGATCATCAGCATAAGAACTGACGATGGGAATAGGGGAATTTGAAATGACATTCCTTAAATGTGCGTCTGCTTCTGGTTCTGTTGCTTGGTCAAATAAAAAGTCGAGGGCAATAGCTTTCGCGCCTTTTGCAATTAAGATCTCAACAAGGTTTGCTAAGAATTCTCGATTGATTGGCGACCGGTATGGGAAATTGCCTAAAGTATCTTCTGTAACAGTTGCAATAATGATGTCAGGATGAATAGGCTGATTTTCGATCAAAGTTGCAGCTCTAATATCCGAGACTTTGTATTCCAAATCGGCTAAAAAAGAGATTTGGAAGGAAAGCCAAGAGACCAAACCAATAACAATGCTAATGGCACCAAGTTGTAAAAGGGCTTTCGTCTTTATTTTTCCAGACATTTTGGCCTTCCTGAAAGCGGAACGAGAGCAAAGTTGATTTAAGTGTGTTCACTTAAAACCATGTGTTTTGCCGTATCAATAAACACATGGGGTCTTTTTCTTGCCTTAGGATAAAAGCGAAAGGCAATACATCAAAAAGATCATGTGAGAGCATTTTGCGTGATTATAGACTCACACACAATGTTCTACATCTTTGTTTTTGCCGCAAAACGCTGATTTTCGAAAATTTTAGAGCATTTTGCGTGATATAGACTCACACAAAATGCTCTATCTTA
>DDLW01000018.1 GCA_002340345.1 Alphaproteobacteria bacterium UBA2562 | reverse complement strand
CCGCAAAACGCATGGTTAAAGGAGCTGTCCCTTGAACCAGCTTTGCTCTAGAAGGGATCATAAGCGCCTGTCATAAAAAGCAAATCATCATAAACTTCGACATAAGTTGCCTTACGAGACAGTTTCTTATTTGCAGGATTGATCCAAAGATAATGGGCCCATCCCCCTGCTGGGTTTTGCTGTGCCGATTTTATCATTTCTTGAATAATAAAAACGCCTTCCAAATCTTTAAGGTCATGTAAATTCTGACCGACCAAACCTTTACTGACCCCATGCGCTAAAAAAACACCTTCGAAAGTGCAAACAATGACATAAAGATCCCCTTTAACAAATTCCCCTTTGGGGTCATTAAAAACTTGCAAAGACGTTTTTAGGCCATGTTTCTTATAATAGGCAATAGCTTGTTTAACCCATTGAACAGCTTCGGTTTTTGTGGCATCGCCTGAGGCTTGGTCAACCGTCAAAAGCAAACATAAGCCAATCATAAAACTTAATTTTAAAAATAGTTTTCGCATACGCCCATCGAGCCCTATTCTCGACCGAGATCATGCTTGCTTTCTCATTGGAAACCTCTAATGACCTCTTTCTCAAAGTTCAACTTTTGAAACGCAAATTTTCCTAAAACATAATAATGCATTCAATGCGAAACAAAATCACAGTCTAAAGGGGAAATATTATAGTCTTTATGATTTTTACTGCGTTGAAATGATTTAAAATATCAAAAATGAGATAATCTTTAATGTCCATCAATTAAAACACGAGAAGCAGGCAATGTCAAAGTGACTTTCGTACCATCGCCAACCTTACTTGCAATCTCAAAATGCCCGCCATGAAGCTCAATCAAGCGTTTTGCCAAAGGCACCCCTAACCCTGTGCCCACATTACGCTTTGCCAGCGCATTATTGACCTGTGCATAGGGTGTCAGAACTTTTTCAAGATCAACCGCATCAATCCCGACACCTGTGTCGCGCACGGCCAAACAGAGCGTCTCATCCGCGTTGAGACAGGCTTTGACCGTAACTGTGCCCTCTTCTGGGGTAAATTTGATGGCATTGGTCATGATGTTCAGCAAGATCTGTTTCAGTTTCCGTTCATCGGCCATAATGGGGGGAAGATTGGGCTGTATTTCAGACGTCAACAGCACTTCTCCGGAAAAGGCGCGCTCGCGCACAATTGCGAATGTTGATTCGAGCAGATTTTCGATATCCACCATCTCTTCGATCAACTCCATACGCCCGGCTTCTGCTTTTGAGAGATCCAGCATATCATTAATCAAAGCCAGCAAATGAACCGCGCTTTCATGCACATCTTGAGCAAATTCAGTATATTTGGGGTCTCCTAAGGGGCCAAAAGATTCATTTCTCAGAATATCGGAAAAGCCAATAATAGCATTCAGCGGTGCGCGCAGCTCATGGCCCATAACAGCCATGAATTCTGACTTGGTTTTATTGGCCAGCTCTGCTTCATTTTTTGCGAGGTTCAATTCTTTTTGCTGGCGTTTTATATCGCTAATATCCGCTTTAATATAGATCACCGCTTCAACCGTTTGATCTTCTGCGACGACAGGCGCAACATTCACACGGTTCCACCAATAGGTCCCATCTTTTTTATAGGATTTCAGCTCAGCCGTGACAGGCTGGCCCGCTGCAATCGCACGGCGAATGGTTTGCAATGTGTCTTCATCTGTTTCGGGGCCATTTGTCATGGCAATATTGGCCCCAATGACTTCATCGCGTGTATAGCCTGTTTGTGTGATGAAATTATCATTCACAAAGGTGATGGGGGATCCGATTCTTGTTGGATCTGTGATGACCACAGAAACCGATGAAGCCTGCATTGCTGCCACAAGCCGTTCATTTTCTTGCCCCAGCTCGATCAGGCGATGTTCCCTGGCTTTCAAATCTGTGATATCCCTATGCACGGCCACAAAATGGCCATCGGGCGTATGTTGATCGGAATTCATCAGCCAGCGCCCGTCGCGCAGACGCGCCACGAAATTATCGGCGCCTTCTTTATGGCTTGCAATACGGGCTTGTAGCCAGCTTTCCTGATCTGCACCTTTTTTTAAGAGCAGTTGGTTTTCCATAAATTCCCGCATCAGATCGTCATGCAAGGTGCCAATCGCAACATGGCGTCTTTTTGGGAACAGCATATCCACATAGCTGCTGTTATAGAGAATGAGTTCATCTTTCGCATTGAAAAGAGCAAACCCATCTTGGATGCTTTCGATGGCATTGACCAGGCGTGTTCTTGCGATTTTTGCGGCTCTTTCCGCCAACCGCCGTTCGGTGACATCAGAGGCCGTACCACGATAGCCAGCGAACGTCTTTTTTGCCCCCATGCCTTCGAACCGTGCGACGCCATTGAGCACAATATAGACAAAGCCGCCATCTTCAGACTCAAATTTCACAGGATAATCTCGGAAGGGCTTTTCAAGGGCGAAATCGGGGCGATAGGCCAGATCAATATCGGGATCTTGGAAAGCATCTATGCGCTGCCCTAAAAGATAGGAGGCGGGGATTCCGATACGTTCTTCTATTGTCTCTGTGACGAAACAGAATTTCAGCTCTTGATCGATTTCCCAAAACCAATCTGATGTGCTGTCGGCCAGGTCACGATAGCGCTGTTCGGACGCTTCCAAAGCTTGCGCAGCTTCCTGGCGGCGGCGATGGGAGAGTAAGATTGTCCAGGCGATGAAAAGACTGGCGAGTGTGACAAAAATTGCCGCCATGCCTGCAAAAATAAGCTGCCAAATATAATGCTGCCACCAGTGAGATAACATCATGGCTTCTGGCATTGTGACTGTCAGGACCAAATCAAGCTCTTCCAGGCGCCTCCAGGCCGTATAGCTTATGATCGGAGAGTCTGTAATTTGATAGCCGCTATTGGCGCCTGATTGCTTGATCCCCACCATCATCTTTGTGAGATCAGGGACAAAGCGTCTTTCGGCTCTATGGGCGTCTTGCCCTGTCCAGGCGCGTAACCAGGGGTCTTCTGTGGGCCTTTGTAGTTGGGTGACGGAATCTTCTGGCAAATTGATGCCGCGCAACCAAATGGCCAGATCTTCGGTTGCGAAGGCAACGGCGACAAAGAATTTTTCCGCGTCGTCTTGTATCGTTTCGGCATTTGCTTGTGGTTGAGGGCGTGTTTGTTCTGCTTTTGGATAATGGCCATCCCATTCGCCATCGCCTTTTGCGGGCAATTGCGGCATGACCAGCATGGCATGGCGGCGTTCTCCGACACGAAAAGGTTCGCTAAGATAGGGCTTTCCTGTGGTTTCGACTTTTTCGATATAGCTTTGCAAAAGAGCCGGAGACACCGCATTCGCGCGCCCTAAAGATTTTAGAATATGGCCTTTTTGATCGAGGATCAGAATCACCAAATCATGCCATTTGCCAATTTGTTTCAGCACTTGTCGTTCTTGTTCAACCAGGCGAGGGTTATCATGGTTAGACGCCATGATAGAAACATCTTTAAAAAGATGGCCCAATTGCATATCCAAGGCGATAACGGCTTCTTTTACGGCGCTATTGAGACGAATTTCAGTATTTTTCCGAACTTCTTCCAAGCTGATAAGAACAAATAAACCAACAAATGTTGCTGCGAGCAGACCGACTAACGCTGGAAAAAGAATGATACGCCGTCCATGGTCTTCTCCGGGCAGTGGGGAAAAAATATTCTTTTTTCTTTTTATCAGCATTGGTTAATACCACCACTTTTCTGCTGTTAGAGTCTTGTTTTTGCCGCAAAACGAAAGCGA
>DDLW01000287.1 GCA_002340345.1 Alphaproteobacteria bacterium UBA2562 | reverse complement strand
CTTTTCTGTTCTTAAAACGATAAACTGCTCTTTTGCTGTCTGCAATACTCTGATTTAAATAAAGTCATTTTTTTGACCGGCATCTTGCTGTCTTTGTTCAAAAAAAGACAGTATCTGGTCAAACGCTTCAGAAACGAGCAATGAATGCCTATTCTTTAAACAAAAAAATATTTTTATATGCCTAAAGCGATTTTCGTTACATTTACGACCCTAAATCTCTTTAAGTCATTGATTTACATAACAGCAACAACAATTAAGAGATTTGTATTATTTATTTCTACCCTTTTTAATATGTTTACCCTTCCCTCCCCCAACAGCCCGACTCAAAGATCTGACCAATCCTCCCCCTGCCCCTTGACCCATAAAGAGGGGAAGCCTATGTCTGCTCTTCATGATTTTTGCCTGATCTCTTAAAATCCTAAAACCCACATGCCTTAATACTGATAAGCAAAGTCTTTGCTTGTCGCTGCAAACCCTATGCAAGCTTGCTATCTGTCCCAAAAACAGTCTATTTTCCCAGGCCGATATTAAGCCTTATGCTGTAAGGAAAATTCCATGAACCCGAGATTATTTGACATTTCTCGCCCCGATGCCCCCAACTGGATTGGCTTTAAAACCCTTTATGAAAAAGAAGTCCGGCGCTTCTTAAAAGTCGCCATGCAAACGCTGATTGCACCAATTGTCACAACCGGGTTGTTTCTTGCGATTTTTACCTTGGCTTTAGGGCGGGCTGTTGAAACTGTAGGGGGGATTCCCTTTGCCGAATTCTTGGCCCCCGGCCTGATCATGATGGCCATGATGCAAAACAGCTTTGCCAACACTTCATCTTCCCTCGTGATTTCCAAGATCCAAGGCAATATTGTCGACATGCTGATGCCACCCTTGTCGCCTTGGGAATTAACCCTTGGTTTTGCTTTAGCGGGTGTCACCAGGGGTGTCATGATTGGGATCATCTGTGGGTTAGGCATTTGGACCGTTGTTGACCTCAATATCCATCATTGGGGATTTGTGATTTTCCACGCTTTTTCAGCCTCCATGCTGCTGTCTTTGATTGGGATTATTGGCGGCATTTGGTCTGATAAGTTCGATCACATCGCCGCTGTCACCAATTTTATCATTACGCCGCTTTCTTTCTTATCCGGGACGTTTTACTCCATTGAGCGCTTGCCAGAAGGGTTCCATGGCATTGCGCTCGCAAACCCTTTCTTTTATATGATCGACGGATTTCGGTATGGTATGACGGGTCATGCTGATAGTAACGTTTGGCTTGGTATGGGGTTGATGGTTACCCTTAATTTAGCGCTCTGCGTTGTCGCTTACCGCATGTTTGCGAGCGGGTATAAGTTGAAGAGTTAGTGCTGATTGCACACGCACTCTAAAATCCTTTGGATTTTTGGATATGCCTCTGGCGGCCAAAGGGCTTGCCCTTTGGAATCCCTTGGATTTGACCAGAAAATACCCATCTTGTATTTGAAGACAACGATAAAATCCAAAGGATTTTATAACTATGCCCAAAGCTTTAATTGTCACGGGAACAGACACTGGGATTGGTAAAACCATTGTGGCGGCGCTTTTGACCTTAGGCCTCGGTGCGTCTTACTACAAGCCAATCCAATCTGGTGTTACAGAGGGACAAGATGGCGAGACCGTTGCTGCGCTCACAGGCCTTGGGCCCGCGCGTATCTTGGCCAATGGCGTGACACTCACAGAGCCTCTTTCCCCCCATCGTGCTGCGGAGCTTGATGGGGTGGTCGTTGACCCTCAGAAACTCACCCCACCTTCTGCGACAGATCGCCCCTTGATTATTGAAGGCGCTGGCGGTCTCATGGTGCCTGTCACCCGATCGCTTTTGCTCATCGATCTGTTCCAGCAGTGGCAGAGTCCTGTTTTACTCGTTGCCCGTACGGCTTTAGGGACCATTAATCACAGTCTTCTCTCGCTTGAAGCCCTTCGAGCCCGTAAGATTCCCATCTTTGGCATGGTGTTTGTGGGGGATGAGAACCCAGACAATATGCGCACCATTTGCGATTTTGGCCATGTTCGCTGTCTTGGCCATGTTCCTATGCTGGAACAATTGACAAAGACCGCTCTCCAAGGGCATTTTGAACGCTATTTTTCTCTGTCTGACTTTAAAGAGCTGCAATGACCTCTCCTATTTGGCATCCTTTCACCCAACATGGCCTGCAACCGATCATGACCCATATTGATCGCGCCGAAGGAAGCTATCTCTATCGCTCTGATGGTCAGCGTATCTTCGATGGGATTTCTTCTTGGTGGGTGGTGACCCATGGCCATTGCCATCCCCAGCTTGTCGCAGCCGCCCAAGAACAAGCTGGCAAACTGGATCAAGTGATTTTCGCAGGCCACACCCATGGTCCTGCAGAAAGGCTTGCCGCGCAGCTTGTCGCCCTCGCACCGCCTGGATTGGACAAAGTCTTTTACTCCGATAGCGGTTCTACGGCTGTTGAAGTCGCGGTTAAAATGGCGCTTGGCTATTGGTATCACCAAGGCGAACCCCAAAGACAAAAGCTGATCGTCTTAGAACATGGGTATCATGGCGATACCATCGGCACCATGTCGATCGGAGAACGGGGGGTCTTTAATCAAGCCTATAGCCCCCTCTTGTTTGACGTCTTGTCCATCCCTTTCCCTGCCCCTGGGCAAGAAGAGGCCAGTTTACAAGCCCTGCATGATCATCTTTCCGCCCACCCTGATCAAATTGCGGCCTTGATTGTTGAGCCCTTGGTTTTAGGGGCTGGGGGGATGTTTATGTATGGCCCTGAGACCTTGGCGGCCTATCACAAGATTTGCACAGACCATAATGTGGTCTTTATTGCCGATGAGGTCATGACAGGTTGGGGGCGCACAGGAACGCTTTTTGCCTGTGAACAAGCCGGCATTGCCCCTGATATTCTTTGCACCTCAAAAGGTTTGACAGGGGGCCTTATCCCGCTTGCGGCAACCTTGTGCCAGAACCGTTTTTTTGACGCGCATTATAGCCAAGATCGCGCAAAAATGTTCTTTCATTCCAGTTCTTACACTGCCAATCCTATTGCCTGTGCGGTTGGCGATGCCAATTGCCAAATTTGGCAAGACGAGCCCGTTCGAGATCGCCTTCAAGCGCTCACACATATGCAAGCCCAGCATCTTAAGGCTCTTGCAACACAAGAGGGGTTTTCAAACCCCCGCCAACAGGGGACCATCACCGCGATTGATATCACTGTGCCTGACCAGGGCTATCTATCAGAGATTGCACCAAAGCTTTATCACTATTTTCAAAGCCACGGTCTCCTGCTGCGCCCTCTTGGTAATAGTGTTTATGTGATGCCACCCTATTCTACGACCCAAGACGATTTGGATTTTCTTTACAATGTCCTATCAAACGCGCCCAACATACTCTGACTTTGAAACCGCCAATCATGGCTTTGCCGAACGTTTATCCTGCTGTCTCCAAAACATTGTCGCAGATGAACCAACCCATGCTCGTTTTTTGAACACCCTCTCCATGCTTGAGCATATGGGGGCCCGTCGGATTATGATCACCCAGAGCAATTTGGGCTTACGGCAAGATGTCTTGAAACATATGGCGGAAGAAGCGCGCCATGCTTTCTTTTTCAAACGCCAAGCGGATAAATTCGCAGGGAAAAGCCTTGATTATCACCCACGTCACCTGATTGCGCCTGCTTTCGCCCGGCTTTATTTCAAGCGTTTAGAGAGCTTTATTGCCCAAGATATGCGGCGTGAAGAGAACCCCACTCTTATCACCTATCTCTGCATGTCACTCATTATTGAATATCGGGCGATTTGGGCTTTTGGTCTCTTCCAAAAAACTTTAGATGACGCCAAGGTCATTTTGTCTCTGAAAAGCTTACTCAGCGAAGAAAAAGGCCATCTTGCGGATATGGAAACGGCTCTTGCCGATCATGAAATTGCCAGTGCTTCTCGATTGGCCTCTTATTTCAGCAAAGAGCAAGCTTTGTTTACAAAGCTTTTAGGCTCCTTTGAAAAAGGCGTTGCTTAAGAGATATTTGTAAAACCTGTTGCGTTTTCAAATCCCTTAGGTCCAGTGCCCAGTCGCTAGAGTATCCGTGATAATCAA
>DDLW01000141.1 GCA_002340345.1 Alphaproteobacteria bacterium UBA2562 | reverse complement strand
TTGCAAAAGGCCCCTTAAGATCTCCCAAAAGCTTTTTGACAGACTTTTTCTCGAAAAAGTCGCCCCCCATTTTCGCGTTAGCGAAAAGTCTTCCCCTGGGCCAGATCTTCTTTCATTTCCTCAAGCTCCAACCAGCGCGTCTCGGCGATGTCGAGGGCGTCTTGGGTGGCGGTTAAATCATCTGATGCTTTTTGGAAAACCTCTGGTTGGCGCTCATAAAGCGTGGGATCAGCCATTTTGGTCTGCAATTGATCGATCTTGACCTGAAGTTTGGCAATCTTCTCGGGCAGTAAATCCAGCTCCCGCTGATCTTTATAGCTCAGCTTGGCTTTTGACTTGTTGCCGGATTGCGGGTCTGAAGAGACCTTCGGCGCTTGTGTTTTCTCTTTCGTTGCGGTCTTCTCTTGCGCTTGTTCCTTCAAGGCAAGGGCGCGGAGGGTGAGATAATCGCTATGGCCGCCGGGATATTCTTCGGCGACACCTTGGCCTTCGACGGCAATGACGGAGGTGACCAGCCGATCTAAGAAGTCGCGATCATGGCTAACGAGTAATAAAGACCCCTGATACTCGGACAAAACATCCAGGAGCAGATCCAGGGTTTCCATATCGAGATCATTGGTTGGCTCGTCCAAGACCAAAAGATTCGAAGGTTTGGCAAACAGCTTTGACAGCACAAGACGGTTGCGCTCTCCCCCAGACAAGGTTGCGATTTTTGCGGTGGCTTGCCGTTCTTGGAACAGAAAATCACGCATATAAGAGACAACATGGCGGGGTTGGCCATTGACCATAACCTGATCACCGCCGCCGTCACAGAGATAATCCCAAGGGGTTTTCTCTTCATCGAGGGTTGCGCGATTTTGGTCGAAATAAGCAATTTCGAGATTGGTGCCTAATTTCACCTGCCCTGAATCGGGCGCCAGAACCCCGGTCAGCATCCGCAAAAGCGTTGTCTTCCCAGCACCATTGGGCCCAATGAGGCCGATCCGGTCGCCGCGTAAGATCCGGGTCGAGAAATCGGTAATGATCGGGCGGTTATCATAGCTTTTTGTCAGAGAGTCGGCATCGATGACAATCTTGCCGCCAGTTTCTGACTCTGAAACAAAGGTTTTGACCTGGCCTGGGGCGCTTAAAGTATTTTTCTTCTGGGCGCGGAGGTCTGCCAGGCGAGCGACGCGCCGCATATTGCGCTTGCGCCGGGCGGTAACGCCCCGCAGCATATAGCGTTCTTCCTCGGCAATCCGGGTTTCCATGCGGTTGAGCTCGGCCTCTTCGGCCAAGCGGAGTTCTTCGGACCAGAGATCAAAATCGGCAAAGCCCCTGTCTGTCTCATGCAAGCGCCCACGATCCAGCCAACAAGTCCTGTGGGTTAAGGCTTTGAGAAAGGCGCGGTCGTGGCTGATCATCATGATGCCACCCTGAAAGCGCTTCAGCCACTCTTCCAGCCATTCGATCGTGGGGAGGTCGAGATGGTTTGTCGGCTCGTCGAGTAAAAGAATCTCGGGATCGGCAATAATGGCCCTGGCAATGGCGGCCCGGCGCCGACCACCGCCAGACAGCGCCCCCAATTTCTGGTCGGCACCGATCTTGAGTGGCTCTAAGACCATGGGAATCCGGTAATCCTCAACCCCAGCGGCTTGACCGACCTCATCGGGTAAAGCCTCGGCGATATGCTGGGCCACCGTTTGATCCGGCGGCAAAAGAGGATCCTGGGGCAAATAAATGACTTTGGAGCCAGGCTGCTGAAAACGTTCTCCGGCATCGGGCTCCATCACAGCGGCGAGCATACGCAGTAACGTGGATTTGCCACTGCCATTGCGTCCAATCAAGCAGGCCCGATCGCCCCGATGGACCGAAAGATCAATTTTGGAAAACAAGGGACGACCGCCAAAATCGGCTTCCACCTGTTTTAAGGCCACGATGGCAGGGCCAGAGGAACGGTTCTGAGTCATAGTGGAAAAGGTAGGTCCTATCGGCGTAAGAAATTTTCAAGCAAGGCGGGCTTGTGATCAAGATGGATCGCAAGACGCTCTAAGTGATGCCACGGTCTTGGCGGATTTTTGTCCAGGCGGCATTGATGACTTTCAGCTTTTCATTGGCAACGGCGATAAATTCTGGGGGCAGGCCTTCTGCCATCAGCTTGTCCGGGTGATTGTCCCGCACAAGACGGCGATAGGCCGCTTTCAGGCTTTCCGTATCCGCCTCCGGGGAGAGCCCCAATTGCTGGTAGGGGTCGCCTTGTTCTCCGGCCATGTGAATCGCGCGGATACGGGCAAAATCTTCGCTGGAAAATCCAAACAGGGCGGCAACATGCTCTAGATAATCTTCTTCATCGGGGGTGACTTTACCATCAGCCTTGGCAATATGGAACAGGGCGGCCAGCAGCTTTTCCAGCACTTCACTCTTATTATGGAACAGGCGCGCGATTTGGCGGGCGTAAGGCTCATAGCCATTGGCATCTTTGCGCGCTTGATCAAAGAGCCTGCCAACATTTTTCATTTCTTCTGGAGAGACTTCAAACACTTCTTTAAAAGCTGCGACTTCATCACGGGTCACAAGGCCATCGGCTTTGGCCATTTTGGCGCCAAGGACAATGCAGCCGGTTGTAAAGGCTAGTTTTTTCGTATTGTCGTCTTCTGTCTTAGGGGCGCCCTGTGCTGTTTCTGCTGTTGTTGCACCGGTGACGGTGTCGAGTAAAGCGCCAATGGGGCCTCCGATCGAGAGGTTGGCAACACCGCTTAAAATTTTTTCCCAAATAGACACCAAACCCCCCTCTTTATTGTTTTGCTGTTTGGTTGCTGCGGTTTTGTTGTAACGCTTTTCTGAGGTCTTTATAGCGGGATCACGATAATGCGGTGCTTGTTATGGGGCAATACCCGATCGGGCCTGATTGTTGGAAAATAAAGCTATGGCCTTTTGTTTTAAAATGCTGCACTGCACAAAAAAACACTTGCATTTCGAAAGAACCATCCCCATAATAAGATTAACAAGACCAGCCCCTCCTGAAAGGGCGCCCTTGTTCTATAAACAAAAGTTTTGCGATATCGCAAAACCGTAAAAGACTATTCTCACCTTAAGAAAATAAGCCGTGAGAAGAGCAAAAAGAGTTTAGGGTTGGAGTTCCAAGGTGAGCTGTGCGTTGGCCTCGAGCGACTATGCTAGAAGGATAAAACACATGCCCATCATCAGGAAACTCATGCCGGCAGATTTGCCTAAAATCACCGCGCATTTCCTGCGCCTTTCTCGTGAAGATCGTCATATGCGGTTTGGACATAGCCTGTCAGACCAGGCTGTGCAAGACTATTGTGACGCTTTATCCTGGGGGCGAACCTTACTTTATGGCCATGTTAAAGAGGGTGAGATCCTGGGTCTGACCGAGCTGAGTTGGAACGACCAGTGTCTCTATAACGGATCATGGCCCGAAACCGTTGAATTGGCTGTTACCGTTGATGCTCAAAGCCGCCATCAAGGGCTTGGCTACGCTTTATTAGCGCGTGGCATTACTGCCGCGCGGAACCGGTCTTTTAAGCGGATTTATATGGTGTGCTTGGCTGGGAACCGTCAGATGCGGGCCTTGGCCAAACGGTTCAACTATCGCATTTCTCTGGATGATGGCGATGTTGAAGCGATTTTAGAGCTGCCACCTTTGACCCAAGGCACGCTTTTCGAAGAAGCTTGGCAAGAAAGTGGGGCGTTCTTTGATCTCTTCTGGGAGCAGCTGCACCCCTTAACCCAAGCCGCCCTTCCCCATGAATGGGCGTTGAATGTTGGGAAAAATGGGGGGGTGACCATGGCGCCTTTCCAGTGGCAGTCCATGGCGACAGCGGAGCAAGACAATGAAGAAGATCTGCTAAAACGGGCTTAAGACAGGTCTGTTTGAGGATCTTTGTCTCGGTTTCCAAAGGGCCTAAGGCCCTTTGGCCGCCGGACGCCGTTTCTAAAATCCGACGGATTTTAGAGTATTGTGCGTGATGATTGAATCAGGTGAAATGCTCTCTGTTTTTGTTTTTGCCGCAAAACGCATCGATTGGATATTTCCATCCAGCCGCACTTTGCTCTAAGGTCCCGTTTCTTCTCTACCGTTTGGGCGTGCATGGAAAAGAAAAATCAACATGATAATGGTCGTCATGGCGCACCCATGACGGCCTTTTATTAAAAGCAATTTTCTGGAACAGTGTTTTCCCCTGGGATGTCTTCCGTAAAATCTTTTGCAGACCGGGGGCAAAAAAGACCCGGGCAATGCGACCGCCGCGTTTACGCGCTTCGGCTTCTAAAGCCAAAAGATGGATGGCGGTGGCCTCAAAATCAATTTTTGCAACCTTGTTATGGCGCGCGTAAAGATAGCTTGCTTCGTCACCTATCATTCGGCCCTGGTCATCAAAACTGACATCATAACCAAAGCGATTGCCCATATGGCTTGGCAGAATCAAACCGTCTTTCAAGGGCACCATGAAATCGACGGAGAGGCCATTACGGTGGGTGCGGTGGGGCGGAAAGCGTCCACCCCAAGGGAAGCCGATTTCTCCATATAAAAAATATGTCTCGGGGTGGCTTTTTTCGAGCCGCGCATAAGCCGCTTCGAGGGTCCGGATCACAGGGGCATGGCCGAATGTCCGCAAAGCCAGGACGCAGATATGGCAATAAGAGCCATAATTGGGGCCAAAAAAGTCTGGACGATCGCCATACTGCAAAGCGCCTTTATTGGTTTGCCCAAAACATTGGCTTTTTTCCGGTTGCATTCCAAATATGATAAGAGGCAGAGCGATCAGAAAAGCAATGAGCGGCATTCAAACGCTTTCTTTCTGCAAGTTTGGCATGTTTTGGTGTGGAGGCTGGCTGAAACAGTTTCACCAGCCTCTCATGCGCCGACCGTGACAATGAGGAGAGTGTCAGCAGGTCTTAGCTTTTAAAGTGTCAAAGGCTTTTATATTCGCCTTTGATGATAGAAGGTCTATAGGTTTCGCGCAATATGCAAGAGCCGGGTTGAGGGATATTTTTCACAGCTTTGTTCCAAAGTGGATAGGAATTTCTCGATCCACTCTTCACTCATGGTTGTTTTGCCTTTTTCGGCGGCGATATAACCATTGAACCAAGAGGCCATGAGAAAAGCGTCTTCTTCGTCGGGAATGTCTTCGCAGGTGACTTTCGCCATATCGAACGCTTCGGCCTGTGCGGCGGAGAGGGGGAGGGTTGTTAAGACGCTGAAGGTGATGAGAATCACAAAGGCGCATAAAATTCTACGATAAGAACAGTCGATCATTCAATTGGTCCTTTTTGGGCTTATGAAAGTTTGTAAAGAGCAGGGAAGGCAATTCCCCCATAAAGATATAATCAAAATGACATATGACATTTTGCGGTGCAATTGATACTGTTTTTCACCATAAAATCAAGCAGGAAGTCGCCCTTTTACAAAATCTTTATGGGCCATGAGAGTCTATGTGTTTTTGAGTCTAGAAATTAATATATATGTCTTTATTTGAGATCTAAGCCAATAGAGATGGGTATTGCATGACTAAGACGAGGGGTTTTGCAGCCTTTTGCTTTTCTCAAAAATCAGGATAAAAGCAAAAAGCTGCCGAAAAAGGATGCGCTGTCGATCGTCCTAGAGCCAAATGGGATTGGCGCACGATCAGGTGAATTCTCCTGATTACTTTCGTTTTTTTGGTAAAGATAAAAGTCTATATCCTTTCTTTAATTAGGTTTGGTTGCGGGGATATCTATCATAAGGAGAAATTCTTACAAATTACGTGCAATATCCAATAAACGCGCTGAGGGATATTGCTCACATTTTGTGTCCAACTCATTGACCAATTGTTCAATCCATGCTTCGCTCATGCTGGTGTCGCCGCTTTCAGCGGATAAATAACCATCCAGCCAGAACACCATGAAAATAGCATCCTCCTCACTGGTAATATCTTCGCAAGTGACTTTCGCCATATCCCAATCCTCAGCCTGGGCGGAGGAGAGAGGCCCTGCTGTCAGCAGGCTGAGCGCGGCGAAAAAAGCAAAGGCGCTTAAAATTTTACGATAAGAGACGGTGATCATGGGCAATTGTCCTTTCCACTTAATGTCTAAAATCTATGATGAAGCGATGGGATCTGGCATGTTCTGTTCTTTAAAGGCATAGGGGAACAGGCTTGCAGGGAGGCCATGTATGATGATTTGAGCGTATTTTTTGCCTAAGAATCAAGAAGAAAGCACATAATTCTAAAATATATAAAAATATCAAATAGTTGAAAATCCCATTCTAGAAATAAAATCTTAGAGCTCAAAAATGTCTTTAAAGCGGGTAAAGCTTACTCTTTGTTCCTATCGTTCTGTAACCCTCTGAAAAATAAAAAGAGGCGCCGACAGGGAAAGCCTGCAAACAGAAAGACATAGTCCCATATTTCCAACCGGTGAAAAAGAAGAGACATTATACCAACGGATATAGAGTTTACTTGATCACGATAAGGGGGTTTAGAAACCAACTTGTGAGAATTTTCCAAAAGAAACCCCCGAGCCTGAGAGACTCGGGGGGGAGAGAAGGCTGTAAGTCATGTTCTCTGAAAACAAGCCTTACTTTTTCTGAGCGGCCTTTTCATTGGCATAAGCACGCAGAGCTTTTTTCATAACCTCTTGATGTTGCTCATTTGTGATCCAACCTGGTTCGGAAACCTTAGACCACAATTCCTCATTATCCTGCTCCGCATGGCAGCCCATGCACAAGCCGGTGCGCTCCATACGGTCACGCATTTCTTTTGGCAACACCCCTGTCAAAGGCCAGTGCGACCCGACAGAGACCAAGACTTCATTATCGCGGGTGACCAGTTGAGACAAGTCGTGATCCAGTTTTGGAATGGCTGGGAATTGGACTTGTGTCTGTTGGGCAATGATTTTGCCTGTTTCTGTGGCCAGATCGACAATGATATCTTTGTTTTGGTTTTTCAGATAGCGACCATCTTCAATCCCATAGCCGAGGGTTTTGGGATTGTTATGGCAGCTCTCACAGCTCCGTGCATTACGACCGGCTGTGTGCGGCTGCACAGCAGCATGGTCAAGGCCTTTGCCTTTTGGTGTCATCCAGATCTCGTTTTTGGCGACGGTTTTGCCGTCTTTATCGATCACTGTGGTGATGACTTGGCAGCCTGGCATTAAGGGGCTGACGCGCCCTTCACCATTCATGCCAAGGATCGGTGTTTCCCAACGCAAATAAGACCGCGTTTCGGACACTTTCCCAGGGCTGGTGAGGCCGTTTGTCCCTAAGGCGGCATCGGCGGTTAAGCCATTTTCGCCCAGGGCATTGCCATTTTTGATCCAGTCGACATCTGTTTTGCCTTCAGAATAATCGACGGTGATGTGACAGCCATAACATTGTGGCGCCCAATCGGCGTGACAGGCATAGCATTCCATGGAATCCATATGTTGGGCCACGGAGACCATGGCTGTTTTGCCTTCTTTGGTCTTATAGCTGTCGGTGTCTTCGATGGTTTTTAGCACGGGCACATTGAAATCAAGGCCAGAGGCTGAATGAACGATGACCTCATTGCCACGGCGAATGACATTCCCGAAGGGATTGCCGCGCGCTGTGATCAAATAGCCGTCCTCAGGCTTGTGGACGGTGCCTTTTTTCATCCAACGGGGGAGTTTTTTGGCAACACCACGAGGGTCTTGACTGATTTCGCCTTTGAATTCTTCTCCGAACCCAAGAGGAAGGTCCCAAGGATAGGCTGTGGGTGTGCCATGGCAGTCAGAACATTCAATTTCGACCTGGGCCAAAGTGGTCCCAGGAATGTTTCCATCCCCATGCATATCAACGGATGTGTGGCAATCTTGGCAAAGCAGACCGCCTTCTGGGTTGCCGTCGCGGCTGGCGATTTGGTGGTGCAAATCTTCCTTGATCGGCAGATATTTTTTGGTATGGAGTTTTGGCTGTTTGCCACCTGTTTCATTATAGGGGCTGCCATAGGGGAATTCCATAAGCCCTTGATAACTCATGCCAACGCGTTTGCCGCGATTGTGACAAGAGCTACAGGTTTCGTTTGGAATACCGGTATAGGTTTTCCCATTATGGGTGACAGGGCTGTTGCGGTCTGATTGCATACGGTGCAACAGCGGATGGCCGGCTTGTTTTTTGTTAATGGTTGGGTCATTGCCTTCATAGAGCCCTTCATTGGAGTAGGGCACATGGCAGGAAGAGCAGCCATTTCCGCGATAATCCCCGCGTTTTTCGCGACCTTGCACACCGACATGGCAGCGTTGGCATTGTTGGCGGGAATAGGTAATCCCGGCCATTTCGGGGTGTTGGGAGATGGCATTGACATCAACGTCTGGCACTTGCTCGAGCTCACGCGGCATTTGATCTGGATGGGCTTTTGCAAAAGCGACCATATAGTCTTTATAAGCGTCTGTTCCGACCATGGGCTCCAGCCCATCATCATCTTTGACGTTATAATTTCCATATTTGACTTTCATGTCTTTTTGGATGCCCCAGGACCAGAAATTGCCCTGGAGTTTTCCCGCTTCTGTGTTCATCAAAGAACGCTCTAAGCGGGTTGAATAGCCGGCATGGCACTGGCCACAGGTTTTCTCTGCAATCCACACAGACCCTGGGTCTGGGAAGAATGTGTCTGGCCCACCACGGCCACTGAGAAAGTCTGGGGCCCCTTTATGGGCTTCTTCTGGGGTGAGACCTGCGATATTCCCGCCATGACAGACGGTACAACCAGCATCATCACCATAATTTTCACCAAGGGCGAGGATGTCATCCATCATGCGGCCTTCGGTGAAGTCTTCGATACCTTCATGGCAAGAAAGACAGCCTTTTTCTTCGGCGACTTCCTTGGTCACGCTTTCCGGCGGGGCGGCGTTCGCGGGAACGGCCCAGGCGAAAAACGCGAGTGCTGCGGCGGCAAGAACCGCCCCTTTTCGCGTCACCATGTTTTCCCCCTCTGCTGACGACGCGTAAATCCTTTTCGAAGGGATTTACGCTGGCGAGGTAGAGGTCGCACCTCTGCCTCAAGTAATGGAAAAGGTTTTTCTCCCCAAAGGCTCTTTTGTTTTTTTATGGCATAGAGCGAATATAAAAAGGCATATTGCACCCTATGATACCAACCGACAGAGTCTTACGACTTGTCGGTTGGTCTGAGATAAAGAGCTCTGTATAGACGATAGGCTTTTCCATTTTTCTCCAGCGCCCTAAATATTTCAGAGCGCTGAAAGAAAGACTTTCAGAAAAAGAGGCCTCACTATTTCCTAAAAGGAGAGATCAGAGAGACCCTTTTGCTGAGTTTATTTGTAAATACTTCTCAACAATCGCATATTCATTGTCATTCAAAGATACGCGATGGCGCATTTCTTGGAGAACTTCATGCCATTCCCCGGCACTAAAGGCTTCGGGTGCATAGAGGTGATGGCAAGAAGAACAGGTCACCATGTTCATTTCAGCGGCATAGCCCCAGAATTCTTCTTGATTTGAGGCCAAATCATTATCGCTGACCCAGCCGGTCAGTTCGGCCTTGGTCCAAACGACTTCTGTTCGATCATCGGTGATACTATTTTGAATTTGCAAAGCTTTTTGAGCATCTTGCCCTAAAGAGGCTGTGGGGATCACAGCCCCTGCTTTGGCAGACAGCCTGTCCCGCTCATCGCCGCGCAGCCAGCCCATGACCTTAACTTTCAGGGCATTGTCCTTGCGCTCTAACACCTCTAAGACAGTGGCAGGGGCAAGACGCGCATTACCAAGCCCCGATCCGACGGCATCGACATCAAGGACAAAATCCTTACTGGCCAGGGTGATGACAGCGCCGCTTGTAATCGTCTGGCCCTCTTTTTTGAGATGGTCGAGGGTTTCTTTGTAATGGGCTGTGACATCGGGAAGTTGGTGGGCAATCCCCTTATGGCAATCAATGCAGGTATAGCCTTCTGAAGGCGCCAAGGTGTGCCATTTTTGGGCGGCGGTTCTTTGGTTTTCGACATCCATGTCATCAAAGCTATGGCAGTTCCGGCATTCGCGTGAATCCGTGTTTTGCATGGACCGCCAAACATTCTGTGCCAGTTCTAGGCGTTTTTGTTCAAATTTTTCAGGCGTGTCGATAGAGCCTACCATTTTATGGTAGATTTCGTTTGTTGCTTGGACTTTGCGAACGACTTTTGGCCACCATTGCTTGGGGACATGGCAGTCAGAGCAGATCGCTTGGACGCCAGAGGTATTGTTATAATGGGGTGATTTTGCATATTCATTGAACACAGGGCGCATTTCATGGCAGCCTGTGCAGAAGGTTAAGCTGTTTGTGGCCTCCATGACTGTATGAAAGCCGCCCCAGAACATGATGCCCAATATGCCCCCAAGAACAAGCAAGGTGCCTATGGCTAATCGGCTTGGGGTCCAGAGCCAGTTCCAGAAACGTCCAATCATGAAAAGGGTCTCCTTAGAGCAAAGGCCGAAGGCCGTTTTGCGGTAAAACCTATATTAAGAGCAAAGGCCGAAGGCCGTTTTGCGGTCAGTGAGATCGCGGGACAGAGGATGTTTTCAACTTGTGGTTATTTTAGAAAAATTGAATAAATTTCCGGCACAGGGTGATAGCAATCCTCAAATGCATCGCGGCGCTTGGTGTTCTATGCCGAAGGCCGTCGGCGTGAAACTTTTGGGCTCTCCTCTAGACATCAATGTTATCAAAAGGTTCTGCTTGCGGTCTGTCCTGCTGCCAGGACACAGCCTTTGACTTTTGTCGCAAAAGGGGTCAAAGGCATGAAATGGTCCACCTTTGCCCTTTGCGCCAACATCCAGAGATTTTTGATAAAGGCGAGACCCAGGGAAAGGCCCCCACAGCTTAGGGACGCAAGGCTTTAAAGGCCTGGCCTTTTATGGCCTTGTTGATCTCCCCCGAAGGGACCCAAAGGCGGCATGGGGGCAATGTGCTGCTCTCATAAGATTATTTGCAGGTGAAAGTGGCTTTCACGCCTTCGGCGGCGGCTTTTTCAAGCATGTCGGTATTGAAGGTCATGAATTTGATGAAAGCCCGGCGCATTTCAGAGACACCATGGCTTTCTTTTGGAAAACACAGGTCTTTTGCGTTGGCCATCATGGCGCCGTCTTTAAAGCCTGCGAGATAGCGATCGCAGTCATGTTGTGCGGCCATTTCGGCTTCGCGTGAGGCGTTGTCGCCTTCTTTGCAGGTGTTATAGAGGTTTCCAGCGGATATTTTTGTGTCTGCGGCCTGGGCGCCTCCTATTAGAGAGAATGAATATATAATTGCTGCAGCGCAAAGATTTACTTTTAACAAATGTACCATAACTTCCCCCTCTGGGATTTTTCTCTTTATGGGCAGAAATTCTTATGGACTCTATTCTCCAGGAGAGATCTTCCTTTGACAACCCAATTCCGTTTAGGGTTATCAAAATAAAATGTCTCATAAGGGGGATAAGCGCCTAAAGGGCCTATTTTCTAGGCCTATTCCCCTTGAAAAAATTGAAAACTATCCCCTATACGCCATAAGCTCTAGATTTCTTGAGGAAAAATCTGGGTTTTTCAGGCCTTTTTGCCTAGCCCTGCTGTCCTTTGCCGCAGTTTTGGGAAAAGGCTTGCATCCTTTTAGAGCTTAGGAGAGGCTGTGGCTCGAGACGTCATAAAACTTTATGGGGACAACATCCTTAAGGTGATAAGGGATAAAAAATACTTCTTTTGGTGTAGAGATCTTGTAAGACAAAGGCAGAGCGCTTAAGTCTTAAGTCCTTCTTGATCGCATGGCAGAAAGAAATAAAAACTTTTTTTAAAGCATTTATTGGGGGCCTGTTCGCGCAAAAAAAGATCTTATTGGCACTGGACTTTTGCGCTGAGATCGCCCCATAAGAACGAAAGGCTGATGGGACAATATAATCCGCAGTCCTTGACTTTGTTAAAGATTTCCTTTCCGGAAAAACACCATGCAAGGAAAGAAAAAGACATGATCGGATTTTGGATCGCAGCTTTGGCCTTAACAGGGGCTGTCAGCTTTTTCATCATTCGGCCTTTATGGAAAAAGGGTCGGCAGACAGAGGACATGGCGGACTTAACCTATGATTTGTCGGTCTATCGCGATCAATTGAAGGAAATCGACCAGGATGTGGCAAAGGGCTTGGTGGATGAAGACCAAGCAGAGGCAGCCCGCACAGAAGTGAAACGCCGGATGCTGGATGCGGACCGAAAATATAATCAAAGCGCGCCGAAGCAAGCCACAACTGGGATAACCCCAATCCATAAGGGAGCGGCTTATGTTTGCCTGGCGTTTCTGATCATCGGTGGGGCTATTGCTTATAATGTTCTGGGATCACCCGGCATGGCAGACCAGCCTTTGGCCGCGCGTCAACAACATCAAAAAGATGTCGCCGATCTGCAAGATCTCAGCATGCCACAAATGGCCGATCGTCTTGAAGCCAAGATGAAAGAAAATCCCGATCAATTGGATGGCTGGCTGCTGCTCGCCCGCACACAGTCTCAAATTGGCGCCTATCAAAAAGCCGTTGAAGCGATGGAGCAGGCGGTTCGTCTTGCCCCTGACAGCGCTGCTGTGTATGCGACTTTGGCTGAAATGCAGTTAGCCGTGCATCAAGGATCTTTCACCCCTGGGATTTTCGCCAATTTCGAAAAAGCGTTAGAGCTTGATGCCATGGATCCTCGGGCATTATTTTATATTGGCTTGAAACATTTCCAGGATCAAGATTATGAGCAAAGCCTGAAAACCTGGAATATTCTGAGCCGCCATAGCCCGGCAGAGGCACCTTGGATGGGGCCTTTGCGCCAGCATCTTGAGATTATAGCCCAAAATACAGATTATACATTGGCAGAGCTTTTGCCAGACGCCGCTGCGTCCCAGCCTGCCCCAGCACAGTCCCCAAATGCTATGCCAGGTCCAAGCCGCGAAGAGATCGAAGCGGCACAGGAAATGACACCGGAAGAACAGCAAGAAATGATCCGAGCCATGGTCCAAAGCTTGGCGGATAAGCTCGAAGAAAATCCGAATGATCCGGTGGGCTGGCAACGCTTAGCCAATGCCTATCGTGTGTTGGGAGAGACGGAAAAAGCCGAACAGGCCCTCAAGCGCGCGCAAGAGGTCCGTGGACAATAGGAGCAGGAAGAGATAAAATTTCTTTTTAGAGCATTTTGTGTGATGATTGACGCATACAAAATGCTCTCTGTTTTTGTTCTTGCCGCAAGACGTGTCGACTGGATGTTTCTATCCAGCCGCACTTTGCTCTAAATAGCTTTTTGAGAGACTTTTTCT
>DDLW01000089.1 GCA_002340345.1 Alphaproteobacteria bacterium UBA2562 | reverse complement strand
GGGGGCGACTGGCGCAGCGGGGGCTGCTGCTGGAGCCGGTGCGGCTGCCGCTGCTGCGGGGGCAGAGGCTGTTGCGCCTTCTGTGATACGGCCTAAGAGGGCCCCAACCTCCACATTATCCCCTTCTTGTGCAATCACTTCAGACAAGACCCCAGCGGCTGGAGCATTGACTTCCAAAGTGACTTTGTCGGTTTCCAACTCGATGATTGGCTCATCCAAACCAACGGCTTCGCCTGGCTGTTTCAGCCATTGCGCAATCGTGGCTTCCGAGACGGATTCTCCCAGGGTTGGCACTAAAATATCGGCCATAATTTTTGCCTCACTTTATTTTTCAGGCGGTGCGGCCTCTTTTTTCGTTTTTCGAAACAGTCTTTGACAAGAGGCGCACACGAAATCAGTCATGAAAATCAGAAGAAGGGTTTGAACCCGATAGAGTGCAAAGGCCCCTTTGAAACCGTTTTGTTGAAAGGGGCCCTTTGCTTTAAAGGGTCAAAGCCGCATCCACCAAAGCCCGTTGTTCTTGGATATGGCGCTTGAGCAAGCCTGTTGCTGTTGCCGCCGCTTCTGCCCGTCCGACATAGCGTGGTCTTTGATGTTTCGCCCCGATGGCGGTCATCACCATTTCCAAGCGGCGATCGACAAAATGCCAGGCGCCCATATTGTAGGGTTCTTCTTGGCACCACAGAATCTCTGCGTCTTTGAAACGGGTAAGCTCTTGTTTTAACGCGCTTTCTGGGAAAGGATAGAGCTGTTCAACCCGCAGAAGATAAATGTCGTCAATACCGCGTTTTTCGCGTTCTTCGTAAAGATCGTAGAAGACCTTACCTTGGCTTAAGACAACACGTTTAATTTTGCTGTCATTGGCGCTTTTGCTGTTGGCATCGCTGTCGAATTTTGGATCCCATAAGACGCGGTGGAAGCTAGAGCCAGGGCCAAAATCGCTCAAAGGAGAGACGCATAATTTATGGCGTAAGAGGCTTTTTGGTGTCATGAGAATCAGAGGCTTGCGGAAATTCCGGCGCATCTGACGGCGGAGAATATGGAAATAGTTGGCCGGCGTTGTGCAGTTGGCAACTTGGATATTGTCTTCGGCACAAAGCTGTAAATAGCGCTCAAGGCGGGCAGAGCTATGTTCTGGGCCCTGGCCTTCATAGCCATGGGGCAGAAGCATGACCAAGCCACACATGCGCAGCCATTTTGTTTCCCCAGAAGAAATGAACTGATCAACAATCACCTGGGCGCCATTGGCAAAATCGCCAAATTGTGCTTCCCAGAGGACCAGCATATGGGGTTCTGCTAAGGAATAGCCATATTCAAACCCAAGCACCCCAGCTTCAGATAAGGGGCTATCAATGACTTCGAAAGGTGCTTGGCCGAACCTTAGATGGTTCAAAGGAATATAGCGTTCTTCGGTTTGTTGATCGATGAGAACCGCATGGCGTTGGGAGAAGGTGCCACGACCAGAATCTTGCCCAGATAAACGCACAGGGGTGGATTCGGTCAATAAGGTGCCAAAAGCAAGGGCTTCAGCGGTTGCCCAATCGATCCCTTGGCCGGTTTCGAACATGGTACGTTTGGTGTCGAGCTGGCGTTTGATCTTAGAGTTGAGATTGAAATTCTGCGGCGCTTCGGTAATGAGGCGGCCAATTTCTTTAAGCTCATCCAAGGATACGGCTGTATCACCACGGCGTGCATCCCCTTCGGCCATGGCGAGGCCAGACCAAGTTCCTTCAAGCCAATCGGCTTTATTGGGACGATAGGCTTGGGCCACTTCAAAAGCGCTTTCAAGCTCGCTTTCAAAGCGCTTATAGATGGCATCCGCTTCCCCCTCTTTCAACACACCTTCGGCTTCTAAGCGTTGGGCATAAAGGGTGCGTGCGGTCGGATGGCCTTTGATTTTCTTATACATTAAGGGCTGGGTGAACATTGGCTCATCGCCTTCATTATGCCCAAATCGCCGATAGCAAATCATGTCAATGACGACATCATGTTTGAATTCCTGGCGAAATTCTGTCGCGATCCGGGCGCAATGGACAACAGCTTCCGGATCATCGGCATTAACATGGAAAATCGGGGCATCAACCTGTTTCGCAACATCGGTGCAATAAGCCGAAGAGCGCGAAAATTTTGGAGAGGTTGTGAAGCCAATCTGGTTATTGATGATAATATGCATGGTCCCGCCCGTGCGGTACCCTTTGAGCTGGGACATGTCGAAACATTCCGACACGACCCCCTGGCCTGCAAAAGCTGCATCACCATGGAATAAAAGGCCCATGACTTTCGTGCGATCATCATCATTCAGCTGGCGTTGTTTGGCGCGCACTTTTCCGATGACAACAGGATCAACAACTTCCAAGTGCGATGGATTCGCAGTCAAGGATAAATGGACTGAAATCCCATCAAAGGTCCGATCGGAAGAGGTTCCAAGATGGTATTTCACATCGCCAGACCCAACAGTCTCCTCTTGCTTGCCCATGAATTCTGCTAAAATAGCAGAATAAGGTTTGCCCATGAAATTGGACAAAATGTTCAAACGCCCCCGGTGCGCCATACCGATGACGATTTCGCGTACGCCAAGTTGGCCACCACGTTTGACAATTTGTTCCAAGGCGGGGACCAGAGCTTCGCCGCCATCGAGGCCAAAGCGCTTGGTGCCGGTGAATTTCTTATCAAGAAATTTTTCAAAAGTTTCGGCGTCACTCAAACGCTCGATAATGGCCCGTTTACCATTTTCGGTAAAATCTGTACGATTTTCGATGCGTTCAATTCTTTGTTGAATCCAAGCCTTTTGTTCAGGATCTTGGATATGTAAAAACTCAACCCCGATTGTGCTGCAATAAGTGTGCTCACAAACCGCGATAATTTCGCGCAGAGTTGCAGATTCTAAGCCAAGAACATAATTAATAAAAATAGGCCGATCCATATCGGAATCGGTAAAGCCATAACTGCTTGGCTCTAATTCTGGATGGGGTGTTGGCGGTTCTAGACCTAAAGGATCCAGATTTGCCATCAAATGGCCACGGGCGCGATAGGCACGGATCAACATTAAGGCGCGAATAGAATCAAGGGTCGCCCGGCGAATTTGATCTGCACCCGCATTTTGGCCGGCGACAACCATGCCAGCAGGAAAGGCAAAGCCAGCTTGTGGGGCGGCCTCGCCGATTTGTGGCAGTGTTGGATCTTCTTGGGCGGCGAGCGGGGCTGTGCTGACGATGGTATTCTCTTTTGGTGCCCAGCTTGCACCTGTTAATTCGTCGAGAACATCGCGTTCTTCGTCATTCATCTCGGCGAAGAAGTCTGCCCAGCTATGATCAACAGACGTAGGGTCATCCATATAGCGCGCGTAAACCTCGGCGATAAATGTCGCATTGGCACCGTGCAAAAATGTTTCCTGTATGCTGGGATATCCCATCAATTCCTCCCTGATGGCGACGAATTCCGTTCTGGTTTCGGACCAGAGCTGCCGCATGGACCTTCGGTCTGACATGTCCCAAAGGACAAAATTCGATATCTTTATTGTGTTTTATGGCTTTGCGTGTTGATGGGGCAGGTCAGCCTTGAGCGTCTCTGCCATAAAAGGGACACAAAGACTCTGCCCTTGAAAGTTCTCTATTGCACAACAAAAAGAGCTCTTGCACAACAAAAAGGACTTTCGAAAATATTTGTCTTTTTCTCCGCAGATCAATATTTCTCTTGTTTTTTGTTAATGTTTCTTGATCATTTCCAGAACATGTAAAAATCAGAGAAAGATAGAAATTTGGGCTCTTTTAACACCCAAAGCCTGCGTTTTTCAGGTCCCAAACTGAAATGAAAAAAAGAGGATTATCGTCCAGGCTTTGCCAAAACAAGACCGCTGCTTTGGTGCCGGCTCTTGTAAACCGCTTATTGCGGCTTGATCACTATTTTGTATCCAGTCGTAAAATTACCTCTTAAGAGGGCAAATCGGATTTTCGGTTTTTCGCGCCGCTCGGTTTTTCGCGCCGCAAGGGACGCCCTCTTAAAGCATCGATGGATCCTTTAAGAGGGCTCTGTTTGACATCGTAAAGGCTTTAGCCTTTTAACGCTTCAACCAATGTAGTCCCAAGGCTGGCTGGAGAATCAGCCACATGGATTCCAGCTTCTTGCAAAGCCGCAATTTTGTGATCGGCGGTGTCTTTACCACCAGAAATCACAGCACCCGCATGGCCCATACGACGGCCTGGAGGGGCTGTGCGACCAGCAATGAAGCCAACAACTTTTTTCTTGCCTTTATATTCGCTGGCAACGAACTCAGCGCCTTTGATTTCGGCGTCGCCCCCGATTTCACCGATCATAATGACCGATTCGGTTTCAGGGTCGGCTAAGAACATTTCCAAGCAATCGACGAAGTTCGTACCATTGACCGGGTCACCGCCAATACCGATACAGGTCGATTGCCCCATGCCAACAGCGCTGGTTTGGGCAACGGCTTCATAGGTCAAAGTGCCGGAACGGGAGACGATGCCGACTTTTCCACGTTTGTGGATATGGCCTGGCATAATGCCGATTTTGCAGGCATCTGGTGTGATCACCCCAGGGCAATTGGGGCCAACCAAACGGGTTTTAGAGCTTTCCAAGGCCCGTTTGACTTTGATCATGTCCTGGACAGGAATGCCTTCGGTGATGCAGACCGCTAAAGCGACTTCGGCATCGATGGCTTCTAGAATCGCATCTGCCGCGAACGGTGGCGGCACATAGATCACAGAAGCATTGGCACCTGTTTTATCAACGGCATCTGCAACAGTGTCGAAGACAGGCAAGTCAAGATGGGTTGTGCCGCCTTTTCCTGGGGTCACGCCGCCAACCATTTTCGTGCCATAGGCAATGGCCTGCTCTGAGTGGAAGGTCCCTTGAGCGCCTGTGAACCCTTGGCAGATCACTTTTGTATTTTCATCGATAAGGACCGCCATTACGCTGCCTCCTTCACCGCTTTAACAACTTTCTCGGCAGCATCAGCGAGATTGTCAGCCGCCGTGATAGCGAGGCCGGATTCCGCCAAGATTTTTTTGCCAAGCTCGACATTGGTGCCTTCCAAGCGTACCACCAAGGGCACAGCCAGGGACACTTCTTTGGCTGCAGCGATCACGCCTTCAGCGATGATGTCGCAACGCATAATGCCACCGAAGATATTGACCAAAATGCCTTCGACATTTTTATCGCCGAGGATAATTTTGAAAGCTTGGGTCACACGCTCTTTGGTCGCACCGCCCCCGACATCGAGGAAGTTCGCAGGCTCAGAACCATAAAGTTTGATAATGTCCATGGTGGCCATGGCGAGGCCGGCACCATTGACCATGCAGCCGATTTTGCCATCAAGCTTGATGTAGTTTAGTTCATGCTTGGAGGCTTCGAGTTCAGCTGGATCTTCTTCGTCTTCGTCCCGTAATTCAGACACGTCTTTGTGACGGAACAAAGCATTGTCATCGAAGTTCATTTTGGCATCAAGGGCCAAAACTTCGCCTTCGCCGGTGACAACCATCGGGTTGATCTCAACGATGGAGCAATCGAGTTCAACGAAGGCACGATACATGGCCAACATGAATTTGACCGCCGCATTGACCTGCTTGCCTTCGAGCCCGAGGCCAAAGGCCAATTGGCGAGCATGGAAAGGCATCATGCCTGTTGCAGGATCGATCACAGCTTTCAGAATTTTTTCTGGGTTTTTCTCTGCGACTTCTTCGATTTCCATGCCGCCTTCGGTCGAAGCCATCATGGTTACACGAGAGGTTGCACGATCCACCAAAAGTCCGAGATAAAGTTCACGCTTAATATCGCAGCCTTGCTCGATATAAACGCGTTTCACTTCTTTCCCGGCATCTCCAGTTTGCTTGGTGACCAAAGTTTGGCCCAGCATCGCTTCGGTATCGGCTTTCACTTCGTCAACGGATTTGACGACGCGCACGCCCCCTTTGCCGTTAGGATCATTTTTAAAACGACCTGCGCCACGGCCACCGGCGTGAATTTGGGATTTCACCACCCAAATAGGACCGCCCAGTTCTTTTGCCACAGTTTCCGCTTCAGACGGCGTGTAAGCCACTCCGCCTTGCAAGACAGCCACTCCGTATTTTTTGAGCAGCTCCTTGGCTTGATACTCATGGATATTCATCGAAGCCCCACCATTTGGTTTCGGAAGGGAAGGAGACGGGAGCCGGTTTCCGAGCTGGCGGCTCCCCGGGTGAAGAGACGCTGTTTTCCATCAGACAATGAGGGTCTAGAAAAACAACGTCCCTGAAAGCAAGGGTCATGCTTTAGTTGGATTACCCAGCAGCTTCTTGCTTTTTGACCACATCCATTAAGCCTTTAACAGCCTCAACAGAATGGTCGAACATTGCACGTTCTGCCGAATCCATTTCGATTTCGACGATTTTCTCAACGCCACCAGAACCGATCACGGTTGGCACGCCGACATAGAGATCTTTCAGGCCATATTCGCCATTGAGCTGAGCGGCGCAAGGCAGAACGCGTTTTTTGTCTAAAAGATAGGATTCAGCCATGGCAATCGCAGAAGAAGCTGGCGCATAGAAGGCAGACCCTGTTTTCAAGAGACCAACGATCTCAGCACCACCATCACGGGTACGCTGAACAATTTGGTCGAGTTTTTCTTGTGTTGTCCAGCCCATTTTGACCAGATCAGGCAAAGGAATACCAGCCACTGTTGAATAGCGTACCAAAGGCACCATGGTGTCGCCATGGCCACCCAAAACAAAGGCCGTCACATCTTCGACAGACACTTTGAATTCTTCGGCTAAGAACCAACGGAAGCGCGCGCTATCGAGAACACCGGCCATGCCGACAACTTTATTGGCGGGCAGACCACTTTCTTTTTGCATCACCCAAACCATAACGTCGAGGGGGTTGGTGATGACAATGACAAAAGCTTCTGGGCAATATTTTTTAATATTCTCGGCAACAGTTTTAACAACATTTGTGTTGATGCCGATCAAATCATCCCGACTCATGCCGGGTTTGCGAGGCACACCGGCTGTGACGATGACGACATCGGACCCAGCCAGGTCAGCATAATCATTGGTGCCTTGATAAAAGCTATCGAACCCTTCGACTGGCGACGCCTCAGCAATGTCAAGAGCTTTCCCTTGAGGCATGCCTTCAACGATATCAAAAACAACGACATCGCCCAGATTTTTCATACCGGACAGAAGTGCAAGCGTTCCGCCGATTTGACCGGCGCCCACCAATGCAATTTTATTACGTGCCAAGGCTCTATACCTCCATGAAAAAGGCCATCAGCAAAGACATAAGGATGTCTTGCGGGCCGGTGAAGAGTCTCTTTCCGTAACGCTTTCCTTTATGGAAAGCCGAATCGGAAAGTCTCATTTTTGATCCGGCTCGTTCCGCCAACCAGGATGGGGGATGAGAGTCTTAAGTGCTTCTCTTATGAGACGTGTTTGAGAAGAAAACCCTTAATTTTCTCGCCTTTTTAGCGAAAAATCACCCTCAGATCCTCTCTGTATTTCCAGCGCGACGACAGCAGCTTGGCATGTTTAAAACCCAACATTTGTGAGACGCCGCTGGAAAAGAGAGGTGATGGACACACCGGTTGGACAGGTCTAATAAACCCAATCCGCCCTTAGGGCAAGGGGGGGCTTGCCTGTTGGCGGGTAACAATTTTTCTCTTGTCAAGGGGAAGCATTGTCGCGTGGTAAAGACAGACTGGAGTCGTTGAAAGATTCTTTCGAAAAGAGCCTGCCTGTAAAACAACATTTAGGAAAAGGGAATTTGAATTTTCTTTTGTTTGTATCAATGACTTATTGGTCGTGCAAGAGTTATTCTTAGAACGTTAAGATGGTGTCTAACGCTTCCAGGTCGATAAAGTAGGCAATGGGTGTCGCTATGGTTAAGAGCCAAAGGGCGACATCATGACATGTAAAATAAGGTGCAAAAATTCTTTCCCGGATGCGTAAACCGATGATGGAAAAACAGAGGGCGCCGATAAAGAGGACACCACTTGCCACAAGGGGGGCCATTACGGGGGGAACTTGGAGTGTGATGAAAATTGTTTTGACAAGCAGGATCACAAACCGCAATACAGCCGTCCTATTGTCTGTGGTGTATTTTTTCGCCATCGTTGATTTGTGGTCCATAGACAAAATTGGAGAGGGCTTCGCGTGAAAGGCTTTCAGTACTAATCTGCAAAGGCGATGACGTTTCTGTTGATATTTTGCGCAAGCGCCTGGTCTGAAATCAGAAAAAATGCTGTAAGTGTTATTGTGCCACAAAACGGACCAAAGCACGGATCTTATCCCTTTGCCCTTTGCTTTCGTATTTGTACTTTTCTCTCTCGCCGTCTTTCATCTCCCGAGGATAATAGCGTGCCGACTTGCTTGATTGATAAAATTGATGCGCCCGATCGTCCAATACATCGCCTTCATGTGATTAAAAAGACTGAGTTTCCCCATTGGCAAAAAACACTGCCCCCGTTTCAAAAACAATGGGTTACAGCCTTGGGGACACAACCCCATGCCGGGACACATATCCTCTTGCCAAATGAACAGGGGGAGATCGCGTCTCTTGTTCTGTTCACCCAAGACACGCCGAGTCTGTGGGATTTTGCCTCTTTACCGTCCGCATTACCAAAAGGCCTTTATGCTTTTGAAGAGCAAGATTTAGATCATTGTCTTGCCGATCAGGCGGCTCTGGGCTGGGCGTTGGGCAGCTATCGCTTTACGGCCTATAAACGGCGTGAAGGCGTCTCACAAAAAATAGAGCAGAAGACCTTGTTGCTTTGGCCGGAAAAAGCCAATCGCCATCGGGTTGAAGCCACGGCCAGCGGTATTTTTCTGGCGCGAAATCTTATCAATATTCCAGCTGCGGATATGGGGCCGGCAGATCTTGAAAAAGTGGCGAGTCTCATGGGGGAAGAGCATGGGGCTGATGTCAAAGTGATCCAAGGGGATGATCTTTTGGCCACCGGCTATCCAATGATCCATGCGGTGGGAAAAGGAAGCCCGCGGGCGCCGCGCCTCATTGACATGCGTTGGGGCGATAAAACCCATCCAAAAGTCACATTGGTCGGCAAGGGGGTCTGTTTCGACAGCGGCGGTCTCGATCTCAAACCGGCGTCTGCCATGAAGCTCATGAAAAAAGATATGGGCGGTGCGGCCATCACCCTTGGCTTGGCAAAAGCGATTATGATGACAGGCCTGCCGATTGCTTTACGGGTTCTGGTTCCCGCCGTTGAAAATAGTGTTTCTGGCCGTGCTTTTCGGCCTTTGGATATTTTGGAAAGCCGGAAAGGACTCACGGTCGAAGTGGGGAATACCGATGCAGAAGGGCGTTTGATTCTTGCCGATGCTCTGTTTGAAGCCGTGCAAGAGGCCCCGGAGATTGTGATTGACCTTGCAACCCTGACCGGTGCGGCGCGCATTGCCTTAGGCACAGAGCTCCCGGCGCTTTTCTGCAATGATGAAGGGCTTGCGACGGATATTTTAGAGGCCGGTCTGGCGGTCGAAGATCCTTTATGGCGCCTGCCGCTCCATCAAGCCTATAAGCGGCAATTGGACAGTAAAGCCGCCGATCTGAGCAATATTTCAGAAGGCGCTTTTGGGGGGGCCATTACAGCGGCTTTGTTTTTGGAACATTTTATAGATCCAACCCCGGTTTTGCCGAAAGACGAACCGCGATCAGGGGACGATTCCACATCCGAAGCCGCGCCTTCCACGGCGGAAGACGCGGATAAAACGCCAGCCCCCCCTTGTGCTTGGGCGCATATTGATGTGATGGCTTGGATGATGTCCAGCAAACCAGGCCGCCCAGAAGGGGGCGACGCGATGGCGTTACGGGCTTTATTCTCTATGCTTGAAAAACGCTTTGGTAACCCTATTGAGTCATGATGTCTTCATCATAAGCAGGAGAGGTCGACCCAAAGGCCTCACCGGAAGGAGCATCACGGAATTATGGCGAAAGATATGAAGGCCACGGAAGCACTCGATTTATGGCGCGGCGCAATCGTTGAAACGGTGCGTCGTGACGGCCCGGATCTTTCAGCACGCCAAATGGCGATTATGCTGACGATTTATTTAACCCCTCCGCCTCATACGGTGCGTGGGCTTTCTGGTCTTCTCAATGTCTCAAAGCCAGCGGTGACCCGGGCGTTGGATCGCTTGGGGCAACTTGGGTATGTGCGTCGTAAACCCGACGAGGCGGATCGGCGCTCGATTCTGGTTCAGCGTACGGTCAAAGGGTCTGTTTATTTAACGGAATTTGGCGAGATCATTGCCGCACTTGCCCGTGGAGAAACGCCCCCTGATCCTAAAAATTTGGAAACCAACTTTTCCTCAAAACGGGTTTCTGAAACAGAAGCCAGCTATAGTGATATGTCTGGGGAAAAAGCGTCCCTTGCCCTATAGATTTTGGCAGTTCTTTTGACTTTGAAAAAAGACTACCTATCTTTGTTTCTTGTCGTAAAGCGCAGGCGGTCGGGTGATGTTATCGGGGGGGTGCTTTGCCCGAGAAAGCAATTGTCACTCGGCGCGTTTCATGCTTATTTTACCGTGAAAGAAAGGCCCCAAGTCTTTGGTTTCACCATGGAATGCAACCTTTAAACGCGTTCCTTTAAAAACGTTTTGCTTTGAAGTTTTTTCAATTTTATCGAAAATGGGGATAAGACTCTTTTTGACTATTGGGCGGCAAAGCGCATGGTTAAAAGGATTTCGATTTATCCGACTTTGCCCCTGCTGCGCTCTTTGGAACATCATGCGTGTTTTATACCATCTTTGGCTCTCTCCTCGCTGTCGGGCCGTGCGCATCGCGCTGGCGGAGAAAAAACTAGAGTTTACTCTGGAGATAGAAAATGTTTGGGAACGCAATGTTGATTTCTTAGCCTTAAATCCTGCTGGCGATGTTCCCGTGCTGCAACAAGAAGACCCTGAAATCACAGTGTCAGATTGGCGGGCGATTTGCCATTATCTTGAGGATTTATATCCAAGCCCCCCGCTTTTCCCAAAAGATCCGATCGCAAAAGCAGAAACTTTACGACTGGTGGCTTGGTTTGACGAAAAATTTTCAGCAGAAGTGACGGAAAACCTTGTCGGTGAAAAAGTCATGCGTCGGTTATTATCGATGGGAACACCGCATTCTGGGGCCATTCGCGCTGGCAAAGTGAATTTACGAACCCATTTAGACTATATTAGTTGGCTCAGCGATCGGCGAAATTGGTTGGCAGGAGAAACTTTATCTTTAGCGGATATCATGGCAGGGGCGCAAATCTCTTGCATCGACTATGTTGGCGATGTCCCGTGGGAAGATTTTCCAAAAGCGAAGCTCTGGTATGCAAAGTTAAAGTCACGTCCTGGATTTCGAGGCATTTTGCGCGATCACATTCCGGGCATTCCGCCACCTTTATATTACAAAGATCCAGACTTTTAGAGTATGATTTCGCCATATGCGGAAATAAGAGACCTTGGATTTAGAGTCATCCGCGACCAAACCTAAGTCACGGATGACTCTAGAGCCTTTTGATGCGGACCATATAAAAGCAAAAAAACTCTCAGAAATGCAGTGTGAGATGGGGTGGCAATGACTTTTGTGCAAGGAATCGATCTGAAACGGATCAGTCAGCATGACATTGAAAAATTGCTGGAACTTCATCGACGTTTTGATTCTGGCCAGGTCGGTGGCAAAAAAATCGTCTTACAATTCCGTGATGCGGCACGGTTGATTTTGAAAGAGGCGAAGTTGGTGGATGTTGAATTTATCGGCTCAAACCTCGAATATTGTGATTTTGAACGGTCTGATTTGCACTCATCTAATTTTTTTGGCGCGAATCTCAAAGGGGTGAATATGTGCCAAAGCAATCTGCAACGTGCAGATTTGCGAGGGGCTTGCTTAGAATCTGCGAATCTCGAAGGGGCTGACCTTACCCGTGCTGATATTCGTGAAGGTTATATCCTTGCCTTAGGCGAAGATGGCAATTATTCCGTGATTAAACAGGATCAGACGGTTTTAAACAACACAAATTTTACCGAAGCACAACTTGTTGGTACAAAACTGACCCGCTCTATTGGGCGCGGCACCTTGTTGACGAATGCGAATTGCCGAAATGCCGTGTTGCGGGAATGTGATTTGACAGGATCAGATCTAAGAGGCGTCAATTTTGCCGGAGCCGATTTGACGGGGGCGAATTTGTCTTCTTGTGTCTTGCATGGGGCGACGCTGTCTGGCGCAATTCTGGACGATGCGATCCTAGAGGAAGCAGATATTACCGCCGCACAGGTCAGAGAATCTGAATTGGTCAAAGCAAAGACCGAGGGGATTATCACCTCACGCCATATCGATGTTTTAGAACGCTCCATTCAAGATATTATCAATGAGCATGGGGCTTGGATCGAGTCTTTGGGGGTTAAAGGCGTGCAGGCTGATTTCTCCCGCATTGACCTACATGGCATTGACTTGCGTGGGATCAATCTTTCCGCGGCCAGCTTTAACCTTGCGACCTTGTCCTTCGCAGAATGTGCGAGTATGAAATTGAGCATGGCCAGCATGAAAGGGCTCATGGCGAATGAGGCCGATTTTTCAGATACGGACATGCGGGGTGCTAATCTCTCTGGGGCCAATTTCAACAATTCAAATCTTTCCAATGCGAATATTGGGTCTATTGGGCTTGTGGCAGGATCTATTCGCAAATGGCCTTCGAATTTGCGCGGGGTCAAGTTGGAAGGGGCTGATCTGCGCAATACGAATTTGGTCGAGGCGGATTTGAATGGGGCTGATCTGCGCAATGCGAATCTCCGGGATGCGAACCTCCAACGGGCTGTTCTGTTGGATGCAGATTTGACAGGGGCGGATTTGCGCGGGGCGAATTTGGAGAATGCAGATACACGGGGTGTTATCGGGATGCGGCTTTAAAGATAAAGGCTTTATTATCGGAGACCGCTTGCCTGTATTCTACCGTCTCTGGCGGTAAGGAATTGGGCTTGCGTTTCCCAAGCACTAAAAAGCCAAGGGTCTGTCCCCGTCATCCAGACCTGCCCCCCCAGAGCCTGTAGAGCGTCACAGAGAGCCGCACGGCGTTGTTCATCAAGATGGGCGGCGACTTCATCGAGCAAGAGCAAAGGGGCTTGCCCCATCAATTGCGCTTGTAACATGGCATTGGCGAGAATAAGAGCGACCAAAAGTGCTTTTTGTTCGCCGGTCGAGCAGTGTTCGGCTTTTTGACCCTTTTGCCGGTGCCAGACTTTCAAGTCAGAACGGTGTGGACCATCCAAAGCAGCCCCTGCCGCCGCATCGCGCCGCCGATGGTCGGCAAGATGGCGGCGAAAGCGATCTTCGGCTTCTAAGGCTGGCATGTGATCTAGCCAGCCTTCGATAAGGCCCTCCAAAGCCAAATCAACCGTTGGAAAAGCCGCTTGCCCAGGCAAAGGCTGCGCAAAAGCTGCTGCTCCGAGTTTTTCATGGTCAAAACCTTGATCTTTGGGATGTTTCCGCTCTTCCCTTAAGCGATCATTGGCGGCAAGGCGATTCATGAGATCTCGCCGTGCCGCCGCAATTGCACAGCCACGTTCAGCCATGCTGTTTTCCAAAGCGGTGAGCCATTCTCGGTCTTGGCTGCCGTCTCGCAAAAGCTTTGTGCGTTGGCGCATAACCTGTTCATAGCTGTTAATGCGACCCGCATGGCTTGAATCAAGACCATAGACGAGGCGATCTAAAAAGCGTCTGCGATTCGAAGGACCTTCTTGGAACAAACGATCCATCGCAGGGGTCAGCCAAAGCACGCCAATATAGTCGGAGAGACTGGATTGGCTGCGTTGGATATCACCGGCAATTTGGACCACCCGCCGTTCTGCTGACGTTTGTTTTGGGTCTTTGCCGGTGCCAATGGTCAAAGGGCCATCGGGGAAGGCGAATGTGGCCGCAACCGCCCAAGAGGGTGTTTCTATCGGTCTTTGCTGTGAAGCGGCAGGCAAGATGCCTGAAGGGCGATAGGCCATTTCAGAAAATCGCCCACGCCGCAACCCCCGTCCAGGGGCCATCAAAGAGAGCGCTTCTAAGAGGTTGGTTTTCCCAGCGCCATTGTTGCCTGTCAGGACGACCATTTCGGGGGCGAGAGCAAGCTCCAAACGGTCATAATTGCGAAAGGCGGTCAGCATGAGATGGGTGATGGCAGGCTGGCAAATCTGGCGAAAAACAGCAGAATGAGCGTCCGTGGCATTTTCCGAAAACATGACATCGCCTCGCGATTTTTGAAGCACAAGGCTATTGTATTTTATTCTAAAAGCGCTCTAACAGCCTTTTGAGATACTCTTGTTCAATGAGAGACCGCGTCTTTTGCCCAGATCGCCGCCGCAATTCCTGAAGAATTTCACGGGCTCTTTGCAGATCACTTTCTTCGGGAAGTTGAACATCACCATCATATTGGGACGCATTTTGCCCCTGATCTTGACGGCGGCCAAGGGGATCTTGGGAGGTTGGCAAAGGGGATCCTTGCCCGGAACCATTGTTTTGTCCAGATCCAGGTTGCTGTTGCGCCATTTGGTTCATAATCTGTTCGACAAGAGACTGCAATCCTTGTTCTAAAGCTTCCGTTGCTTGTTTTTGCGCTGGCAGGGCTTCGGTCAAGGTATTTTGCTCAAGG
>DDLW01000042.1 GCA_002340345.1 Alphaproteobacteria bacterium UBA2562 | reverse complement strand
ATCCAGCCGCACTTTGCTCTCGTGCGATTGCGCTTCTCTATAACCACCGTGCCGTAAGCGATGTGACGCGCTGGCAAAAAGGGCAAGCCGACCAGACATATCTCTCGTTTAAAACAGTGCTTCTAGACGATAAAATACCGTTTCAGGCCGGGCCTTACGGTCAGTTGGCACAACGCTTTGCCGCTGAAAATTGCCGGGAGCCTCTGTGGCTTGCTTGTGGTGAAAGTCTTATGGCGCCGGCAATGGTCATGGCCTGTGACCTCTTTAACCGCAGAAACAGTTTTCGATCTCTCAGTTTTGCTGTTGCAAGAAGGGCCTGTTTTGCAAAACAGCGCTTTGGTACGGCAGAGTGTGCAGGCAAGGCGGCCTTTGATTCTGGATCGTTTATCCTGGTTAAGGCGTGACTATGCGCAGGTTCTTGCGGAAAAGAGCGTCATACAGCCGGTCTATGAACCGCTTGGAAGGCGAGAGGCCGTGGATAAGATGATGACTTTTGTAAAAGACATTGCGCGTGTAAAAGACATTGCGCACGAAAGCCGTGTTTTGCCTGAATCCTCTGTTTAGGGCAGTGGAGTCGCGCTTTCCAAATCGCACATATTTGCTATACTCCCCGCACAATAAAGACGGGATGAGAGGCCCTGTGATGGCGGGACCTGGAACATTGCGATCATGGCGTCGGGGCAGCCTGCATTTTGCAGCGCTGTTTTTCGCGCTGTACGCGATTCTCCTCCAGGCCTTATTGCCTTTGGCGCAGACCATCACGGTGACCGGACCCGATGGTGTGCCGCGGCCCTTGATCATCTGCACGGCCGAAGGGATCAGAACCCTGGCGCTGTCGCTGGCTGAAGCCTCTGGAGCCGAGGGTCCCACCTCCCAGCAGGGGACACACACCGCAGGGGGCGCTTGTCCCTTTTGCCTGTCGGACCATATTTCCCTTCATTTTGCGCCCCCGGCGAAGGCGACTCCAGGCCTGAGAATCCCTGTGATTGCGCTGGGCCTTGGGGAAGAGACGGAAAATCTGCGCGATCATCGTGATGGTCGCTCTTATTTCTCGCGCGCGCCGCCCTTTTTAGGGATGGCATAGGGATATCTGTGGTGTTGCCCAGCTTTTGCCCTGGCGTGTGTTGCCTTTTGCCAAGGAACGGCCTTGTTTGTGCTGTGATATAAGAGTTTTTATTTGTTTTATAAACAAGGCAAAGCTCTTAATAAGACGGCCTTGGCATGGATGCCGCTCTATTTCCAGATAAGCACTATAATTTTGTTGTGACTGCATATCTTTATTTGCGGTAAGGGGGTGTTTTGTCTTTAAAAGAGCTGCATATTTATTTAATTTTTCTCTTTTTCTAAAAAAATATCTTGCAAACTCTATTTTTATTTATGCATATACTTGAAAAGATTTTCGAGACCGTTTCACGGCCATAGAGCAAAGCCTGTTAAAGCGGGATGACTTCAACCGGCTTTACTTTAGATAGAGAGATATGATGAAAAAAAAGACGTCTTTTTTCGCAGCAATCCTATCCGCCTCTGTGATGTCTTATGCGGCTTTGGCCCATGCGGAAAGCTTTAATCTCGGCGCGCTTGAGATCCAAGATCCTTGGGCCAGAGCCTCTTCAGGGCGGGCCCATGCAGGTGCGGCTTTTATGACCATTCTCAATAAGGGCGAAACCGATCGGTTGCTCAAAGCAGAAGCCAATGTCTCGAAAGCTGTGGAATTGCATACCCATATCAAAGATGGCGACATTATGCGCATGCGCCAGGTGGAAGCGATTGATATCACAGGCGGAAGCAAAACAGAGCTGCAACCCGGTGGCTTGCATATCATGTTTATTGGCCTTGAGAAAAAATTGTCCGAAGGCTCTTCTTTTCCTCTGACCTTGATTTTTGAAAAAGCCGGCCAAGTTGAAATACAAGTTGATGTGCAAAAAATGACCAGCATGAAGCATGGCATGGGCAAACATTAAGAGCCAGCTCTGTGCATCTGTATAGAGAAGCATAATGCAAGATATCAACCTAAGAGTTTAGAACTCTGCCGGTTGGTCTGAAGACCTTGTCCTGATCTCGGGCACTTTGACCAGGACAAGGTCTGATCGTCACTTCACGGCATTTCGGCGTAAAAGTGACATCCCGACAGTCCAAACTTGATCCCTCAGCCGACAGCGTGCGGCTGAGGTTTTTTTGTGATGCGAAAAAGCCTTCAGCCGCCAAAGGGCGCCCCTCTGGTCTCATTTGCAGGGGATCTCATGTTTTTTTGCACATATTTTTGATCAGCAAGACATGAAGACCCTTCACACTCTTCATCATGATGATTTTGGAGGATTGATCAATGCGTCTTATTGTCTTGCTGTTTGCCGCCTCCCAGAGCCAAACAAAGTTCCAGCTCCCTGAAGCGCTATGCGATATCCATAACAGGTTAAAAGCGCGCGGGCATGCTGTTGATTTTTTAGAAATTGTCCCAAACAACCCCTATTTAGACAGCTTAAAGGAACATTTGGCCCATCTTGCCGGTGATCTCGTGCTTTTTTACGATCCGCCATCCGTTCATGGGCAAAAAATCATGGCGCAAATCATCCAAATGGTGCGCCAACAGCAAAGGCCTTTAAAAATTGGCGCGGTGTGTTCTCGCCAAAGAACACAGACAGTTTTATGTGCAAAGGCGAATGCTTATTGTGATTTTGTCTTAACACATCAAGATCTTGATAAATTACTGCCGCTTGTCAAAATTCTTGGCGCAAAACGGCCCTTATTTCATATGAAAGACATTATCGTGACCTGGCGCGGCCTGCCTTTTGCGACACCGACACAAAAAATTATATTCGGTGACGGGGCAACACAGGCTGTCGGTAAGAGAGCCTCTCACCCCAGGGAGGGCGAGAGGACAACAAGCCTCTTCGCAAGGGAAAAACCCAAGCATAGCCATAGCTTTTCGCAGCCCAGACCAAAATCTCAACCATCGACACTGCAAACAAAAGCAGCGGAACGCTATACCATCTACTTAACCAAAGGGTAGACAGGACAAGCGCCCAAATGATCAAGAGACCGTTATTGTCAAAAATTTCACTTCAGCTCAGGCCCAGACAGCTTTAGACTGCCGGGCCTGATGATAGGCTCGCCAGCATATCCCTGACAGACTTTTGCTTTCAGGTTTCTGGCGCAAAACGGATCAAAGCGATAAGGGTCTCACTTTACCCTTTGCTTTAAGTTTACCGCAAAATGGCTGCGATGACCTCTGTGGGTGTGATCGGCCTTTGCGCCAAATTGGGTCATAGATGTGCACATGACAGGCCATAAGATGTTTTTGAGACGACGGGTTTTTCTTTTTTGCCTCATGCTGGGGAGCTGGGGAGGCGTTTCCACCTCTGCTGTGCTGGCGCAAGATAGTCTTGGACAAAATCTTCTCCAGGGATTTCAAGCGGCGGATCAGAATAAAGACGGGCGTGTGACACAAAAAGAAATGCAAGACCACCGCAAAGCCCGGTTTCAAGAGTTAGACGCAACCGCTGATGGGGGCGTCACCCAAGTGGAATTTGCGGCAAAACCTCCCAGCCGCCTGAGCGCAGATGCTTTGGAGCAATGGCGGGCCTCACGCGCCTATCAATTTAACAGCCTTGACCAAAATCGTGATGGTCGGCTTACCCTTGCGGAATTCTCGTCGAGCAGTGATAAAGCCTTTGCGATGGCGGATACCAACCGTGATGGCGCTTTAACCCGGCAAGAGATCAATCGCTTTTTGAATAAATTCTCGCAAGAGGTGCGAAAAGCAAGCATGCACCGCCGAATGATGGTGATTGACAAAAGCGGCGATCAAAAAATCAATCTGATTGAATTTGCCGCCTCCCGCCGTGGCGGTTTTGCAGAAGCCGATAAAAATGCAGATGGCAGCCTGTCTCTGCGGGAATTCAACCCGAATGCATCTTTAAATCCAGAAAAAGCCCAAAAAGAATTTGCCGCCATTGATCGCAATGGTGATGGCGAAATCACCATGGATGAGTTTAATATCGCGGGGGAAGGGCTGTTCCGTAAAATTGATCGCAATAAGGATGGTCTGATCGATCTTGACGAGCTTGTGGCGGTGACACAATAGCAAACTTTGTCGAGAAAGAGCGCGCGTGGCGTCTCTTGAAAACCTATTTTGCAGATAATGGTCGGTTGTAGGACAGTATGGATACATATCTTCAAGCTCTTCAAACGCTTTTGGACCAAACAGTGCCCCATTGCCGCCATATTGGTTTGCGTGTCCTGAAGGCACAAAGGGGGCAAGAGGGGCTTGGGGCTGCGGTCATGCAGCTGAAATGGCGTGAAGATCTGGTCGGCGATCCGGACAATGGCAGCTTACATCATGGGGCTTTGACCACATTAGCGGATACCACAGGGGGGCTCGCCATCTATACCAGCCTTCCCACAGGAACACCTCTGGCGACGTTGGATTTGCGGCTTGATTATTTGAAGCCCAGCGCCGCAGGGGGGACTTTGCTGTGTCATGCGCAGTGTCTAAAGCGGACACAAAAGGTTTTTTTCATGCGGGCCGAGATCTATCAAGGGCCTGCGGATTTGGAAGACAGCGAATCTGATTGGCAACACAGCCTTGGGGCTCCCAGCGCGGCACCGCCTCTTGCTTTGGCCACAGGGAGCTATATCATCACCTCTTTGGGATTTGCCCCATCCCTCCAGACTGCGGCCCAGACCGCCACCCAGACCGCCGCTGCCCATGGAGAGGCCCCATGAGTGTGCCTTCAGCGTCTAAAAAGCCCGCTTTGGTGTCCTTAACCGAACGGCTGAAAACAGAAAAACGCTTTCAAGAAATCGACCAAGCCATTCCTTATGCCAAATTCATTGGGCTGAAAACAGAGATGCGACCCTCTGGCCCGGTGAGCCTTTTGCCGTTTCGAGCAGAAAATATCGGCAATAGCACGCTCCCCGCCATTCATGGGGGGGTCATTGCCGCCATGCTTGAACATGCAGCGGCTATTGCTTTTTTATGGCATCATGAGAAACAGGCGATGCCAAAACCGGTCAGTTTAAATATCAACTATCTTCGCCTTGCCCGCCCGGAAGACATTGTTGCGGAAGGACAGGTGATCCGCGAAGGCCGACAAACAGCGCATATCGCCGTGAGCGCCTGGCAAGAAAGCCCAGAAAAGCCAATCGCCACGGCCACCGCCAATATTCTTCTGAGCATGCCAGAGGTCTAACGCGCGGGCCGTGCCCCAACACAGGAAAGGATGGCCATGAGGCCCACAGCGGTCAATCTGGACTATGATCCGCAAAAACCACCGTCTAAACCCCGCAGTATCGCTTGGCTTATGGCGCGCCGCTTTTTAAAGCATCGTTTCGCTGTCCTGAGTGGGATTATGCTTGGTCTCTTGGCGCTTTTGTCGCTGTCGGCACCGCTTTTTGAGGTGATGTGGGGCATTGATGGTGAAACGACCGACCTTTTGAAACGCTCGGCCTCGCCTTCTTGGGAGCATCCCCTCGGCACGGACGAGCTGGGACGGGACCTCTTGATCCGTTTGTTGCATGGGGGGCAGGTCAGTCTCTATGTTGGCCTGGTGGCGGCCATGGCTGCGGCTGCGATTGGCACGATTATTGGCCTCTTTGCGGGGTATTATGGTGGCTGGCTCGATAGTTTTCTCATGCGTTTTACGGATGGGGTGATTTCTTTGCCGCTTTTACCGCTTTTGATTGTTTTGGCGGCTTTGGATCTGACAAAGTTAGGATTGCCAGAAAGCTTTGTACAATCGGAATTTGCCAGTCTTTACCGCATTATTGCCATCACGGCTCTGGTGGGCTGGACGACGGTTGCGCGTTTGGTCCGAGGGGCGACTTTAAGCGTGCGCGAAAGAGAATTCGTCCTTGCCGCCCAATCTTTAGGGGCGAGTGGGCCACGGATTATGCTGGTGCATATTTTGCCGAATGTCGTGTCGCCGATCATTGTCGCGACCACTTTATCGGTTGGACAAATTATCCTGTTGGAATCGGTTCTCAGCTTTTTGGGCTTAGGGATCCAGCCGCCTTTGCCGTCTTGGGGCAATATGTTGGATGGGGCGCAGGATTTTATTTGGAACAATCCAGCGCTTGCCATTTGGCCTGGGATGTTGATTTTTGTCAGTGTGATTTGCTTTAATTTCTTGGGCGATGGCTTGCAAGATGCCTTAGACCCCCGTTCAGTGCGCTAAAGAAGGGGTTTCCAAAGGGCCTAAGGCCCTTTGGCCGCCGGAGGCATGATGATAAAATCCTTTGGATTTTATCAGTATATGCGTTCAATTTTTCTCTTATACAAAATGAGGTGACTTTCTCTCACCTTGTCCCCTTTCAAGTTGGCATAACCGGCCAAACCCACAAAATCAGCCAAGGGGCGGCCAACAGAATGAGGATATCAAGGGGCAAACCAAGCCGCCAATAATCTCCAAACCGATATCCGCCAGGCCCCATCACCAGCAGATTGGATTGATGGCCAATGGGCGTTAAGAAAGTACAAGACGCCCCGATTGCAACAGCCATGAGGAAGGGATCGGGGGAAAAGCCCAGGCCTTGGGCCATATCGGCGGCGACGGGGGCCATCAACACAGCTGTGGCGGCATTGTTCATCACATCTGAAATCAGCATGGTGATGAGAATAATAACCCCGAGCAAAACCACAACGGGAACCATATCCGCCAATAAGATAATCTGGTGCGAGATAAGGGCCGTACCGCCGGTCGCTTGCAAGGCCTCGCCCACAGGAATCATGGTGCCGAGCAAAATGATAATCGGCCATTCGACGGAATCATAAAGCTCGCGCGGGGTCATGCTGCCAGCCAGAATCATGGCCACGACGGCGCCAAGGAACGAGACTTGGATGGGAAAGAGGCCAAAGGCGGTGCTGGCAATGGCGAGACCGAAAATGCCCAGGGTCAGTCGCATATCCCCCCGGCGAATAGAGCGCGGTGGGCGCTCGGCGAGGGGCAATAAGTTCAAGCCGCTTAGCGCTTCGGGGAGATGTTCTTTCTTGCCCTGTAACAGCAAGACATCGCCGACTTCAAAGCGCACGGTGCCGATCCGTTCGCTGACAGCACGTCCTTGTCGGGCCACGGCCAAAAGATTGACGCCATATTGGGCATGGAGCAGGAGGTTGCGTGCGCTGCGGCCTTCCATGCGTGAGCCTGGGGCGATCACGACTTCGATCAGACCGACTTCTTCTGATTTCAGCATTTCTTGGGAAAAACGCTGGGTGTCGCCGTAATCCAAGCCAGCGCGGTCGATTAACTCTTGGATTGCGGCTGGATTTCCCTCGAGAATCAAGACATCATCATTGCGCAATCTTTCAGAAAGGGACGGGGCGAGGATCCGGCGATCGCCACGGACCAAGGTGACGACGGCGACATCTGAATCGGCCATGGCCTCAAGTTCACGCAAGGTCGCTCCGGAAAGGGGGGAGTCGGCGGGGATTTTGGCTTCAGAGATATAATTTTCGATTTTGACGAGATCGGCGACTTCGGAACGGCCATCGCGGTTGTGGGGCAGCCAGCGCCAACCGATGAAAGAAAGATAGAAAACCCCCAGGACAGCAATACTAAAGCCAACGGGGGTGAAATCGAACATATGGAAGGGTTCGCCTTGGACATCGCCGCGAATCACGGCGACGATGACATTGGGCGGGGTGCCGATGAGGGTGAAAAGCCCTCCGAGCAAAGACGCAAAGCTGATCGGCATGAGGAGGTTGGAGGCTTTATCCCCCCGTAAGCTTGCGGTCTGGATCGCAATGGGCATGAACAAAGCACAAGCGGCGATATTGTTCATGAACCCCGAAGCGACGGAGACCAGGCCCGTGAGGGTGAAGAGGCGCCCGCTTTTGCTTTTGGTCAAGGGTTCGATGCTGCGACCGATCTGATCAACGACACCGCTATTTTGCAACGCTTTTGTTAGGGCGAGAACGGCGGCCACGGTTGCAACTGCGGGATGTCCAAAGCCGTCAAAGGCGCCTTGCGCGGGCACGATCCCTGCCATGACCAAAAGTGTTAAGGCCAGCATGCCAACGATGTCATAGCGCAACTTTCCCCAGACAAAAAGAACAAGGGTGCCGCATAGAACTGTAAAAACGATGATCTGATCTATAGTCATAGGGCTTTTATAGCAGAGCTCTGGTGATTTCGCCGGTCTTCTGCAAGCTGCCTTGTAGAGTTTTCCACATCTGTGACAAAAAAGAAGCGCTATAGTACAGGTCAATGAAGTAAAAAGGCATCGGATCGTCTTGTATGCGACAGGTCTTTACAAGTCTTTATGGCGATCAGACCAGAGACCTTTTTGCCGAGAGTGTGACAGCTTCAGATCTATATTTATCCAAACGGAAAACCTGCGGCAGTTTGAACCTGCGGCAAAGGGTCTCATGGTCTGTCTTGCCCTTCGGTTGACGGGGCGGAACTTGGCTTTATACTCGTCGCCACCGCGATCAATCTCAGATTTCACCGGGGGCAGCCGCGAAAACTTTTGTCTGCCCGTTGCTCTAGAGCAAAGCTGGTT
>DDLW01000038.1 GCA_002340345.1 Alphaproteobacteria bacterium UBA2562 | reverse complement strand
CCGATCCAATAAGGGGGTTTCAACAGGCACAATATCACCTAAATACGTTGTTATGATTGATCCTTCTCTTGAAAATCAATCACTGTTGTCATAGATATGAGCTTCTTGCCCAGAAGACTCGCGCATATTCTTCAAAACCACAGATTCTGCGCCATAGCGGCAAGGCATTTTGAGGGTTCGAAGGTTTATTGTAATAAAATTACCAAACAGCCTTACAAAATAAACTAAAACCTACTTTTTTGCACATATTTTTTACATATTCTGTGTCTTGGGTCTTTTTCTTTAACCTATATGTCACAAGATCATCACGCATTTTGCCCTTTGCTCTCGTTGGGAGTCTTGCTTTTATGGCGTTTCGCATGCAGCAAAAGGATAGCCAAGCCTCCCTGATGAAAAGAGAAATGACACGCGGTGTCTTCCTGTCTATCGGTCTTCTCCTCGCGCTCTGTCTCATCGTGATGGCCTCTCTTGCCCAGGCGGCGCCCCCGACGACATTGACAGTTTGTGCCTTAAACCGCCCCCCTTACAGCGAAGCTCCCGCCCCCATAGTGGATGAAGAGACAACAGAACGCCCGGCCCAGGGACTGAGTGTCGCGATCTTTCGCACGGTTGCAAAAAAAGCGAATTTTGCCCTCACCTTTGCCCTCAAGCCCTATCAAGACTGTCTGACGGGCATGAAAAATGGCCAATTCGATGTTTTTCTCGATCTGCCCCGTGACATCGCAGAAGATAATGGCTTTCTCATCGGCCAGAATAGTTTTAGCGCCTCTTATATGGCCTTTTGGGTCCGCAAAGACCACCCGGCGCTCTTTTACGATCCGACAGCAACAAAGTGGCAGGACGTCCTTATCGGCGTTGTGGGCGGGTATCGCTATAGCCTGCCCTTCAAAGCCAATCTTATGCCGAGCGCCGACGATCTTACAAACTTTCAGCTTTTAGCAAAGGGGCAAAGAGAGGCCATTCTTGCCGAGGCTGTTCGCGGCGCCTTGCTGGTCCAAGAACAAAAATGGCCGGTCCGCGCCTTATCACCGGCGGTGCAAGACATTGCTCTTTTCCCGGCCTTTCGCACAGGGCGCAAGGCTGAAGCCCAAAGCTTTGATCGCCTCCTTGGGCAGCTTCTGAAAGAGGGGGTCATTGATCGGCTGTATGAAGAGCATGTCTGGAAAAGCTTCTCAGATCTAAAAAAGCTGTATCAAACAGAAGCATCTGGGCCGTAAATTTGTGCGCAGACAGATATCTTTTGTCCCAACAAACTTACCCGCCGAGCACATAGGCCTTTAAAGCCGCAGCCAGGCCACCCGCTGTGCCAGCGCCACAGACGAACCAAATCCACCCTCTGACCGCCCGTTTCTCACGCAGCCTGCGTAATTCCTCCAAGGCGAGAATTGCGTGAATCTCGGCATTGGCGCGCTCCATCATGGCTTTGCGGAGGGCCAATTTGACCCCAAGCGGCGGCACTTGTGCCACCGATCCCACACGGGCACCGCCCATATTCCCAGCCCCAATGCGCACACGGCGATCCCAGTCTTTTGTCCGCAAAATGATCAGCATATCTTGCCAAGACTCGACACTGCCTTGGCGGTCATCGGGAATGCCCGAGAGATCATTGCTGAGAATGGCTTTTTCGAGCCCCGGATCAACGCCGCTATCGCCGACCTCCATGCCTTTTGTGAGATCATCTGTCCGGGCCGGTGGTTCTGCGGCAGAGGTCCCAGGAGACCGGCGACGGCCTCCCTTCGTCTGGCCAGCCCAAGGCGGAGAGGCTTTTCGAGGACGAGAAGGTCGTGAACGGCTCATAACAGATCTCCTTCAGCGCCACGACGACCATAATGGGTGTCAAAAATTTTGAAACCGCTATCACCAGGGTTGAAATAGACTTTTTCTTGGTCGCCAGGGCCGTCCAGAAGGTGAGATGTGCGATGGACACCAAGACCTTGACCATCAGGGATATCCCACCAGAAACATGCAAAAGGAGGCCCTTAAAACTTTTCTATACAAGAAAAAGACCCTCCTTTTGCCTTTTATCGATCCGCTTTATTTGAAAGCGACCGTCACAATCTCGTACCCGCGCGATCCACCAGGGCTGTTGACTTCAACCGTATCGCCCTCTGATTTGCCCATCAAAGCACGGGCGACAGGCGATGTCACAGAGATCAAACCATCATTCACATTGGCTTCATCTTGCCCCACAATTTGGTAGGTTGTCTCCTCATCGGTGTCGACATCCGCCATTGTCACTGTGGCACCGAATTTCACGGTGTCACCAGACAATTTGCTGGGATCAATCACTTCGGCGCGGCTGATTTTGTCTTCCAGTTCAGAAACACGGCCTTCAATAAAGCTCTGGCGCTCGCGCGCCGCATGATATTCTGCATTTTCCGACAGATCGCCATGTTCTCGCGCCTCAGCAATGGCTTTGATGACATTCGGGCGCTCGACAGTTTTTAGCTCCTTCAGCTCTTCTTCCAGCCGTTGGAAACCGGGAGCGGTCATTGGCAATCGTTCCATGGGTCTCACCCAATCGTTAGGGGTTGTGGTTTAGCACCGTTAGGCCGTCCCAACGATGCCTCTTTGTCAGCGCCACAGCCAGAAAGACCGAATCAGTCTCTTGCTTGGCGCAGGTCGCACTCTCTTTTCATGACAGCCTGTTGTTTTCGTCTGGATCAGAAGACAGGCTGTGAGAGCAACCGGCAAAGTCGATGACTTTTCGGTTGCTCTTTTTCTGACACGCCGCACGGGCTTCACCAACCGACGATAGGGTCTCTTTTTTGTCGGTTGGTCTTGAGTCTATGGTTTACGTTTCAGCCTAAAAGCACAATGCTGTACTATCCTATAGGCAAGATCTATAAAAAAATCGCGCGGCGCAAAGGGGAACCCTCGCGCCGCGATCACCGTCTTACGGTCTAGAAACCGCTTTCTACAGCATTTTGCTTTTATTCTGAAGTAAAGGCAATGCTGTAAGCCTCTTATCTCTCCTCTACACCCAACAGAACAGTCTCGCGCTTTGCTTTTAAAGCCCTGTGAAAAAGACGTAGTCTAGTCAAAATAGGCTTGCAAGGGCGCCACTTCAAGATCCCCAGTGCGAATTGCAGCCAAAGCTTTTACCACAGCACGCGCTCCAGCCATAGTGGTATAATAAGGAATATTGTTGGTAATGGCCGCCCGGCGCAAGCTGTAGCTGTCGCGAATGGCCTGGAGCCCCTCTGTCGTGTTGATGAGAATCTGCACATCGCCATCTTGCATTTCATCGACAATATGACGGCTGCCTTCCAAGACTTTTTTCACGACCCGCACTGCGATGCCCCGTTCCGCAAGGAAATCGGCCGTTCCTTTTGTCGCAATCAGCTCATAGCCCATCTCTTCTAAAGACCGTGCGAGATCGATGAGGCTTGGTTTATCGCGCTCTCGCACTGATAAAAAGACGGTACCGCTTTGTGGCAGATCCACCCCGGCCCCCAGTTGCGCTTTGGCAAAGGCCCGGCCGAACTCACGGTCGAGCCCCATGACTTCGCCTGTGGATTTCATCTCAGGCCCGAGAAGACTGTCAACACCAGGGAAGCGTGCAAAAGGGAAAACCGCTTCTTTAATGGCAATATGACCCAATTCGACATGGCTATCATCTTTAAGGCCAAAAGTCGTTAAATCGGCGCCGGCCATGATCCGAGCCGCAATTTTCGCAATCGGCACCCCTGTGGCTTTGGCGACAAAAGGCACGGTCCGGCTGGCCCGAGGATTGACTTCGAGAATATAAACATCCTCGCCTTTCACGGCAAATTGGACATTCATCAACCCAACGACTTTGAGGGCTTGGGCGAGCTTGCGCGTCTGTTCGGTGATTTCGGCAATGAGATAAGGCGTCAAAGAATGGGGCGGCAAGGCACAGGCACTATCGCCGGAATGGATGCCCGCCTCTTCGATATGTTCCATGATTCCCGCGACATAGACTTTGCCATCACAGTCTGACACCGCATCCACATCAACTTCGATCGCATCTTGCAGATAACGGTCCAAAAGCACCGGCGATTTGCCAGAGACTTTCACCGCCTCGGTCATATAACGCCGCAAACCAGACAGATCATGGACAATCTCCATGGCCCGCCCGCCCAGCACATAGGAGGGCCGGATCACCAGAGGATAGCCAATCTTTCCGGCAATCTCTTCGGCTTCTTCTGCGCTTTTCGCAATGCCATTGGCCGGCTGCTTCAGGGCAATATCTTCGAGAAGCTTTTGGAAATGCTCGCGATCTTCGGCAAGGTCAATGGCTTCCACCGCTGTCCCGAGAATCGGAATGCCCGCATCCGACAAAGCTTGCGCCAATTTCAAAGGCGTCTGCCCGCCAAATTGCACAATGGCCCCCAGCAATTGGCCCCGGCTTTGCTCCAACCGGCAAAGCTCGATGACATCTTCGGCGGTCAAAGGCTCAAAATAAAGCCGATCAGAGGTATCATAGTCCGTAGACACCGTTTCTGGATTACAATTGACCATAATGGTCTCATACCCAGCCTCTGACAGCGCATAGGCCGCATGGACACAACAATAATCAAATTCAATGCCCTGGCCAATCCGGTTGGGACCACCGCCGAGAATCACGATTTTTTGGCGGTCGCTGGGATCCGCCTCTGACTCTGGCGCATTAAAGCCATCACCTTCATAACAGGAATACATATAGGGCGTGCCAGATTCGAATTCAGCCGCACATGTGTCAATGCGCTTATAGACGGGGCCGATCGACAAGGCACGGCGGTGGTCGGCGACAACGCCCTCTTCCTGGCCAATCAATTCTGCCAGCCTGGCATCGGAAAAGCCTTGCTTTTTGAGGTTCAGCATCTCAAAAGCTGATTTGGGCAGACCATGTGCGATAACCGCTTTTTCCGTCGCCACAAGCGCCTCAATTTGTCTGAGGAACCAAGGGTCGTAATAGCTGGCCTGGTGAATCTCCTCAACCGTCAAACCGTAACGGAAGGCTTGGGCAATGGTCAGCAAACGGTCTGGGGTTCGCTTTGACAAAGCCGAAATGACCATTTGCTTTTGTGTCGCGTCAAGGACTTCATCATCGGCAACAAGATCAGGAATCTCGACATTATTTAGACCCGTTAAGCCTGTTTCCATCGAACGCAACGCTTTTTGGAGCGATTCTTTAAAGCTACGGCCAATGGCCATCGCTTCCCCGACAGATTTCATTGACGTGCTGAGCATCTTGTCTGTATTGGGGAATTTTTCGAACGTAAAGCGCGGCATCTTTGTGACGACATAGTCGATGCTTGGCTCGAAGCTGGCCGGGGTTTTGCCGCCTGTGATGTCATTGTCCAGCTCGTCCAAAGTATAGCCGACAGCCAATTTCGCAGCAATTTTCGCAATCGGAAAGCCCGTCGCTTTCGAGGCCAAGGCCGAAGACCGCGAGACCCTGGGATTCATCTCAATGACCACCAAACGGCCATCGGCAGGGTTCACGGCAAATTGCACATTCGAGCCCCCCGTATCAACGCCGATTTCCCGCAAGCAGGCAATCGAGGCATCGCGCATGATTTGATATTCTTTATCGGTCAATGTCAGGGCTGGCGCCACCGTGACGCTATCACCGGTATGAACCCCCATCGGGTCGATATTTTCAATCGAGCAAATAATGATGCAATTGTCCGCTTTGTCCCGGACCACTTCCATTTCATATTCTTTCCAGCCCAAAACGGATTCTTCGACAAGAACCGTGCCCACAGGAGAGGCTTGCAAACCAGAAAAGACAATCTGTTCAAATTCTTGTTTATTATAAGCAATGCCACCACCGGTGCCACCAAGCGTAAAGGAAGGGCGGACGATTGCGGGCAGGCCAACGAAGTCTAAAGCCTCTCGGGCTTGTTCGATTGTACCAACCATGTGCGCCCGTGGACTTTCAAGGCCGATTTTGTCCATGGCTTCGCGGAAAAGCTGGCGATCTTCGGCTTTATCAATGACCTCCCGCCTGGCACCGATCATCTCAACCCCAAGAGCCTCTAGCTGCCCACCTTCAGACAGCTTCATCGCCGTATTGAGCGCCGTTTGCCCCCCCATGGTTGGCAAGAGAGCGTCTGGTTTTTCTTTCTCGATGATTTTGGCGACAATTTCAGGCGTAATCGGCTCGACATAAGTGGCATCGGCCAATTCTGGATCGGTCATAATCGTTGCTGGATTGGAATTGACCAAAATCACCCGATAGCCTTCTTGCTTCAGGGCTTTACAGGCCTGGGCGCCAGAATAGTCAAACTCACAAGCTTGGCCGATCACAATCGGGCCGGCGCCAATAATCAGAATGCTTTTTATATCAGTGCGCTTTGGCATTAGTCTTCTCGTTTGCTTCTGGTTCTGGCCGACCGGTTGGAGAGCTTATTGTCTCGATATATCTTAAAAGCTGTTTTCGTCTCATCGAAACCTTTGCCAGACTGCGGCGGCATGCAGCCTGAACGAACGCCCTTTTCAATTTTACTGTCTGTTTGGCAAAATGTCTTTTACGATGCTTTTTTATGGTTGTGCACCATATCCACAAAACGCTGGAACAGATGATGGGCGTCATGGGGGCCAGGAGAGGCTTCTGGGTGATGTTGCACAGAAAAGACCGGGCGATCTCGCAGCTTTAACCCCGCAACGGTGCCATCAAACAAAGAGACATGGCTAATATCCACATCTTCGGGCAAGCTGTCTGCTGCGACCACAAAACCATGATTCATGCTGGTGATTTCAACTTGGCCGGTGGCAAGATCTTTGACAGGGTGATTGGCCCCGCGATGGCCATGATGCATTTTTTCCGTTTGCCCCCCAAGCGCCAGTGCTAACATCTGATGGCCCAAACAAATGCCAAAAAGAGGTATTTTTGCCTCTAAAAGCCCTTGGATGGTTGGCACCGCATAAGCCCCTGTCGCGGCGGGATCGCCAGGACCGTTGGACAGGAAAACACCATCTGGGTGATGGCTGAGAACCTCTTCGGCTGTGCTTTGCGCCGGAAGAACCGTGACTTTACAGCCTGTTTCGGCCAAGGCCCGTAAAATATTATGTTTCGCACCAAAATCCAGGGCCACAATATGGCATTGCGCAGCCTCTTGCTGGCCAAAGCCTGCACCGCCAGCCCGCCATAAGGTCTGCTGCCAATGATCAAGCTGGGTGCGGCTGCAATCTTTTGCCAGATCCATGCCTTCCAGGCCGGGCCAGCTTGCGGCCATGGCTTGTAAGTCCTCAAGGTCAAATTGCCCCTCGGGATGATGGGCAATCACGCCGGTTAAAAAGCCTTGATCGCGGATTTTACGGGTTAAAGCCCGGGTATCAATCCCGCTAATCCCAATCAAATTCCGTGCTTTTGTCCAATCGTGAAGATGCTCTAGGGCGCGATAGTTTGAGGGTTCTGTAACGCTTTCGCGGATGATTAAGCCCCGTGCGGGCGGTGTCTCACTTTCAACATCTTCCGCATTTGTGCCAACATTGCCAATATGCGGAAAAGTGAATGTGATAATCTGCCCGGCATAAGACGGATCTGTCAAAATTTCCTGATAGCCGGTCATCGCTGTATTAAAGCAGACCTCGCCAACCGTCGCCCCCGTGGCACCAAAGCCGTGACCAGGAAGAATACTGCCATCAGCGAGCACCAGCAAAGCCGTAACCCCTTCCGGCAGAGAAAGGGAGGGCATTGGATTAAGATTGGCCATGGTCTTGAAATCCTGCGTCATTCTATCAGAAAGCCAGTCCACCAAAGCATCTGCCCGCAGCGATCTTTTCACCTGAAAGCCTTCCCGTTTCCCATCGAGAAAACGCGTTACAGCGAGGTTTCAGGCCGCAAAGGCCAAAGAGGCTAGAAACAGAGTGGAAGCGATGATATCTTTAAATCCTAAGGAAGAAGACAATTGCACCCTTAAAGCGTGTTTCCCCCCAAAACAATCCTTCTTTACTTGGAGGATTGAGAGAGGGTCTCTCAAAAAAAAGAGGCGCTCAGGGTCGCTGCACAACCTTCCCATAAGATCCGTCAGCTAAATTGCGCAGTTCGTAAGCGAAGATAGGCTTTTGGTCAAGCCGGAGTTTCTTAAATTTTTGCAAATTGTCACCCTCCCCCTTGTCGAAAACTGTTCTAGGCTGGAACAGCTTTGCCTTTCCTTTACGTATGCTCTAGCTTAGCGCTTTGAAATTCTAACGTCTCTTTTTTTAGGACCTTGAAGACTTGATAAGGTTTTCCTAAATAACCAATATAGAGAGCCCACCCAGGATTTCAAACCTATGATAAAAAACACATAATCAAAGCGGGACCCGCGATATGCTGCGCGAACAGATCTCCGAGGCCTATAAAAAGGCCATGAAAGCTAAAGATCAAAAATCTGTCTCTACGATTCGTCTTATCCAAGCCGCCCTGAAAGATCGCGATATTGCGGCGCGTGGAAAAGGCATTTCCGATGGTATTTCAGAAAGCGAAATCCAAGAAATGCTCACCAAAATGGTGCGCCAGCGCAAGGATAGTATCGACCTTTATGAGCAGGGGGGACGGCTTGAACTTGCACAACAAGAACAAGCCGAAATTGACGTCATTGCGAATTTTCTGCCCAAGCAAATGAGCGAAGACGATGTTGCCTCTGCCGTCGAGTCTATCATCGGCGAGCTCAATGCCCAGGGCCTAAAGGATATCGGTCCTTGCATGGCTGAATTGAAAAAAAGACATGCCGGTTCCATGGATTTTTCAAAGGCCAGCGCCATGGTAAAACAGAAATTGAGCTAAACACGCGCCCCTTAAGTCTTGTGAGTCTTGTTTCTCTTTTATGTCGAGACCAGAGTCTTAGCATCATGACTCGCCTGTCTTTATCGGAAAACAAGGACAAAGAGCGTTTTTCTCTCCTGAAGATTGGAACGCTCTTTCTTTCACCTTCTCTTCACCTGAAATGCGACAAGGCGGCCCAGCCAAGACCTTAAAGGAAAAAGGGGGATTTGCCTCCACAAGACCCTTGCCTTATAAAGGCGCTCTCTTGCTAAAATGAGATCTTTAAAGTCTCAAGATTTTGTCCCAGGATGACACCCAACCCCATGGCCTTTCCTCCTGCTTTCCTCGACGAACTCAAAGCCAGAACCAGCCTTTCTCAGATTGTGGGACAGCGCGTTGCTTTAAAACGGGCGGGCCGGGGGGAATTCACAGGGCTCTGTCCTTTCCATAATGAAAAAACCCCCTCCTTCACCGTCAGTGAGGATAAGGGCTTTTATCACTGCTTCGGATGCGGCGCCCATGGCAGCGCCATCGATTTTGTCGTCGAAACAGAAGGCTTGAGTTTTAGCGAGGCGGTCGAGAAACTCTCTGCCACTGCCGGGCTTGAAGTGCCAAAACGCACAGAGGCCGACGCCCAAAAAGCGCAAAAAGTCATGGGACTACAAGAGGCGGTTGAAAAAGCCTGTCTCTATTTCGAAAGCCTCTTAAAAAGCAAAGCCGGACGGGAAGGCCTGGCCTATTTACGCCATAGGGGCCTCAGCCCCCAAACCATCACCGCCTTTCGCTTAGGCTGGGCCCCCAATGGTTGGCGCACGTTAAAACAATTTCTCATGTCCGAGGGCTTTTCAGAAGAAACCTTGCGCGAAGCTGGCCTGTTAAAACAGCCCGATGGTGGCGGCGAGAGCTATGACTTTTTTCGCGAAAGAATCATGTTCCCCGTCGCCGACCGCAAAGGCCGCATCATTGCGTTTGGCGGTCGCATCCTCGGCGAGGGCGCGGCAAAATATATTAATTCTCCGGATGGGCCCCTGTTTTCAAAAGGCCGCTTGCTGTTTAATCTTTCAAAGGCCAGGCCTGCCGCCAGAGAAAAAGAGCAGCTTGTGGTTGTCGAGGGCTATATGGACGTTATTGCCCTCGCCCATGCTGGTTTCCACCAAGCCGTAGCCCCCTTAGGCACGGCTGTGACCGAAGATCAGATTCGGGAGATGTGGCGCCTCACCCCAGAACCGATCCTCTGTTTTGATGGCGATAATGCCGGACGTCGGGCGGCCTTTCGGGCGGCGGAACGGGCCTGGCCGCTTTTAACCCCAGGCCAGTCTTTGCGCTTTTGCTTTCTCCCGGATGGCGAAGATCCGGACAGCCTGGTGCGTCGCCAAGGACGGCAGCCTTTCGAGGCTTTGTTGCACAAAGCCCTGCCCATGGCTGATTTCATGTGGAATAGTCTTCTTGAAGCAACGCCCCTTGAAACACCAGAACAAAAAGCCGCTTTTCGTATTACGGTTAAAAACCGCGTCCTCATGATTGAAGATCGCCTTGTGCAGACAGCTTATCGTGATGAGTTTAAATCCCGAGTCGGCGCGCATTTTGGCCGAGTCGGTTTTTCTCAGAATCCCGAGTCGTACAAAAAATCACCCGACACGATGACCTTAGAGCGCGAAAAACGCGCTTTTAGCGCCGCCCTCATGGCCGGTTTTCGCGATCGAAAAAGCTATCGTGCCAAGCCCATTTCAGCACTTAATCGTTGTAAAACCGATACGATTTTCTCTTATGGATATAGTCTCGGTTGGGATCATGGTGTCGGGCGAATCCCCCCAAATAGCGACGAAGCCTATCGAAATTATCGCGCAACAGCGGCTGGATCTTCGATGCTAGAAACGCTTCAAACACTTGAATCTTCGGGAGAAAAATCACTTCTCGCCTGCGCAATAAACCACCCCTGGATGCTCGTCGAAGACGTCGAGACCTTTGCCCATCTCGAACTTCACAACACAAGCCTCGCCGGTCTCCAACACGCTCTCATCGGGATCCTCAGCGACAATCCAGATCTCACAGAAAACGAGGTTAAGACAATCCTAACCGAGTCGGGGTATCAAAGCTCTCTAGACGCGATGCTTTCAGAAACGGTATATCTCCACGCTCACTTTGCGCGACCCAATATCGATCCCGAAACCGTGCGCGAGGGATGGCAAGACTTAATCACCCAACTCTCAAAGCGTCATGATGAGCGCATGATCGATCTAGAAGCCACAGGGGAAGACCTCACAGAACAAACGTTACAAAGATTACAGGCGCTCTATTGCCCCTCCGAGAACAGCTAAAATATGACTTAAAACAACAGATTTTAATGTTTCTCACTTGAGCCTGCTATCTTATACACCAAATAATAATGGGTCTGCCTTGGAGAACTTGGAGACAAGGGTGGCATCTTGTTAGAGAGGAAGGAGATATGCTTTTCTTCGATAGGCTGTCATATCAAATTGTCCGGCACAATATATCAGGCGATGATCACAAATATTGACTGAAATTTGACAGGCACTCTACTCTATCAGAAATAGAAACTTAAATATGAGGTAAAAAAGGATATAAAACCGAAGGACACTGCGTTAAAAAAGATGTATTCGAAAGGCATGATCCTTCTCGCAAGACAATGAACAAGACAACATCTTTTGGCAAAAGCACAAAGCAGCGCCATATTTGCTAAAAATGTTCCAAGGACATCTTGCTCTATCCCTTATCCTTTTTGTGGCTATAGCGCCTTAGAACGCTATGGCCTTGGTCTAGAACATGGAACGTCTATTTCACTTTAGAAATAACTTCCTTTAGCTTTCGCAGGAGCGATTTATGGCGGCTAAGGCGGCTCAGGCTTCAGAAGAAACCGCAGAACGCGAAGAAGGTGGCGAAGGCCCTTTAATGGACGGCGTCGTGGCAGCGGTGAAGAAGCTGCTCGCGAAAGGAAAAGAGCGCGGCTACATCTCCTATGATGAACTCAATAGCGCCCTGCCCCAAGATCAGATGAGTTCTGAGCAAATCGAAGACACCATGGCCATGCTGAGTGAAGCCGGGGTCAGTGTCGTCGAAGGCGAAGACAATGAAGAAAACGCTGACGATTCTGGCGAAGAAGGCAAAGGCGCCGGCGGCAATGTCAGCGACGAAGATATCGGGCGCACCGATGACCCTGTGCGCATGTATCTGCGCGAAATGGGCTCTGTTGAGCTGCTCTCCCGCGAAGGCGAAATCGCCATCGCCAAACGCATCGAAGCCGGGCGCGAAATGATGATCGGGGGGATCTGCGAAAGCCCCTTAACCTTACGCGCAATCGTCCACTGGCGCGATGCCCTCAATGACGGGAAAGTGCTGCTTCGGGAAATTATCGACCTCGACGCGACCTATGGCGGCATCCCAGGCGAGGAAGAAGTCGAAGGCGCCTCCGGAGAGATCGTCGATAGCGACCCCACCGAAGGGGGCGCTGCGCAAAAACTGAAAGCCGTTGTCAAAGCCGCCGGTGTCGCCGCAGGGATGTCCAACACGCTCCAGGACGAAGAAGAAGAGAAAACGGAGTCCGCCGCCTCTCGCCCAGTTGATGGCGATGATGACGAAGAGGAAGATCCAGAAGCCCTGGCCGCCGAAGGTGATGGCGAGGAAGAAGCCGACAGCGATGAAGAAAATAACATGTCGCTCGCGGCCATGGAACGGGCCCTTTTGCCGGTTGTGCTTGTCAATTTTGACAAAATTGCCGAGACATATCAAAAAATGTCAAAGCTGCAAGAACAACGCCTCTCCGCCTTACAACGTGGTGATGGCATTGATAAGCGCAAAGAACGCAGCTATGACAAGCTTCGCCATGAACTCATTGAATTAATGAAGGAAGTCCACCTAAACAATGCGCGGGTGGAACAATTGGTTGAACAGCTCTACATGCTCAACCGACGCTTGATTTCCGCAGAAGGCAAGCTGCTACGCCTCGCCGAACATTGCAAAATCAAACGTGAAGCCTTCCTTGATGCCTATCGTGGCAGCGAGCTTGATCCCAATTGGATCGAAACCGTCAGCAAACTGCCCGGCAAAGGATGGCCGAAATTCCTGGATCTCTATGGCAAAGAAATCACCGATAGCCGCCAATTGATCACCGATATCACCGATACCGTCGGTTTGCCTTTGACCGAGTTCCGCCGCATTGTCTCCACAGTGCAAAAAGGCGAAAAAGAAGCGAGCCGTGCGAAAAAAGAAATGGTCGAAGCCAATCTGCGCTTGGTCATTTCCATTGCCAAAAAATATACCAATCGTGGCCTGCAATTCTTGGATCTTATCCAGGAAGGCAATATCGGCTTGATGAAAGCCGTTGATAAGTTTGAATATCGCCGGGGCTATAAATTCTCAACTTATGCCACTTGGTGGATTCGCCAGGCGATCACGCGCTCGATTGCGGACCAGGCCCGGACAATCCGCATTCCAGTTCATATGATCGAGACCATTAATAAGCTGGTCCGGACCTCTCGGCAAATGCTCCATGAAATTGGCCGCGAACCAACCCCGGAAGAATTGGCCGAAAAACTACAAATGCCCCTTGAAAAGGTCCGTAAGGTCCTCAAAATCGCCAAGGAGCCCATCTCCCTCGAAACCCCCATTGGCGATGAGGAAGATAGCCATCTCGGCGATTTCATCGAAGACAAAAACGCCATTCTGCCTTTGGATGCCGCGATCCATGCCAATCTGCGCGAAACCACAACCCGCGTCTTGGCCTCTTTGACCGCCAGAGAAGAACGCGTCTTAAGAATGCGTTTTGGGATCGGCATGAATACCGACCACACCCTAGAAGAGGTTGGCCAGCAATTCTCCGTCACCCGAGAGCGGATTCGTCAGATCGAAGCCAAAGCTTTGCGGAAACTCAAACATCCTTCGCGGTCGCGCAAACTGCGGAGCTTTCTCGACACATAATCCCATGCGCATCACGGCAAAGAGGGCGGCAAAGGGCAAAACCTGCGCCTTTGCCGAATATAGCAAGAGGCGTTGCGCGTCGAAGAGTGTTCACAGGAGGATGGCGCCTCTATGCCGGGGAAAAAACAACGCGTTGACCAAATGCTGGTTGATCGCGGCTTGGCCGAAAGCCGCACAAAAGCCCAAGCCATTATCATGGCCGGTCTTGTGCTTTCAGGCGATAAACGCGTCCAAAAAGCAGGCGATAAACTTGCCGAAGATGCGCCGCTACTGGTGAAAGGCCAAGACCATCCCTGGGTGTCCCGAGGCGGCTTAAAGCTCGCCCATGGCCTTGACCACTTCCCCTTTGACCCGAATGGGCGCATTGCCCTTGATCTCGGCGCGTCAACCGGTGGCTTCACCGATGTGCTTTTGGCCCATAACGCCCAGAAAGTCTATGCGGTTGATGTTGGCCATGGTCAGCTCGCCTGGAAACTCCGGCAAGATCCACGGGTCGTGGTTTTGGAAAGGGTTAATGGCCGTCATCTCACCCCAGACATGATCCCAGATCCTATTGATATCTTGGTCTGTGATGCCAGTTTTATTGGCCTCCAAACCCTTTTACCCGCTGGCCTTGCCCTGGTCGCCCCAGGAGGGTGTCTCATTGCTCTCATCAAGCCGCAATTTGAGGCCGGACGCGAACATGTTGGCAAAGGCGGGGTCGTGCGCGATCCAGATATCCATAAAGCGGTTTGCCAGCGCATCACACAGTGGTTGGAGGCTTTACCAGGCTGGCATGTTGCAAGCCTGACAGAAAGCCCCATTAAAGGGCCAGAAGGCAATATTGAGTTTTTGATTGGCGCCTCTTTTCAGCCTGCTTCGCGGGCATGAATTTCAGCGCCATTTTCGTGTGAAAAGTCCCTCAAAGGGCAATGCTCTCTGTCTGTGTTTTAGAGCAAGGCGCATCGTGAAAGGCCCCCACTTTAACGTGCTTTGCTTTCATGAGGCCTCTTTCTTTTGCAAATATGAGACAGCCTAAGACAATTCTGATAGAATTCCCCCGAAGACTTGAATATGGCCCTTTTCAATACATCCTTTAGAAGGATGGGGCTTTAGAAGAATGAGGTCTATAAAATTTAATTGTAAAGCCTATTGCGCGTTTCCCTTGAAATACATAAAAGATCTGCCAAAGTCGATCAAAGGCCGCGATCAAAACCAATGATGCCCCTTTAAGCTTTGGTCGAAATGTTCGGTTTCATGCTCACTCTGTGACGACAGGAGTTCCCTTTTGACTTTTTCTCGTCGCTCCCGCAAGACTCTTTTCAGCCCAACGCGTCCTTCTCAGGAAGACCCGCTTTCTGAGGCTCTGCCTTTTTCTGCCCCAGTGCCGCCGCAAAAAGCTGAGGACCAAAAGCCCTGCACCAACACACCCAAACATGCCCATATCATCCCTGGCTATTTTTCAGAAAGAAGCTGTGGATGTACAAGTCGTCTTGTGGCTTTTGGCGATCCAGAGGATCTCGCCGCCGCTTTTGGCGCCCGTCCAGAGGTTGGATTGCTGTGTTTTCCCACCGATGAAAAAGACTGCAATGCCGTTGAGCATATTTTGCAAGAAATTGGCTTTCATGAAATCGCCAGGGACGATGCCCTGGATTTTATTTCCCAAGAAAACTTAAAACCGCAGAACGGTTTTGCTTACCGCACAACAAAAGAGAAAAAAGAAGTCATCCTCTTTGGCGAAGAAGATTTGGTGCGCGATTTTTGCACATTTTATTGGCTTTATGGCGATCTCGCCGTGTCTATCCAAGATATTTGCTGCGCGCAAGAGGCCTTTTTTTGGTCGCTTTGTGTCGAAGAAGAATGTTCTGCGTTCTGGGAAACCAGCCTCCGCCTCGCCGAAACCATCACCCGGTCCTATCAAATGCACCATCCAGGAAGGCCGGTTTTTAATATGGACCATGATCTTATGAAATTAAAATAAACACAGTCAAAAGAGATAAATAATTTTACGCAAACCTCAATAAAAGCGCAATATTCTCACATTCTGTAAAAGAGTTTCACTGTGCCAGAATGGACCAATATTCTTAATTTTTGGAACAAAACAGGCTTCACCAGCCTCGATGTTATCGCTTTAGTTCTTTTTTTAGTGTGCTGGATTGGCTATATCCTCTTTGCTGATTATAGTCGCTTTGCGCCCAAAGGCATTGTTCAGAGCATGAATGACTACCGCAGCCAGTGGATGCGCCTGATGGTCAGCCGCGATGTGCGTATTGTCGATTCTCAGATCATGGGCAATCTGCTGCATAGCACAACATTTCTGGCCTCGACGACCATTCTGCTCCTTGGTGGTACTATTGCCGCCCTCGGGGCTGGTGACCAGGCCATTGCTGTGCTCACCGATCTCCCCTTCACAACAGCAACAGCCCGTGAAGCTTGGGAAATCAAGGTTTTGCTGATGGCCGCCGTCTTTGTCTATGCGTTTTTCAAATTTGCTTGGGCCATGCGCTTATTTAATTATGGCAGCATCCTCGTCGGCGCCGCCCCGGCAGAAGACGCGCCACAATCAGAAAAAACCCGCTTCATTACCCGTACCACCGCCATCAATCGGATTGCCGCCAGTAATTATAGCCAAGGCATCCGGTCTTATTTCTTTTCTGTCGCGGCCTTAGGGTGGTTTTTACACCCCATTTTCTTTATGATCGCCTCGATTTGGGTGGTTTTGGTGGTCTATCGGCGCGAATTTCGCTCAAAAGCCCTCGCTGCTCTGCAAAAAACAGACGAGAGCGACGCTGCGTAAAAGTCCTCAAAAGCTTTTTGAAAGACTTTTTCTCGAAAAAGTCACCCAATTTTCGCGTCAGCGAAAA